>NZ_JBSFLI010000032.1:0-34720 GCF_053598955.1 Streptomyces sp. NPDC001056 | reverse complement strand
CCGTAGAGGCCGTAGAGGCCGTAGAGGCCGTAGAGGCCGTAGAGGCCGTAGAGGCCGTAGAGGCCGTAGAGGCCGTAGAGGCCGTAGAGGCCGTAGAGGCCGTAGGGGCTGGTCGACCGGATTGGGTGGGGAGCAGGGAGCGGCCGAGAGTCCGCAGCCGGTCCCGGTGGCCGTGCAGCAGGCCGAGGACGACGGCCGAGCCCACCGCGATCAGATGCTCGCGGCCGGCGAGGTTGGGGACGGCGATGGACTCCCACACCATCGAACCGCCGGTCAGCGTGAAGACCACGGGCGCGCGCCTGATGACCGACAGATAGGTGAACAGGCCGACGACCGCCGCCGAGGGCCCGGTGTCCAGGACGTGCCCGCAGGCGGCCGGCAGACCGAGGCCCCACCAGCCCGGCCCGACCGCGATCATCAGCCGGGCGACGAGGGTGCCGGCCAGCGTGGTGACGTAGGCGACCGCGAGGGTGCGGGAGCGGCCGAGGGTGAGTTCGGCGAGGGCGAAGGCCAGGAACAGCTGGGTGATGCCGGCCCAGACCGGGAGGTCGAGCGCCGGGACGTAGAGCGACACCGGGGTGCGCAGCAGGGACAGCCACAGCGGCAGGTCGGCCTTGACGCCACCGAGCCGGGTGACCCACACCGCACCGGTGGCGTGCTGCGCGATGTCGTGGAAGAAGATGACACCCAACGCCGCGACGAAGGCCAGCAGCAGCCCGGACAGCCCCCGCCGGGCGAGCTGACGTACCGGGTCGACGACGATGGCGTGCCACTCGCCGCGCAGCGTGCGCCCGGTGAACCGGGCGAGGCGGGCCGCCGATGGACGGAGCCGGTCGAGATGTCCTTCAGCGGTCATGAGACGGGACAGCCCGTCACCTTCGTCTTCGACGCACCTGTCATGCACATCGCCCCCTTCGCCCCGCGTCGGTGATCGACCGTACGAGGCTTTTCCCGTTGCCCACCCGTTTCAGGCATCACCAGGTGAATGCCGGCGGAATTCCCCCGGGCCGCGTGGTCGCACGGCCCGGGGGACAGTTCAGCGATCCGGACCACGGTCGTCAAGATCTTTAACGGGTGGGAAGCCCCACAGGCGGACGGAACGGAAAACAGGGACGTGAAGGCAACCTCTCCCCCCGTCGGTCACGTCATCCGACTCGGATGCTGTCGGCAGGACGACACGGCGACAGCCGAGGCCGCGGCGGGCTACCGCGCGAGGGCGACCGGCTCGTCGAGCCGGGTCAGCTTGCGCGGGTTCGCCGAGGCGTAGATGCGGGTGACCCGGCCGTCCGCCACCACCAGGCTCACGGTGGCCGGTCGGCCGTCGGTGTCGATCCTGGCCGCGGGCGCGCCGTTGAGCCATACGGCCGTCGTCCTGGACGCCGAGCGGTCCACCCGGGACAGGAGCGTCGCCACGAGTTCGGCCCCGTGCAGCGGGACCCGGGCCGCGGACGCCAGCCCGCCGCCGTCGGCGACCATCACCACGTCCGGGGCCATGACCGCCATCAGCTCCTGGATATCCCCGGTGCGCAGCGCGGCCAGGAACCTTTCCAGCACGGCCTGTTGCTCCGAGCGGCTCACCCGGACCCGCGGCTGCCGGGCCGCCACGTGGGCGCGGGCCCGGCGCGCGATCTGCCGGACCGCTGCCGCGGACTTCCCGACGGCCTCGGCGATCTCGGCGTACGGCACGTCGAAGACCTCGCGGAGCACGAACACCGCCCGTTCCACGGGCCCGAGCGTCTCCAGCACGGTGAGCATCGCGATGGAGACGCTCTCGGCGAGTTCGACGTCCTCGGCGACGTCCGGGCTGGTCAGCAGCGGCTCCGGCAGCCACTCGCCGACGTATTCCTCGCGGCTTCGGGTGAGCGTCCGCAGGCGGTTGAGCGCCTGCCGGGTGACGGTCCGCACGAGGTACGACCGCGGATCGCGCACCCCCGTCCGGTCGACGGCGGCCCAGCGCAGCCAGGACTCCTGGAGCACGTCCTCGGCGTCGGCGGCCGAGCCGAGCATCTCGTAGGCGACCGTGAACAGCAGGCTGCGATGGGCGACGAAGGGGTCCTCGGTCATCGGTCGGCGGCCTCGGGCCGCTCCGGGCGCACGGCGAGCGGGATCTCGCAGGCGGCGGAGAAGCCCTGCGAGGTGACGCCGTTGGCCACGTTGGCCCTCGTCGCCAGGTTCACGAAGGCGATGTAGGCGGTGAGTTCGACCATCGCGGGCGCGCCGAGTCGCTCCAGCAGGCTCGCGTACTGCGCGTCGGTGACGGTCGGCGGCGTGTTCGTCATGGCCTCGGCGTACTCCATCACGTCCCGCTCCAGCGGGGTGAACACGTCCGAGTCCCGCCAGACGGGGACCTGGCTCGCCTTGGTGAGGTCCAGGTTCTGGTTCCGCGCCTGGAAGTAGCCGATGTCGAGGCACCAACTGCACCCGACCTGCGCGGCGACGGCCATGTGCGCGTACGACTTCAGGCCCGCGTCGGCGTCGCCCCACGCGCCCACCCTGCCGCCGAACTCCAGGTTGTCCCGGGCGACCTGGGGGCTGTGCCAGGTCACCTCGACGTTCTCGGGCACGGCACCGAGCTGCTTGAGCATGTTCTCCTCGATCTCGGCGGGGAGTTCGGCCTTGGGGATGCGAAGCGCCATGATTGTTCTCCTTGTGCGTCGTATGCCGTATGTCGTATGCCGTATGTCGTGTCTCGTACGCCGTTGTGCCGTACGTCCGCACGCGATTCCCGCGTGTACGACATGAAGACACCGGCCGGCCTACGGATGTGACAGCCGTCCGCCGAGCAGCACCGCGCAGGCCCCGGCGGTCAGCAGCCCGCCGGCGAGAAAGGCGCCGCGCGCGCCCGCGAGCGGCAGGACCAGTCCGCCGAGGGCGGCGCCCGCGGCGATGCCGCCGTTGTACGCGCCGGAGTTGGCCGCGAGGGCGATGTCGGTACGGCCGGGCGCGCACGTCAGCATCTCGTTCTGGGTGGCCATGAACACCGGCCCGAGGGCGCCGCCCATCAGGACGAGGAACACCACCGCCGCCACCGGATGCGCGCCGGCCCCGTACAGGCCGAGCATGCCGACCGCCTGGGTGGCCACGGCGGTGGTCAGCACGGCGCGCGGAAAGCGGTCCAGCAGCACCCCGGTGACGCTCACCCCGGCCAGGCACGCGGCGCCGAACGCCACGAGCAGGACGTCCACGGTGCCCGGCGCGAACCCGCTCACGTCACCGAGGAACCGCACGAGGTACGTGTATCCCGTGAACGCCCCGGTGGCGGACAGGCTCCCCGCCGCGAGCACGGTCGCGAAGCGGCGGGCGTCCGGGCCGGTCCCGTAGGCGGCGGGCTCCGCTTCCGGGGGCGAGCCGGGCAGCAGCGCCGCGATCGTCGCCAGCGAGACGAGCCCCGGCAGCGCGAGCGCGCCCAGGGGCACCCGCCAGTCGCTGTGCCCGCCGAGCCAGGTACCGGCGGGCACGCCGAGCACGAGGGCGAGCGAACCCGCGACGGACAGCGCCCCGACCACCCTCCCCCGCACCTCGGGCGTGAACAGGCCCACCGCGACCGGTCCCATCACGGCCCAGAACAGCGCCTGCGCGAGCGCGGTGAGCAGCCGCGCCACGAGCAGCGGCCCGTAGGAACGCGCCGACGCGGCGAGCAGGCTGGAGACGACGAGCGCGGCCAGCAGCCCGGTGAGCACATGGCGCCGGGGCACCGCCCGCGTACCGTGGGCGAGCGGCACGGAGGCGACGGCGACCGTCACGCCGTAACCGGTGACGAGGAGGCCGACCGCGGCCGGCGAGACCGCCAGGCTCCGCGAGACGAGGTCGAGGAGGCCGACCGGCAGGTTCTCCGCCGTGTTGAAGGTGAAGGCGGCGAGCATGAGGGCGCTGAGCACCGCGGGGCCGCGCCAGGAGCCCGCTCGCCCGGTCCCCGCTCGCCGCGCCCGCTCGATGCCGCCCGCCGTGGTGTCCATGACCCCAGCTCACCGAGCGCACCGGCCCCACCGCAACGCAATTGACCCCGCGAACGCCGGCCCCGCCGTGCGCGGGGAGGCTTCCGGACCTCGTGACACGGCGGGGCGGGCGGTACGTGTGCAGACTGCACCCGGAATCCCGCATTCAGTAGCGTGCGGTTGGCATATTCACGCCCTGCGTCCGGCCAACGCCGCGCAAAGCGCGCCACCGGCGCGTTCGTCCCGCGCCGGTCAGTGCGCGTCGGCCTGACCGAGGTCGTCGGTGGTGGTGCCGCGCTCACGCCGTCTGCGGGACATCACCCGTACGAGGTCGAGGGCCGCGGCCAGGGCGAGGACTCCGCACACCACCGCGAGGGCGGTCAACGGGCCGCTGCCGGGGCTGTCGCCGGGTTTCCGGTGCGCGGACCACAGGGCGAAGCCCACGGTGGCGGCGGCGAAGAGGGGGAGGAAGAGCGCGGACAGGGTCAGACGCAGGCCGAGGGCGCTGCGGGCGGTGGCCGGCTCGGTGCCGCTGGGGGTGCGGGCGGGGTGTGCGCGGTGCGCCGGCGGGGATGCGCGTCCGTGCTGGTCTCCGGCCATGACGGCCCTCCTTCACCTGTGACGGCTTCCTTCGGGGCCATGGTCCGCGTAGCCCGGGGCGGGCGCCCGTAAACGGCACCCGGGCGGAGCCGGTGAGGAATCCCGCGCGGGGGGCAACGACCGCGCGCGTACAGCGCTTTGAGCGTCGTACGACCCTGGCGGGACGGACATCGCCCGCGCCGGCCGGTGTCACGGTCGCGAGACGCGTCTCGGGGAGGGGCTCGCGCACTCCGTACGGCGGCCCCGGGTGACGGCGCCGGGCGGCGCCGGGGACGCGGCCTGCCGCCCGTGTCACTCCGGGCGGCCGGGCAGGTGGTACACGTGGAAGGCCTGGCCGATCACCGGCTGGGCGACGTTGCGGACGCGGATGCCGCCGCTGGTCATGCCGTGTTCCGTGCCGGCGTGGGCGTGGCCGTGGACGGCGAGGTCGGCGCCGGCCGTGTCGATGGCCTCGGCGAGGAGGTAGCTGCCGAGGAAGGGGTAGATCTCGGGCGGCTCCCCGGCGAGGGTGTCGGGGACGGGCGAGAAGTGGGTGAGCGCGATCCGTACGTCGGGGGCCGACTGCTCCAGGTCCTTCAGGGCGGCGTGGAGCGCGTCGGCGCAGCGGCGGGTGCAGCGGACGAACTCCTTCATCAGCGGTTCGCCGAACTCCCCGGCGCAGCGTCCCACGAAGCCGCCGCCGAAGCCCTTGGTGCCGGCCACCCCGATGCGCGCGTCGCCTGCGGTGACGACGACGGCCTGGCCCTCCAGGACGTGCGCGCCCGCGTCCCGGAGGATCGCGGTGACTTCTTCGGGGTGTTCGTCGTGGTGGTCGTGGTTGCCGAGTACGGCGACCACGGGCACCCCGAGGTCCTTGATCTCCCGGGCGACGACCGCGGCCTCCTCGGGGGTGCCGTGCCGGGTCAGGTCGCCGGCCAGCAGCAGCACGTCGGCGCACTCGGGCAGCGTCTCGAAGGAGGGGCGCAGCGTGCCCTGGCTGTCGGGGCCCATGTGGATGTCGCCGACGGCCGCGACGCGGATCATGTCAGGTCCTCTCCGTGGTCGGGCGAGGAGGTGCCGGCGACGAGGAGGTCGCTGTGCACCGGGTGGTGCGGCAGTTCCTCGCGCGCCGTGGCCAGGATCTCGTCCCGGCACGCGGCGGACGGGACGGTGCCGGTGAGCAGGACGGTGTCGCCGCGCAGTTCGAGACGTACGCCGAGTTCGCCGAGCCTTCCCGCGGCCAGGCGTTCGGCGAGGTGGGCGACGCGGTAGTCCAGCTGGGTGTCCGGCGGCGGTGGGGCGTCGGTCATGGCCGGTCCTCACGGGGTTCGATCACGTTCAGGCGTTCGAGGAGGAAGAGGAAAGCGGCGGGCATCGGCTCGTCCCCGCAGGTGTCGCGGACGACGTCCCAGTCGACCTTCTCCCGCACGGCGCGGGCCACCGGCAGCACGGCCCCGAAGTCGCAGTAGTGCTCCGAGAAGGCGCTGATCAGACTGCGGATGAGGTCGGTCGGGCAGAGCACCGGCATGAGCACCGAGTCGACGGGCAGGACATGCGCCCGGTCGAGCATGTCCCTGGTGACGGGCTCGTGGGCCAGCGCGAAGATGATGTCGACGTTCTGCCCCTGGCAGGTGGTCTTCACCAGCCAGTCCTCCGGCGGGGTCCGCACAGCGAGCCCGGCCTCGCGCAGGGTCGCCGCCACGGCGTCCGCGTCGTCGGGGAGCACACAGAAATCGGCGTCGTGCTGGAGGTACCGGCTGCCCCCGTGCGCGTAGACCGCGACACTGCCGGCCAGCGCGAAGGGGTGACCCGCGCGCTTGAGGAGCGCGCCGATCTGCTTGGCGGCCTCCAGGATGGCCTGACTGCGGTCGTGCGGCAGATCGCCGGCCTCGGCTCCCCGCGGGCTGCCGGGGGTGCCGTGCGCGAGCGGGGGCTGCGGCACGTCCCGCGAGGCGGGCCGCGGCCGCGTCCCGTGCCCTGACGAGGCTTCCGGGCCCCTGAGGCCGTCCGGCACTCGCCGCGTCCCGTGCCCTGACGGGGTCGGCGGCCGCGTTCCCGGGCCGCCCGGGGCCCGCACCTGTGTCCCGTGTTCCGACGGGGCCTGCGAGCGCGCCCCCGGTCCGCCCCGGGACCGCTTCCCGGGCCCCTGTTCCGACGGGACCTGCTTCCGGGGCCCCGGTTCCGACGGGACCCGCGGGCACGCCCCCGCACCCGCCGGGGCCTGCCCCTGCGTCCCCTGTCCCGGCGGGGCCTGCCCCTGCGTCCCCCGTCCCGGCGGGGCCTGCGGCCGTGCTCCCGGGCCGTCCGGTGTACACGACTGTGTCCCGTCCGCCGCGAGACGCAACTCGGTGATCTCCGGGACGTCCTGCCGCCGCGCCGACGCGGTCTCCTCCCCGTTGTGCCTCATGGCCCTCCCTTCGCGCCACCCTGCCCCGACGGCCTGGGCGGACGCCGGGGTCCGTACGGGTACCCGGGGCGACCGGGGCGACACCGCGGTGCGGTGGGCGCGCGGCGGGGGCGACGAGCCCCGGATCAGGTACTCCGAGGTTCTGGACGACGTGCCGTCCATGGAGCTCTGAGGGCGTGCTCCCGGCGGCCCGGAGAGCGCCCCCGGCGCCGCCCCGGAGGCCCGAACACGCCGACCCTCCCCCCCGGCCGACGCGCCGCGGGTGTAAGTGGCCGGTCGACCCCGCCGGGAGCACGCTGGTAGGCATGAGATTGCGGCTCGGGACGGCGGGGGGCCGGCGGTTCTGGCAGTCGTCGCACGCGTTGCTGCTGCTGCCGATCATGCTCATCGTGGTGATCACCGCAGTGGACATGCAGGCACCGGCCAGCATCCACCTCGGCCCGGCCCTGGTGATCGCGCCCGCGCTGACCCCGTCCCTCGCCGGTCCCCGGACCACGGCCGCCATCGGTGCGCTGGCCACGCTCGCGCAGATCGTCATCGCCTTCACCCACGGCGGGATCGGCACCTCGAACCACATCGTGCAGATCATCACCCTCGCGGTGCTCTCGGTCCTGGTGGTGCTCTACAGCGCCCTGCGCGAGCGGCGGCAGGCCCAGCTGGCCCAGGTGCGCACGGTCGCCGAGGCCGCACAGCACGTGCTGATGTGGCCGCTGCCCGAGCAGATCGGCCCGTTGCGGACCGCCTCGCTGTACCTGGCCGCGGAGGACGAGGCGCAGATCGGCGGCGACCTGTACGCGGCGACCCGCTGCGAGGGCGCCGTACGAGTGCTGATCGGGGACGTCCGCGGCAAGGGCCTGCCCGCCATCGGCGAGGCCGCGCTGCTGCTCAGCGCGTTCCGGGAGTGCTCCCACCGGCACCACGGGCTGGACGACCTGGTCACCACGCTGGAGCAGAGCATCGCCCGGTACACGGCCGACATGGAGCCGGAGGAGGAGGCGGGTGAGCGGTTCGCCACCGCGCTGCTGGTGGAGATCCCGGACCGGGACCAGATCACCCGGATGACCAGTTGCGGGCATCCACCGCCGCTGCTGCTGAGCCCGGGGCACGTGGTGACGATGCCGAGCCTGCACCCCTCGCCGCCGCTCGGCGTGCAGGCCGTCCCGGCGACCGTGGAGCACACGCTGGACGTCTTCTCCTTCGAGCCGGGTGACACGCTGCTGCTCTACACCGACGGGGTGGTGGAGGCGCGGGACACCCTGGGCCGGTTCTATCCGCTGGCGGAGCGGGTGGCGCGGTGGACCGACGACAGCCCCGAGGCCCTGCTGCACCACCTCCGGCGCGACCTGCTCGCCCATGCGGGGGGCCGCCTCGACGACGACGCCGCGATGATCGCGCTGCACCGCACACCGGCCGACCGGCACCGCCTCCACGGTCATGGCCACGGTCACGGGCGGGCCGTACGCCAGGACGCGACGGGCGCCGAAGGGCCGTAGCCCGCTCCGGGGGGAGCGGGTCGTACGGCGGTGCCGTCCGGTCAGTCGGCCGGCCTGAGGTCGGTGATCTTCAGGGTCCGCAGGTCGGACTGGACGTCGATCCGGGTGACCTCCGCGTGCGGGCCGTCGCTCCAGGTCAGCGTCACCCGGTTGGTGGCGTGGCCGGCGCCCGAACCGGTGTAGGCCACCTGCCACCGCACCGGCACGTTCTGGGCGAAGAGGATGCCGTCGGCGTGCTCCTCGGCCTCGTAGGCGGCGACCTTCTTCTGGGCGGCCGGGGTGAGGTAGAAGGCGCGCAGGGCCTTGGCCTCGGCGCCCGCGGCCTTGTCCTCGCCGGCCCAGGCGGCGTCGATGTAGGCGCCGTAGAAGTCGGCGACGTGCTGGGTGACGTTGCGCGGGTCGCCCCGGGCGACGGCGGCGTGGCTGGTGGCCGGTCGGGCGAGGGCGGGCGTGACCGCGGCCAGGCTGAGGCCGGCGGCGAGGGCGACGGCGGTGAACAGGGTCGTACGGTTGCGGACGGACATGTGTCTCGTTCCCCCGGTTTCCTGACGGACGGGCCGATCCCGTCCGTTGACGGCTGGTAAGACCATGTTTCGGCGAGAGTGGTTCCGGTGGTTAATGGTTCATTCCGGGCGTACGGCACGCCTGAAAGGGTTGCGTCGATTTCCGGCCTCGGCACCGTGCCGATCCGGTCCTGTATCCGGTTCTACCGTTCCTCCAGCAGCCGGGCGAGCCGGTCGAGGGCCATGCGGGTGCCCCGCTCGTTGTCCGCGCGGGGCACGGCGTCGGGAACGCCCTCGTGCAGGATCTCCACGTCCGTGCCGTCACCGGCCGGGGTGAGCGTCGTCGTCAGGGTCATGGTGGCGCCGAGGGCGTCGTCGTCCGTCTCGAACGCCAGGACCTCCACGACCAGGATGTCCGGGACGAGCCGGGTGAAGTGGCCGCGGTAGGTGTCGGTGTGCCCGCCCGACTTGCCGGCGCCGCCCGAGTCGTAGGTGAGCGAGACCCGGAAGGCGCCGCCCTCCCGTGCCTCGAACGCGCGCACCCGCGCGGTCATCCCGTCCGGAACCCGCCAGAGCGCGATGGCGACGGGGTCGGTCAGGGCCCGGTAGACGGCCCGCGGGGGCGCGTGCACATGGCGGGCGACTCGGGTGGCGTACACCCGGGTCACGGTACCCGGGAGCGCGGGCGTCACAGCTCCGCGCGGATCGCGCCGAGCAGGGTCTCGGTCCGCGCGGCGGGCGCGGCCTGGGCGGCGAGCCGGTCCAGGGCCTCGCGGTACGCCTCGACGTGGTCCGGCCGGTCGAGGTACTCGGCGCCGAGCAGGCCGTCGACGTAGACGAGGTCGGGCAGCTCGCGGGCCCGGAACCGGAAGAGGTGGTAGGCGGCCGCGGCCATCGCGGGGTGCGGGCCGTGGGCGAACGGCATGAGCTGCACGGTCACCTGGGGCGATCGGCCGAGCTCGACCAGGTGGTCGATCTGCGCCCGCATCACCCCGGGGCCGCCGACGGGCCGGCGCAGCACGGTCTCGTCCATCACGATCCACACCCGCGGCGGCTCGGTCCCGGCCAGGAGTTGCTGCCGCCGCATGCGCAGGGCGACCCGGCGCTCGGTCGTCTCGGCGGAGGCGTTCGGGTCGGTCGCGCGGAGCAGGGCGCGGGCGTAGTCCTCGGTCTGCAACAGGCCGGGCACGCACTGGTTCTCGTAGCCGCGGATGCGGTCGGCTGCCTGCTCCAGGCTGAAGTAGGCGGCGCACCAGGCGGGCATGACGTCGCGGTAAGCGTGCCACCAGCCACGCTTGTTGGCCTCGCGCACGGAGCGCAGGAAGGTGTCGATCTCGTGCCGGTCGGTCATGCCGTAGATCTGGAGCAGTTTCTCGGCGTCCGTGAGACGCAGCCGGGCCACCTTGGCGGCCTCCATGCGGCGGATCGTGGAGTGGCTGACGCCGATGGCGGCGCCCGCCTCGGCGTATCCGAGTCCGGCCCGGATCCGCAGTTCCTCCAGCCGCCGGCCGAGGATCATGCGCAGCACGGAAGGAGCGCCGCCCCAGTCGGTCTCCGCGGTCATCCCCACCCCCGGGAGCAGGCCTCAGAGTCACCCGCGCACACCGTCGTTCCGGGCACTCACGCGCGTGCGTACCCCACGCAGGCAGCATGCACACGAACGACTGCCATTTTCAACTCGCAGGTTGCGAGCGGTTGTTGGCAGGTGGGAAAGTGGGGCGACTGCTCCGGCCGACCGAGGGGCAGGCGGCGTGGCCGGTCGGGGGACCGGCCCGCGGCACGGCCTCGTCCGGGGCGGTGTGCCGTCTGCTGCGCGCGATCGGCCGGCCGACACCCCCCCACCACGCACGGCCGCACGCACCCCACGCGAGGCCGGACGAAAGGCGCACGGCGATGGCTCCGCCCTCCCTCCCCCGACCACCCCACGGCCCGCCCCAGGA
Source organism: Streptomyces sp. NPDC001056 (assembly GCF_053598955.1). Taxonomy (NCBI): domain Bacteria; kingdom Bacillati; phylum Actinomycetota; class Actinomycetes; order Kitasatosporales; family Streptomycetaceae; genus Streptomyces; species Streptomyces sp. NPDC001056. The sequence continues at coordinate 23,863 of NZ_JBSFLI010000032.1, read as the reverse complement.
CGCCGGGACGGACCGGTCGCCCATCGCGGACGGTCCGGGCTCGGGGCAAGGCGCGCCGCGCGCGAAAGGGGCGCCGTCCGAGGGCGGTGCGCCGCTCGGGAGCGGCGCGTTCCACGAGAAGACGGACCGGTCGAACCCCGAGGCCCGGCTCACGCCGTCGGCCGCCGCCTTCGATCTGCCGGCCCGCTCCCTGTCCGTCGGCGCCGCCCGGCGGGTCGTACGGGACCTGCTGACCGTCTGGGGTGTGCCGGAGGGGGCCCGGGACGACACGGTCCTGGTGACCTCCGAGCTGGTCACCAACGCGCTGGTGCACGCGGGCGGCGCCCGGATCGGCTGCCGGCTGCACCGCACGGCCACACGGATACGCATCGAGGTGGCGGACGAGATCGCCGGGGAGACGTGCGCCGCGCTCCCGGTGCCGTGCCGCCCCGGGCCCGAGGACCAGCACGGGCGCGGGCTGCTCCTGGTGGAGGCGCTGAGCCTCCGCTGGGGTGTCGACCTCCCGTCCGACCGGCCGGCCCGTGTCGTCTGGGCGGAACTACGGTCCGTCCAAGCCCTTTGACCCACCCCGCTCCTCACCCCCGCTCCTCACCCCCGCTCCTCACCCCCGCTGATCGCCCCACCCGCTCCACGACCCACCGTTCCGGACCAACCCCAACAGTCCGAAGGATTCCGATGCGTCACACCACTCCCCGCGTCCCTCACCCACTCCCCCTCCCGGTCGTCGACCCCTCCTGGACCCGCGCCCGGCCGAAGCCCGGCTCCGAGGAACAGCCCGACTGAGCCCCGCGGGCCGCTAGGACACCGACATCGCGCCCCGCGTCGGCCGGTCGGCGCGCCCGTGGGCGAGCAACGCCTCGGCGGCGGCGCGCAGTCGAGTCGCCGCCGAGGCGCACGCGGCCGCCTGCCGCTCCAGGGCGGGACGGCTCCACCCGGGTGCCGTCGAGCAGGTCCCGAGCGTGGCGGCGATGGTGCGCAGGCGCCGGGCATAACCGTCCATGAGGTCGGCGTCGGCCCGCAACCGTCCGGTGTGGGCGAGGAGTTCGTCGGCCTGGGCGGCGCTCGCCCGAGAGGACTCGGACTCGATCACCATGAGGACTCCCAACTCGACTGGTCCGTAAGGGTCTTCAGCGCGCGAGTACGGCGCCGCCGCCGCGGTGCGCCATGAACTGCGGGCAGGCCAGCACGAAGAGGGGCCGCGCCGCGTCGATGCCGAGCCGGCGCAGCTGCCCGGCGAGGGGCTCGGCCGCCGCGGTGTCGAGCCGTACCCGGACGCCCGCGCCCGCGTACAGCCGGAGTCTGCCGTGGGCCCGGACCAGGGTGCGCACCGTGCCGGTGCCCCGGCGGCCGTACAGGGCCCGGTCCGCGTCGGGGCAGCGCACACCCGGTCCGAGGCGGCCCTCGACCAGGAGCCCGAGGTCCTCGGAGCGGGCCCGGATCTCCCGGCCCGTCAGGTCGGCCTCGGCACGCATCCTGAGCGCCGGCTGCCCCCAGACCTCCCGCGCGACCACGCGGGCGGCCTCGGTGGTGACGGCGAGCGAGAGGACGTACCGGCCGGTGCGGCGCAGGTCGACGCGGCGCAGCAGATCGGTGACGGCGTCGTACGGGCGCGGCTGCCACAGGTCGTCCACCAGGACGGACAGCGCGATCTCGGTGTACGGGCCGATGGTGGTGCACCGGTGCTCGTGCACGGAGAGCACCGCGAGGGCCCGGGTGCCGAGCCGGCTCGGGGTCAGCCAGTCCGCGTCGGGCAGCAGGCTCCGGGCGGCGGCCGGGTCGACGGGGAAGCAGAGGTGCGCGGCGGCGGAGTCGTAGTACCGCACCGGCACGTCGAACGGGCCCACCGCGGTGCGCACGGGTGCGGTGGCGAGGGTGAGGAAGGGGTGGCCCGCGGGCGGGTGGGCGTGGTCCTTGAGCTGGTAGGCCTGGGTGCGCACGACCGGGCCGCGATAGGGGGTCAACGCCTCGTCCAGGTCCGCGCGGGCCTCGGGGAGAAGGGTCCTGAGGTGCTCGATGTACTCGTGCAGGCGGTGGCACAGGGGGAACTCGCGGGTGGGACCGGCGTATTCGACGTGGTACCGGGTGGCCGGGTCCCTGGGTGTCACGGGGTCCGCGGGCAGGCCGTCCGGGGCGGCCACCAGGTCGTACTGGTTGGTCACGGTGGCGACCCAGGTGCGGGGGTCGGCGGGTTTGCGGTCGCGGGAGGGTGAGCCCACGGCGATGGCGTGGGTGACGCGGTAGGTGCGGCAGAAGTCCTCGTCCTGGGCGAGGTTCAGGACGGCGTTGCCGCCCTCGCTGTGGCCGATCAGGGCGAGTTCGGCGCCGCGCGGGATGCCGTGGACGGCCAGCGCGTGCACGAGGGAGCGGGTGTACGGGGAGTCCGTGGCGCACAGGTCGCGCCAGGCGCCCACGAGATCCTGGGGGGCGTCGTCGCGGGGGCGGCCGGGGGCCGTGCCCGGCGCCTGGACCACGTAGCGGACGACGCCGTCGGGGCCGCGCACGTTCTGGACGAGGACCCGCCCGTCGGTGGACAGCACCTCGATGTTGCGCAGGAAGCCGAGGACGGAGCCCTCGGTGGCGATGATCCGCCGCCGCTGGTCGGCGAGTTCGACGGCCTCGGCGCCGCCCTCGGAGGTGCCGCCGCTCTCCGGCCGGCCGCCCGACAGGGCGTGGACGGCGAGGAGTTCGGATATCAGCGGCGCGAGCCCGGACAGGGCGCGCTGGGCCGTGCGGTCCCGGAGCAGGGTGCGCAGGGCGCGTACGGCGTCCTGGTCGCGGTCGGCGGTGACGGCCCGGGTCAGCAGGCGCATGCCGGGGGCGCGCGCGAGTTCGGGGTGGTCGGCGAGGATGGCGGTGATGCGCAGGCGCAGAGAGGTGAGGGCCACCAGCGCGGCCAGGTTCTCCGCGCCGCGCGCCCGGCCGGCGAGGCCGAGCGCCCGGGGGAGGCCGCCCCGGGGGGCCGGGCCCGCGAGGCCGCCGAGGCCCTGCCTCGCGGCGAGGGCCCGCAGCACCGCCCAGCGCGCGGCGAGGCCGGTGCGGGGACGGCGGCGGACGGCGGCGGTCAGTTCCGGGGCGAACAGGGTGGCGGCGGTGCGTTCGGACACCGCGCGGATGCCCTCGGCGACCTCCAGCACGTCCCGCGCGCAGCCGCGCAGCACATCCCCTGGGTCCGGACCGCCAGGGGCGGGCCCGGGTGCGGTGCCGTCCGCTCGCATCCGACGCTCCCTCGGCTCGACGACGTACCACGGCCGCGGCCGCGTCGGCGGGACGCGACCCGCGTCCATCGTGGGCCAGTGCCACCGGCCCCGCACCTCCGTCCGGGCCCCGTACGGAGCCGGACGGGGCGGACCAGGCGCCGGGCACGAAGCCTTCGGTGAACGGCCGCCGGGCGGGAGGCTCATGAGACCCGCCCGGTTTTCCCGGCGGATACGGGTCACTCGTCCGGGCTAAGGATGCGGGGGGCACGGCCGTCGGACGCCCAGGTGTACCGCTGCCGGACGCCCGGGGGCACCGCTGCCGGACGCCCCGGGGCACGGCCGTGGCACGCCGGGGGTACGCCCGGGCCCCGAGAGGTACGACGGTCACGCCCCGGACCCCGCGTCAGCGCGGCTGGGGCCGGGCCAGGCCGAGGTCGTACGCGAAGATCACCGCCTGGACGCGGTCACGGGCGCCGGTCTTGGCCAGGACACGGCCGACGTGGGTCTTGACCGTGGACTCGGACAGGACGAGGCGGTCGGCGATCTCCCCGTTGGTCCAGCCCCGGCCGATGGCGACCAGGATCTCGCGCTCCCGCTCCGTCAGGCCCTCGACGCGGGGGTCGTCGGCGCGGGCGGAGCCGTAGCGGGCGTACTCGTCCAGGAGGCGGCGGGTGAGCGCGGGGGCGATCACCGCGTCGCCTCCGGCGACGGCGCGGATGCCGGCCAGCAGCTCGTCGGGACGGGCGTCCTTCAGCAGAAATCCGCTGGCGCCGGCGCGCAGGGCCGCGTGCACGTACTCGTCCAGGTCGAAGGTGGTCAGCACGAGGACGCGCGAACGGGCCCCGGCGGCGACGATGCGGCGGGTCGCCTCGATGCCGTCCATGCCGGGCATGCGGATGTCCATCAGGACGACGTCCGGGCGCAGTTCGGCGGTCCTGCGCACGGCCTCCGCGCCCTGCGCGGCCTCGCCGACCACCTCCGTCTCGGGCACGGAGTCCAGCAGCATCCGGAAGCCGTACCGTTGCAGCGGCTGGTCGTCCACGATGAGCACGGTGGTCACGGTGCGCCCTCCCGCGGGGTGAGGTGGAGGGTGGCCGCCACGGTCCAGCCGCCGCCCGGGGCGGGACCCGCGCTGACGTGCCCGCCGTACAGCGCCGCGCGCTCACGCATGCCCGACAGGCCGTGGCCGTCCGGCCGCCGGCCTTCCCCTGCGGCGTCGCCGGTGTCGCGGACCCGGATGCCGACCCGGGTGTCCTCGACGTCGATCGCGAGGTCCACGCGGGTACCGGTGCCCGCGTGTTTCAGGGTGTTCGTCATGGCTTCCTGCACGATCCGATAGACCGTCAACTGCACTCCCTCCTCCAGGGATTCGACGCGGCCGGTGGTCCGGTAGACGACGTCGAGCCCGGCGGCGCGCACGCCTCGGCACAGGGCGTCGAGGTCCGCGAGGCCGGGCTGCGGGCTGAGTTCGGGGCCGGCGGGCGGGGCGTCCACGTCGCGCAACACGCCCAGCACGCGGCGGAGTTCACCGAGCGCCTGGCGGCCGGTGTCGCCGATGAGTCTCAGGGCCTCCGCGCCGCGCCCGGGATCCGCGGCGGCTGTCGTGGCGCAGGCGCCCGCGTCGGCGAGGGTGATGACGACGGACAGGTGGTGGCCGACGATGTCGTGCATCTCCCGGGCCACGCGGGCGCGTTCGGAGGCTGCGGCCAGTCTGCTGCGCTGGTCGCGCTCCGTCTCCAGCCGTGCCGCCCGGTCCCGCAGCGCGGCGAGCTGGGCGCGGCGGATGCGGATCACCAGGCCCAGCGCGAGGGCCGCGATGGTCGTGCTCAGCAGGAAGAACAGCGCGTCCGTCACGGAGACGACGGCCGACACCCGTACCGCGACGAGGGCCAGCACGGCCGCCATGACCGCGCAGGCCCGAGGCAGCCCGCGCGGCCGGCCGTGCAGGGCGAGGCTGTACAGGGCGACGAAGAGGGCGACGTCCGCGTGCAGGGCGGCGCCCAGGGCCCACTGGAGGGCGAACACGGCGGTGACGGCGCCGAAGGCCGTCGCGGGCCGGCGCCTGCGCCACAGCAGCGGCAGCACCAGGCCCGTCTGCACGGCGAGCATGGCCGCGAGCGGCAGCCGGGTGAACGCGAGCCGGAACCGGCGTGGTCCCCCGGCGTCCACGACGCCGCCGTGCAGCAGGTCCGGCAGACAGAACAGCAGGAAGACGACGGCCACCACCGCCGTGTCCAGCGCCCAGGGCCGGGCGCGGTCGGCGTGCCGCAGCCGCCGGCCGGCCCGGCCGAGCCGGGCGACCAGCGGCCCCATGGCGCCGAGGTCCTCCGTGTGGGCCGCGGGCCCGGGTACGGGCGCGGTGGGAGACAGGGCGGTCACGGCGGTCCCGTCAGACGTCCCCCCGCCGCAACCGGTACGCCGCCCCCGCCAGGACCAGCGCGGTCCAGCCGAGGAAGACCAGCAGCCCGGCGCCGGGGGACAGCGTGGTGGCGTCGTGGGTGAGGGCGTACATCGCCTGGCCCGCGCTGCTCGGCAGGTAGGGGGTGATGTCGTCCTGCCAGGAGGCGGGCAGCAGGGAGGCGAGGCCGGGGACGAGCATGAAGACGGCGACCAGGACCGAGATGCCGCCGGCCACCGAGCGCAGCAGGGCGCCCAGGGCCGTACCGATGACGCCGACGAGTCCGAGGTAGAGCCCCGCGCCGAACAGGCCGCGGACGACGCCCGCGTGGCCGAGGGTCAGGGCGGCGGAGGTGTCGGAGACGATCCGGCTGCCGACGAGGAAGGCGACGAAGGCGCCGACCGTGCCGACGACCAGCGCGACCAGCCCGTAGACCGCCGCCTTGGACCACAGCACGGGCAGCCGGCGCGGCACCGCGGCCATGGTGGAGCGGATCATGCCGGTGGAGTACTCCCCCGCCGTGACCAGCACGCCGAGGACGCCGAGGGCGAGTTGGGCGAAGTTGGCGCCGAAGAGGGAGAGGCTGAGGGCCGTGGAGCGGGCGAAGTCCTTGTCCATGCGGGGGGAGCCGGTCATGGACTGGAACCGGTAGGCGGCGATCACGCCGAAGGCGACGAGGAACAGCAGTCCCAGGCCGAGCGTGATCCAGGTGGAGCGCAGGGACCAGAGCTTGGCCCATTCGGAGGCCAGGACGCGCCGTCCGGTCACCCGGTAGGCGGGCCGGCCGGGCGCGGCGCCGGTGCCGTCGGCGGCCGGGGTGGTCTGGGTGAGGGTGCTCATGCGGCGCTCCCGGTGCGGTCGGCGGCGGTGGTGGTGCCGTGGTACTCGACGGCGTCCCTGGTCAGCTCCATGAACGCCGACTCCAGCGAGACCGCCCTGGTGCTCAGCTCGAACAGCGGGATGCCGTGCTCGGCCGCCTTCAGCCCGATCTCCCGGGCCGTCACCCCGCTCACCTGGAGTTCCTCGGAGCCGGGTCGCCCGGTGATCTCCACGCCCGGTCCGGCGAGCACCTCGCGCAGGCGTCCCGGGTCCTCGGTGGCGACCCTGACGGTGTCACCGCCGGCCTCGCGCACCAGCTCCCGCACGGTCGTGTCGGCGAGCAGCCGTCCCCGGCCCACGACGATCAGATGGTCCGCGACCTGGGCGACCTCGCTCATCAGGTGGGAGGACACGAAGACGGTGCGGCCCTCGGCGGCGAGTGAGGTGAGCAGGTTGCGGATCCACAGGACGCCCTCGGGGTCGAGGCCGTTGACCGGCTCGTCCAGCATCACCGTGCGCGGGTCGCCGAGCAGGGCCGCGGCGATGCCGAGCCGCTGGCCCATGCCGAGCGAGAAGGAGCCGGCCCGCTTCCCGGCGACGCTGCCGAGCCCGGTCAGGGCGATGACCTCGTCGACGCGGCGGCGCGAAATGCCGTGGGTCAGCGCGAGCGCCCGCAGGTGCTGGTAGGCCGAGCGGCCGGGGTGGACGGACCTCGCCTCCAGCAGGGCGCCGACCTCCTGGAGCGGGGCGCGATGCCCGGCGTAGCGGTTCCCGTTGACGGTGACGGAGCCGCTCGTCGGGGCGTCGAGGCCGACGATCATGCGCATGGTCGTGGACTTCCCGGCGCCGTTCGGGCCCAGGAAGCCGGTGACGGTGCCGGGTCTCACGACGAAGTCCAGTCCGTCGACCGCCGTCTTCTCGCCGTACCTCTTGGTCAGTCGTTGTGCCTCGATCATCCGGGCTCCCTCTTTCGCGGACCGCGGCGTCCGTCGTGCTCCGGCGGGCCGCGGCGTCCGTCACGTCTGACGTCTCATCCGCCACGCTAGGCGCCGAAACCCCGCGAACCCGTGGTACTGGGGGCTGAACGGGGCAGAGGGGGTGGTACCGGGGTACTACGACCGTTCCGGTCAGGGCGCGAGGCCGGCCGCGAGGGTGGCGCCGAGTTCCCAGCAGGCCTCCGTGTCGGCCCGGCCGGGTTCGCCCGTGACGGTGACCGGTTCGGCCGCGCGGCGCCAGCCGAGGCCGGTGGTGATGGAGCCGAGGGCGCGCACCGCGCCGGTGACGTCGTTGCCCCCGTGGACGTAGTAGCCGAAGGGGCGGCCGCTGGTCTCGTCCAGGCAGGGGTAGTAGATCTGGTCGAAGAAGTGTTTGAGGGCGCCGGAGATGTAGCCGAGGTTCGCCGGGGTGCCGAGGACGTAGCCGTCGGCTTCGAGGACGTCGGCGACGGTGGCCGCGAGGGCCGCGCGGCGGACGACGCGGACGCCCTCGATCTCGGGTGCCGTGGCGCCGGAGACGACGGCCTCGAACAGGGCCTGGCAGTTGGGCGACGGGGTGTGGTGGACGATCAGCAAGGTGGGCACACCCGCACCCTGCCGGGTCCGGCGCGCGCCGCGCAAACGGGCCCGCGTCCGATGCCGTTGTGGGCGCGCCGGACGGGGTGCGAGGATGCCCGCGGTCGATGCCGTACGACGGGAGGAGCCGTGGTGGCCGAGGACGAGCGCCGGGTACCGGCGGCCGTGGTGTTCGACGCGCTGGGTCTCGACTACGAGAAGGCGTTCGCCTCCGACGAGGCGCACCGGGCGTCCCTGCGGTGGCTGCTGGAACGGCTGGCGCCGGGCAGCCGGGTGCTGGACGTGGGGAGCGGGACCGGACGGCCGACGGCCGAGACCCTCGCGGACGCCGGACACCGGGTACTCGGCGTCGATGTGTCCCCGGTCATGGTCGAGTTGGCCGCGCGGCAGGTGCCCGGGGCCGAGTTCCGCCGGGCGGACATCCGCGAACTCCCTTTGGAGGACGGGGCGTTCGACGCGGCCTGCGCCTACTTCTCGCTGCTCCAGATGGACCGGGCCGAGCAGGCGGCCGTGGTGGGGCGGCTGGCGCGGGCGGTACGGCCCGGCGGGTTCGTGGTGCTGGGGACCGTACCTCTCGACATCGAGGGCGGCGAGGGGCTGTTCATGGGGCAGCCGGTGCGGGTGACGAGCTTCGACGCGGACGCGTTCGGGGAACTGGCCGGCCGGGCCGGACTGACCGTACTGGCCGAGGAGCGCGCCGAGTTCGCGCCGGCCCACCCCGACGCCGTACCGGAGCCGCATCTGTTCCTGCACTGCCGGCGGCCCGCACAGTAGCCTCTGGTCTTCCTCAAGCCGCTTGGTCCGCCGCTCCGACGACGGTCAGGATGATCGACATGGCTGGAATCACGGGTCTGCACAGGAAGCACAACTACGTGCTGGTCATCCGGGACGCGGATGTGGTGGCCGAGGCGCTGCGCCGGGCACTGGAGGCTGCCTCGCCCGAGGAGCGACCGGGTCTGGAACGCGCCGCCGCACTGGTCGAGTCGACCGCGCGGGCCACGGAGGCCAGGTTGCGCGCCGACTGGACGCGTTCCCGGCTGGCCGCCGTCGGCTTCACCGGGGATCCGTCCTCGGTCGCGGCGACGAAGGCGCTGCGCCAGGCCGAGCCGAGCCTGAGCCTGCTCGCGGCGATGCAGCTGCAGAAGGAGGCCCTGACCCAACCGGAGTGATCCGGAAGGGAGTTGCCGTCACCCTCGGTTACAGTGACCGCTCCGAACCGAAGGGGAGACCGCAATGCGGGTCAGGGTGGAGAAGGCCGGGCGCCGGGCGGTCGTGGCGGTGACGCTCGCGGCGGTGCTGGGCGGTTGCGCGGGGAGGGACGCCGTGGGCACACCGCCGACGAGGACCGAGGGGCCCGGGACGAAGGCTCCGGCGGTGGTGGGCGGACGCACGATCGGCGCCGCCGGTTCGCCCTGCGCGCTGCCCGTCCGGTTCGACCTCGCGGAGGGCTGGCAGGCCCGGCCGATCGAAGCGGCGCAGGGCGCGGTGGGCTCCGACGGCGACCTCGGCGCGGCGCTGCTGCGGCAGGGCCCGGTGACGGCCGCCTGCGAGATCGACTCCAAGCCGGCCGGCCACATCGGCTTTCTGCGGGTGTGGACCGGCAGGGCGGGTGGCGCCGACCCGCGCGGCGTGCTGCGGGGGTTCGTCGCCGCGGAGGGCGACGTCGGGGCGGAGCGGTACCGGGCGTTCACGACCGGCGGCGGCGTCCACGGCGTGGAGGTGGAGTACTCCTTCACCAGCGAACTGCTGGGCGCGACCAAGAAAGAGAGCGCCTTCGCGGTGGGCACGCCCGGCGGTCCGGTGGTCGTCCACCTCGGCGGGATCGACACCGAGGAGCACGACGCCATGCTCCCGGCCTACGAGTTGGCCGAGCGGACCCTGAGGGTGATCAGGCAGGACCCGGGGGCCCATAAGGCACCCCTGGGGATGTCATAAGATGCCCTTATGAGGTCATAGGCGGGACCCGCGTACCTACTTAGGTCTGCCTCAGCTTAGGCTTCCCGTTCGAGTCGACTTTTTCACTCGAAGGGAACCTGATCATGCCGCGCCCCCTGCGGGTAGCCATCGTCGGAGCCGGCCCCGCCGGGATCTACGCCGCCGACGCCCTGCTCAAGTCCGAGGTGGCCGCCGACCCCGGCGTGTCCATCGACCTCTTCGAGCGCATGCCCGCCCCGTTCGGCCTGATCCGCTACGGCGTCGCGCCCGACCACCCGCGCATCAAGGGCATCGTCACCGCGCTCCACCAGGTGCTGGACAAGCCGCAGATCCGCCTGTTCGGCAACGTCGACTACCCGACGGACATCAGCCTGGACGACCTGCGCGCCTTCTACGACGCGGTGATCTTCTCCACCGGCGCCATGGCCGACCGCGCGCTGTCCATACCCGGCATCGACCTGGACGGCTCCTACGGCGCCGCCGACTTCGTCTCCTGGTACGACGGCCACCCGGACGTCCCGCGCACCTGGCCGCTGGAGGCCGAGAAGGTCGCGGTCCTCGGCGTCGGCAACGTGGCCCTGGACGTGGCCCGCGTCCTCGCCAAGACCGCGGACGAACTGCTGCCGACCGAGATCCCGCAGAACGTCTACGACGGTCTGAAGGCCAACAAGGCCCTGGAGATCCACGTCTTCGGCCGCCGGGGCCCGGCCCAGGCGAAGTTCAGCCCGATGGAGCTGCGCGAGCTGGACCACTCCCCCAACATCGAGGTCGTCGTCGACCCCGAGGACATCGACTACGACGCCGGCTCGATCGAGACCCGGCGCGGCAACAAGCAGGCCGACATGGTCGCCAAGACCCTGGAGAACTGGGCGATCCGGGACGTCGGCGACCGTCCGCACAAGTTGTTCCTGCACTTCTTCGAGTCGCCCGCGGAGATCCTCGGCGAGGACGGCAGGGTCGTGGGTCTGCGCACCGAGCGCACGGCCCTCGACGGCACCGGCAACGTCAAGGGCACCGGCGAGTTCAAGGACTGGGACGTCACCGCCGTCTACCGCGCGGTCGGCTACCTCTCCGAGAAGCTGCCCAAGCTGCCCTGGGACCTCGGCTCGGGCACCGTCCCGGACGAGGGCGGCCGGGTCGTCGAGGAGGGCGGGGCGCACCTGCAGTCCACGTACGTCACCGGCTGGATCCGGCGCGGCCCCGTCGGTCTCATCGGCCACACCAAGGGCGACGCGAACGAGACGGTGGCCAACCTGCTGGACGACCACGCCAACGGCCGTCTGCACACGCCCGCCGCGCCCGCGCCGGAGGCCGTGGACGCCTTCCTCGCCGAACGCGGTGTCCGCTACACCACGTGGGAGGGCTGGTACCGCCTCGACGCCGCCGAGCGCGCCCTGGGCGAGCCGCAGGGCCGCGAGCGCGTGAAGATCGTAGAGCGGGAGGACATGCTGCGCGAGAGCGGGGCGTGAGCGCGACCGCGCACAGCCTCGGGCACGAGTGACCCGGCAGGGATGACCCGCCAGGGGCGACCCGGCAGGGACGACCCGGCAGGGACGACCCGCCAGGGACGACCCGCCAGGGACGACCCGCCAGGGACGACCCGCCAGGGACGACCCGCCAGGGACGACCCGCCAGGGACGACCCAGCAGGGGCGACCCGCCAGGGGACGCCCGACCACACCGCCCCGCACACCCGGGTGTGCGGGGCGCACGCCCGCGCGCGGCCCGGCGGAGAGCGGGGTCCGCGACCCACCGTCCGGCCCGGCGCGCCGCGCGGGACGTGGGGCCGTCTACGTTTCCGTGCGGTGAGCGGTGATACTGGGAGGCGCACCCGCTCCCATCAGCAGATTGGCTCATGTCGAACTCCGCCACCGACCGCGCCGCCCTCCCGCAGTCCGTCTGGGCGGCCCGCGGCCGTCACACCGGTCCCGATCCCGAAGACGTCGTCCGCCGCACCCTGCGCCGGCACAAGGAGGGCGGGGACATCGACGACTTCGCCGAGCCTCCCGCGCCCGAGGACACCCCCGGGGACGACGCACCCCCCAAGATCTTCGAGGCGCGCTGGCGGGCCGGCGGCACGGTGACCGTGCGGGCCCGGCTCACGCTCGTACCCCGGCAGGGCAAGCCGCAGGGACACGTGTGGCAGCTGGTCGCGGAAGCCGAACGGCCCTGGGACGAGGGCTGGCCCTCGCCCGCGACATTGTTCTGGCCCGAGGGCGGCTCCGGCGACGACGGTTCCTGGGACCACCACCCCACGGTCGCCGGTCTGCGCTTCCGGCAGGTCAACGCGCTGCCCGCGGACGACAAGGAGATGCGCCGCCGACTGCGGGACGCGGCCCGCGAGGCCTGGTGCGTCAACCTGGTCGTGCACGAGGCGATGACCCCGGACGAGCAGGGCAGGCTGCCGCTGGCCCGGCTGCTGCCGCCCGGTCTCCGGCACCGCGTCGTGGAGCACCGCGCCGCCCCGCACCAGCTGCGCGGCGTGAACTGGGCGTTGAAGGACCTCGGCGTCGAGGTGCCGCGCGGCGGCGCCGTGCTCCTGCCGCCCGACCCGGCGCCCGAGGACTACGACGGCGCGCCGCACCGGGTGCGCAGCGTCTTCCTGGACGGCTCCGAGCCCGCCGAACTCCTCACCGCGCTGCGGCACTTCGTCGCCCTGCCCCGGCCCGCGCCGCAGGACGAGGTGGCGGCGCTGGCAGACCTCAGGGACAACTGGACCCTGATGACCCACCAGGAGGAACTGGACCGGGAGCGGCGGCTGGTGGCCATGTACGCCGAGGCGCTGGAGGCCATGACGAAGTCCCGGGACCTGTACAAGCAGGCCGCCGAGCAGGCCCTGGAGGCGCTGGCCGCCTACCGTGACGTCCCCCCGCCCGCCCTGCCGCAGCAGCGGCCCGCCGTCCGGACGCCCGCCCCGCTGCACCAGCTCACACGGACGTTCGAACGGTTGCGGTTCCCCGGCCTTCCCGGCCGCGCGAAGGCGGCCCCCGAGGACACCGCCGACGGCACGGACCGGCCGTCGTAGGCCCCGTGCCGTACAAGGAGCCCCGATGGATTCCACCACCCTGCTGCTGATCGTCGCCGCCGGCGTCGCCGCGGGCCTGCTCGCCGGTGCCGTCGCGGTGCTGGTGCGCCTGGTGCGGACCCGGCGCACGCTGCTGCGCGCCGGGCTGCCGACGGGACCGCGCTGGGTGTTCTGGGGCGCGGTGGCGTATCTGCTGCTCCCCACCGACCTGCTGCCCGATCCCGTCTACCTGGACGACATCGGCGTCCTGCTCCTCGCCCTGCGCAGCATGCGCGCCGCCCGGCCGGTGCCGCCCGAGCCTCCCCGGCTGCCCTGAGACCCCGGCCGGCTGCCCCGGCCCGCGGCGCGTGCCGCACGACGGTGCGACGCAGCCCGTCGTCACCGGTGTCTCCGACGCCCCCGCCGCCGTGGACGTCGCCGTCGTCGTCGATGTGATGCGGGCCTTGACCGTGGCCGCGACCGCCGGGTGGCACGCCTGCCAGGACGGGGCGCCGGTGTCCCGGGCTTCGACCTCGCCGACTCGCCCGCTCGGCTGCGCTCGCTCGATGTCCGCGGTCGGACGATCGTGCAGAAGACCACCGCCGGTACGGCCGGGGCGCCGGCCTGGCGGACGCCGGGCTCGTGCCGTGCGCGGGTTTCCTGGTGGCCGGGCGGCCTGCGCCGAGTACATCGCCGCCCGGGTGCGCGCCGCCGACGCCGATCCCGGCCCGTATCCGGACCGGCCCGCCACTGCGACGCGGCCGCGGAGCTCGCCGCGGCGGTGCGGCGGGGACGGACCGGGGTGCACCCGCAGGACGTGGAGCTGCGTCTGGCGGCGGACACCGTCCCGTTCGCGATGGCGGCCGCCCGCGTGGACGGGCGTACGGTGCTGCGGCCCGTGGGCGCCGGTGGGCCGGGGCGCCGGCTCAACTCCCCTGGTGGCCGGGGGCCTTGGTCCTCCCCTGGTCGCCGGGGGCCTTGACACTCCGCTGGTCGCCGGGGGCCCTGACGCCGAGCAGGACGGCCGGCACCACCGCGAGCGCCGCGAGCGCGGCCACCGCCGCCGCGGTACCGGCCAGCCAGGGCGGTGCGAGCGTCGCCGCCCACAGCCGCGCCGGGTCCGGCAGCCCGAACCGCCCGCCGAGCAGTTGTCCCGCGCCGAGCCCCGCCGTGACCGCGAGGGCGGCCGCCGCCGCGCCGAGCCTGGCGTGCGGCGACCGCGCGGGCAGGGCGAGGCCCAGGAGCATGCACAGCGCGGAGACGACGAGGGTGGCGCCGAGGAGTCCGTGGGACAGACCGGCCCAGTAGCGGGGCGCGTGGGCGGCTCCGCAGAGGAAGACCAGGACGGCGGCGGCGCGGACGCCGGTCTCGGCCGGGGAACGAAGGCCGGGGCCAGGGGCGGGCGCGTGGCCGGCGGGCGCGGGGCCGAGGGCCGCGCGGGGCGTGGGTTCGAGCCGGAGGAGCTTGATCCGGGGTGGCCGGCACGGTGGCGTCCGGGACGGCTGGGGGTGACGGCGGCCGGCGGACTCCGCAGGGCCGACCGGTTCGGGAGCCGTCGCCGCGCACTCCGGAGGCGACGGCTCGCACCCCGGCTGTTCCGCGGCCAGCCGGCCGATCAGTTCGGCCACTTCCTCGACGGGCCGGCCGCTCGCCACCGCCTGTACGGCGGTCCGGGCGCAGTGGGGTTCCACGGGGGTGCGGTGCAGCAGCCGCAGCAGCCGGCCGACGTCCGCGAGGGGGCGTTGCCCGGCGGCGGCACGGAGCACGGCGTCGGCGCCGGCGGGGTCCCGCGGGGGCCGGGTGAGCAGGGCCACCAGCCGGGTGACGTCCTCCACGGAGCGGTCGAGCCCCGCCACGCGCGACGCCTCGGCCGATGTCCGGGCGTGTTCCGGGGAGCTTTCCAGCAGGGTGAGGAGCCGCACGACGTCCTCCAGCGGGCGGGTGGTGACCGCCGTGCGGACCAGGTCGAGCAGGGGGTCGTCGTACCGGCGGTCCTCCTGGTGCCCGGCCTCGGGCGGCTTCTGCGCGCGGGACCCGGCCGGCGGCGCGGACCGCGTCAGGACCCGGACCGGCGGTACGCGGACACCGACCGTGACCGGCGCCGGGCGTATGAGGGAGTCGGCGGGACAGGTGGACGAAGAGCGGGTGGTCATTCTCGGCTCCAGTGCAGGAGTGCGGCCGCACCTGACGCCCCCGACCGCGGCACGCGCAGTACGCAGTCCATTACTAGGAGCCGCGCCCCCGCGCCGCCACCCGGGTGCGGCACTGGTGTGAGCCCCGGCCGTCCCTTCCCCGCCGGGGTGCGCCCTCTGCTCCCCCTGGCGCATTCTTGCTGTGTGATCCACCCGGAGGCGTACAGGACGAGGTAGGGCCGATGGCGGGGAGCGGGGAGCGCGCGGCCCGGACCAGGGCCCGACTGGCCGCGCTGCTGGCGGACACCTCCACCGCGGCGCTCCGCGCGGCGGGCGGGAGGGTGGCGGGCGTGTACCTGCGCGCGAGCGGTCCCGGGCCCACGGGGTCGGGGGGGCACGACGAGCTTCCGGATCGCGCCGGGTCCCCGGGGGACGGCAGGGAGCACCGGGGAGACGCCGGGTTCCGGGAGGACACGGAGCGCCGAGGCCGGGCCCGGTTCCCGGAGGACGCCGACGCGCCGGGACGCACCGGCTTCCCGGGACACGCGGGGCCCTCGGAGGGAGTCGGGTTCCCGGGCAGCGCCGCGTTCCCGGCCGACACCGACGCCTGGACACCTGCCGGCAGCCCGGGACACACCGACGGCCGGCGCCGTGCGGACCCATCCGGGCGGGCGGCCGACCCCCCGCGCACCGGCGCCCCCGCCGACGCGGACGTCCCCGCGCACGCCGACCCCCCGCGACCCGCGGGCCCCGCCCCCACCCAGGAACGCCCCGACGCCCCCGCACCCACACTCGCCTACACGCCGGGCCCCAGCGAAGGCGCCCCGCCCTCCTCCCTCCGCCTGGCCGTCCTCGCCGGGCTCCCCGCCGCCCTCTTCCGCCCCTGGTGGCGCGTGAACGCGAACGGGCCCCTCCCCGTCTCCGACGCCTACCGGCTCGGGGTGCCCGTCGTACTGCCGAACGCGACGGAGACGGTGCGCCGGTATCCGCAGTTCGCGGCGGGGCTGCCGTTCCCGTTCGGGTCGGTGCACCTGCCGGTGCCGGGCGGCAGCGAGCCGCTCGGGGTGCTGAGCGTGCTGCGACCCGCGGTGGACGGCGCGGACGAGCCGCTCGACCCAGACCTGCTGGCGAGACTGGCCGAGGGCCTCGGCACCGAGCTGCTCGCGCTCGCCGACGGGGACCCCGGCGCGATCGCGTGGGACACGGAACCACGGTGCGTACGGCCGCCCGCCCGCCGGCTCCCGGGGGCCACGATCGGACACTTCACCTGGGACCCGGGGGCCGGCACGGTCCGCGCGGACGACCGGCTGCACACCCTTCTCGGCCTGCCGGCGAGCGAGTTCCCGGGCACCGAAGCGGCGCTCGCCGAGGCCCTGGCCCCGGCGGAGTCGTACCGGGTGCTGTCCGCGCTGCGCGACACCGCCGCCGGGAATCCGCCGGGCGCGCCGCTGAGCCTGCGGGCGGGCGACGGCACGCCGCGGCTGCTGGACCTGTGGCCGACGGCGGACGGCGGTGCGGTGCCGAGGGTCGGCGGCGTGGTGGTCGACCCAGGCCCGACCGCCCTCGCGGACGGCGCCGCCGATCAGCTGCCGCAGGGCGTGTTCTCCCTGGACCGGCTCGGGACGATCGTGTACGCCAACGCTGCCGCGGCACGGTTCGCCGGGCACCCGCGCGAGTGGCTGCTCGGCCGGTCCCTGTGGGACGCGATGCCGTGGCTGACCGGTCCGCCGTACGACGACCACCTGCGCGGTGCCCTGCTGTCCCCGGAGCCGGTGCACTTCCATGTGCGGCGGCCGAGCGGGGAGCACGACGGGTACGACGGGTACGCGGTGTCGGTGCATCCCGGCGAGGACCTGCTGACCTGCACGCTCGTCCCGGCCAGCCGCATGGAGGCACCGGCCGCCCCGCACCCGGCGCCAAAAGCGCCGACCACCCCGCGCCCGGCGGCAGAAGCGCCGGCCGCCGCGCACCCGCCGACGGAGGCGGTGGCGGTCGACCCCTCGACGGCGGCGGTGTACCGGCCGGTCGCGCTGGCCATCGCGCTGACGGACGCGGTGACGGCCCAGCAGGTGTCGGCGGTGGTGATGCAGGAGCTGCTGCCCGCGTTCGGCGGCCGACGGCTGGCCATCCACCTGCTTCAGGAACGGCATCTCCACCTGGCGTGGGAGACCGGTTTCCCGCCGGGCTTCCTGGAGCGGTTCGACGGCGTGGGCCTCGACGCGCGGATCCCGGACGTGGAGACCCTGGTGACGGGCCGCCCGCTGTTCTTCGAGTCGATGCGTCAGCTGGCGGAGACCTATCCGGGGGTGCCGCTGGACGCCGAGGAAGGCTCCCGCGCGTTTCTCCCGCTGATCGCGTCCGGCCGGATGGTCGGCTCCTGCATCCTCGGCTTCGACCGCCCGCGCCGCTTCAGCACGGAGGAGCGTACGGTGCTCACCGCGCTCGCCGGGCTGATCGCGCACGCGATGGAGCGGGCGCGGCGCTACGACAGCGAGGCCGCCCTCGCCCGGGGGCTCCAGCAGGCGCTGCTGCCGAGCCGGCTGTCGGCGCACCCCGGGGTGGAGACCGCGGGCCGCTACCTGCCGGGCACCGAGGGCCTGGACGTGGGCGGCGACTGGTACGACGTGGTGGAGTCCGGGGACGGCCTTGCGCTGGTCATCGGCGATGTGCAGGGGCACGGGGTGCAGGCGGCGGCGACCATGGGCCAACTGCGCAGCGCCGTGAGGGCGTTCGCGCTGGGCGACCGGCCGCCGGACGAGGTGCTCAGCGGGACCAATCATCTGCTGATCGGTCTCGATCCGGGCCAGTTCGCCAGCTGCTGCTATCTGCGCCTGGACCCGGCCACCGGACGGGCCCAGATCGCCCGTGCGGGGCATCTGCCCCCGCTGCTGCTCTCCCCCGGCGGCCGGACCAGGCCGCTGGACATCCCCGGCGGCGTCGTCCTCGGGGTGGATCCGCAAGCGCGGTACCCGGTGACCGAGCTGCTCCTGGAGCCGGACGCGATCCTCGCGCTGTACACGGACGGCCTGGTGGAGCGGGCGGGCGCCGACATCGACGAGGGCATCGCGGACCTGCGCCGGGCCCTGGACCGGGCGGGCGCGGCCGCCGGGCGGCGCGACGGCCTCACCCTGGCGGGAGTCGCCGACCGCCTCACCGCCGCCGCACGCCACGCGGGCGCCCGACCCGACGACGTGGCGCTGCTCCTCGCGGCGCGCCGTGAGGAGACCATGCGCGCCGCAGGGCCGCGGGGACCCGCGCGACCGGCCGCGTACGACCCGCGGGCGCACCCGGGCGGAACCCACCGCTCCACCCCTGGTCATCCCTCATGACCCCTTTCCACCTGCTCCGACGCCGGCCCCCCGGTGCGACGCCCTCGCCTGATGGCGGCGGGCAGTGTAGACATGGGCACATGGTGCGACTGCCCGGCCGGCCCGTGTCCCGGCCGCCCCGACCTTTCGGGCACCCTCGCGCACCACTGGCCCCGCCACCGGACGGCCCCGGCGCGAACGGCGACCCGCCGGGGATGCTCTGGGCAGCGGTGACCGGCCGCAGCGTCGCCGGTCAGGTGTTCGTGCTCCAGGTCGTGATCGTGCTGCTGCTGGTGGTCTCGGCCGTGGTGGCCCAGGTACTCCAGGTGCGCCACGACAGCGAGACCGAGGCCCGCAACCGCTCGCTCGCGGTGGCGCAGACGTTCGCCAACGCGCCCGGCACGGCCGCCGCGCTGCGCTCCCCGGACCCGACGGCGATCCTCCAGCCGAGGGCCGAGGCCGCCCGCAGGGCGACCGGCGTGGACTTCGTCGTCGTGATGAACACGCAGGGCGTCCGCTACACGCACCCCCGCCCCGATCGCATCGGCAAGAAGTTCGTCGGCACCATCGGACCGGCCGTGAGCGGCGGCACCGTCGTGGAGAAGATCAACGGCACGCTCGGCCCGCTGGTGCAGAGCGTGGTGCCGGTCAAGGACGCGAGCGGCACCGTCGTGGGGCTGGTGTCGGCCGGCATCACCACCGCGCACGTGGGCGGGGCCGCCGACCAGCAGCTGCCGTTGCTGCTCGCCGCGGCCGCCGCGGCGCTCGCGCTGGCCACCGCGGGCACGGCGCTGGTCAGCAGACGGCTGCTGCGCCAGACGCACGGTCTCGGCCCGTACGAGATGACCCGGATGTACGAGCACCACGACGCGGTGTTGCACGCGGTCCGCGAGGGCGTGCTGATCGTCGGCCGCGACGGCCGGCTGCTGCTCGCCAACGACGAGGCGCAGCGCCTGCTCGACCTGCCCAAGGGCGCCGAGCGGCGGCATGT
Organism: Streptomyces sp. NPDC001056; assembly: GCF_053598955.1. Lineage (NCBI taxonomy): Bacteria > Bacillati > Actinomycetota > Actinomycetes > Kitasatosporales > Streptomycetaceae > Streptomyces > Streptomyces sp. NPDC001056. Next base: position 4,509 of record NZ_JBSFLI010000032.1, on the reverse strand, counting down.
CCTGGAGCTGGGCCTGGACGACGACACGGCGCGGCTGCTGGCCTCCGGACGGGAGGCGACCGACGAGGTGCACCTGGTCAAGGACCGCCTGCTGGCGATCAACCAGCGGCCCACCGAGCTGCGCGGCGGCCCGGCCGGCAGCGTCACCACGCTGCGCGACTCCACCGAGCTGCGCGCGGTGTCCGGGCGGGCGGAGGTGGCCCGGGAACGGCTGAACATGCTGTACGACGCCGGGGTGGGCATCGGCACCAGCCTGGACGTGACCCGTACCGCCGAGGAGCTGGCGGAGCTTGCGGTGCCCCGGTTCGCGGACTTCGCGACCGTCGACCTGTTCGAGTCGGTGCTGAACGGGGAGGAGCCGCGGCCGGGGAACGCGCTGCGTCGGGTGGCCTGTGTGGGCGTCCGCGAGGACTCCCCGCTGTACCCGCTGGACCACCGGATCCGGTTGGTGCCGGCCTCGCCGCAGGCGCGCAGCCTCACGAGCGGGCAGTCGGTGGTGGTGCCCCGGTTGCGCGACGCGCCGGGCTGGCGGGAGCAGGAGCCGGAGCGCACGGACAAGGTGCTGGAGTACGGCATCCACTCGCTGATCACCGTGCCGCTGCGGGCGGGCAGTCTGGTGCTGGGGCTCGCGCACTTCTGGCGTTCGGAGAGGCCGCAGCCCTTCGACACCGAGGAGCTGGCGCTCGCGGAGGAGTTGGTGGCGCGGGCGGCGGTGTCCATCGACAACGCCCGCCGGTACACCCGCGAGCACAGCATGGCGGTGACGTTGCAGCGCAGCCTGCTGCCGCGGACGCTGCCCGAGCAGGGCGCGCTGGAGATCGCCTACCGGTATCTGCCGGCGCAGTCCGGGGTGGGCGGCGACTGGTTCGACGTGCTGCCGCTGTCGGGGGCCCGGGTGGCGCTGGTGGTGGGCGACGTGGTGGGGCACGGGCTGCACGCGGCGGCGACCATGGGGCGGCTGCGCACGGCCGTGCACAACTTCTCCGCGCTGGATCTGCCGCCCGACGAGCTCCTCGGTCTGCTGGACGAGCTGGTCGGCCGGATCGACCAGGACGAGAACGCGGACGAGGGCGCCGCGGTGACCGGCGCGACCTGTCTGTACGCGGTGTACGACCCGGTGGCACGGCGGTGCACCATGGCCCGCGCGGGGCATCCGCCGCCCGCGCTGGTGCGCCCGGACGGGAGTGTGGAGTTCCCGGAGATGCCGGCCGGGCCGCCGCTGGGTCTGGGCGGGCTGCCGTTCGAGACGGCCGATCTGGAGCTGGCCGAGGGCAGCAGGCTGGTGCTGTACACGGACGGCCTGATCGAGGACCGGGACCGGGACATCGACGTCGGCCTTCAGCTGCTGGGTGACGCCCTGCGCGGGGCGCCGGACACCTCACCGGAGGCGACCTGCCGCTCGGTGCTGGAGCGGTTGCCGGCCCGGCCGAGCGACGACGTGGCGCTGATCGTCGCCCGGACGCGGGTGCTGGGCCCGGGCCGGGTGGCCGAGTGGCAGGTGCCGTCGGACCCGGCGGCCGTCTCGGAGGTGCGCTCCGCGGTCACCCGCACGCTGGACGAGTGGGGCCTGGAGGAGCTGGCGTTCGCGACCGAGCTGATCCTCAGCGAGCTGGTCACCAACGCCATCCGCTACGGACGGCCCCCGATCGGGGTACGGCTGCTGCGCGACCGCACCCTGATCTGCGAGGTCTCCGACCGCAGCACGACCTCCCCGCACCTGCGCTACGCGGCGAGCACCGACGAGGGCGGCCGGGGTCTGTTCCTGGTCGCCCAGCTCGCGGATCGCTGGGGCACCCGCTACACACCGAACGGCAAGATCATCTGGGCTGAGCAGCCGCTGCCGTAGACCGTGCCGTCCGTCTCGCGTGCCAGGCGGCGGGGCTCCGGAGATCCCCGCCGTCCGCGGGGCTCACTGAAGCCGGGCACCGGGCACACGCCACCGGCCGCTCGCCGTGGCCGGGCGCGGCGACGTCCCCCGCGCCGCCGGGCGCCACGCCCGTCCCCCCGATATCACCGCCACTCCCCCTGTTCACCGAGACCCTCACCCCGGGCACCGGCATCGACCACCCCGCCACCGACCGTCCGGCCGCGCTGCCGGTGAGATGGCGACCTGCGGACACCCGGGCCGCCGGGTCAGCCCAGGGCGCGGTCGAGGTTGAAGGCGGCGCTGATCAGCGAGAGGTGGGTGAACGCCTGCGGGAAGTTGCCCTGTTGCTCGCCGGTGCGTCCGATCTCCTCGGCGTACAGGCCGAGATGGTTGGCGTAGGTGAGCATCTTCTCGAAGGCCAGCCGGCCCTCGTCGAGCCGGCCGGCCCGCACCAGTGCCTCGACGTACCAGAAGGAGCAGATGGAGAAGGTGCCCTCGTCGCCGCGCAGCCCGTCGGGGCTGACCAGGGGGTCGTAGCGGTAGACCAGCGAGTCGGAGACGAGTTCCTCGGTGAGGGCGTCCAGGGTCGACAGCCACTTGGGATCGGTGGGGGCGATGAACTTGGTGAGCGGCATCATCAGCACGGAGGCGTCCAGCACGTCGCCGTCCTCGTGCTGGACGAAGGCGTTCCGCCGCTCCGACCAGCCGCGGTCCATGATCCGCCGGTAGATGGCGTCCCGGGTCTGCCGCCAGCGGAGCAGCTCGGCGGGCAGCCCGCGCCGGTTGGCGAGCCGGATGGCGCGCTCCACGGCGACCCAGCACATCAGCCGCGAGTACAGGAAGTTCTTGCGGCCGCCGCGGGTCTCCCACACGCCCTCGTCCGGCTGGTCCCAGTGCCGGCAGACCCATTCGACCAGCCGGCTCACGTCGTCCCACTGCCCGCTGGAGATGGGCTGGGCCCATTTGTCGTAGAGGTAGACGGAGTCGATCAGGGCGCCGTAGATGTCGAGCTGGAGCTGGCCGGCGGCGGCGTTGCCGACCCGGACCGGGGCCGAGCCCTGATGGCCCTCCAGGTGGGGCAGCTCGCGTTCGGGCAGGTCGGTGCGCCCGTCGATGCCGTACATGATCTGCAACGGGCTGGAGGCGCCGCCGTCGCCGGGGTTGATGCTGGTGGTCAGGAAGCGCATGAACGCCTCGGCCTCGCCGCTGAAGCCCAGCCGCAGCAGCGCGTAGACGGCGAAGGCGGCGTCGCGCACCCACACGTACCGGTAGTCCCAGTTGCGCTCGCCGCCGAGCTGCTCGGGCAGGCTGGTGGTGGGGGCGGCGACGATGGCGCCGGTCGGGGCGTAGGTGAGCAGCTTGAGGGTGAGGGCGGAGCGGTGCACCATCTCCCGCCAGCGGCCCCGGTAGCGGGACTGGTGGAGCCAGCGCCGCCAGTAGTCGACGGTCGCGTTGAACTCGTGCTCGGCCTCCGCGTGGGCGCAGCCGCGCGGGGCGATCGCCGCGCCGGCCTGGTCGAGGGCGAACACCGCCGTCTCGCCCTCGCCGAGCTTGAACTCCGCGCGCGCGTCGCGGCCGTCGCACTCCATGGCGACGGTCGCGGTCAGGGCGAGCGCCAGGTCCGGCGACTCGAACAGCAGCGTTCCGTCCGTCTCGCGGACGGTGTGCGGGGCGGCGCCGTAGTCGAAGCGCGGGGCGACGAGGGCACGGAAGGGCACCCGGCCGCGCACGCACACCACCCGCCGGATCAGCCGGTGCCGCACCGTCTCGCAGGGCTGCCCGGGACCCGCGGTGACGGGCATGAAGTCCTGCACCTCGCCGACGCCCTCCTCGGTGAAGAAGCGGGTGATCAGCACGTTGGTGTCGGGGAAGTAGAACTGCTTGGTGCGGGCCGGGACGGCGGCGGCCAGTTCGAAGCAGCCGCCGCGCTCGGCGTCCAGGATGGCCGCGAAGACGCTGGGCGAGTCGAAGGACGGCGAGCAGTACCAGTCGATGGTGCCGTTGCTGCCGACCAGGGCGACGCTGCGCAGGTCGCCGATCAGGCCGTGCTCGGCGATCGGCAGGTAGCGGGGGCTCGCGGAGGTGTCCGCGGGGAACGGCGTCTGGCTCATCGGCGGCCTCCCGGTGCGGGTGCGCGTGGTCCGCGATGTCTCCAGCTTAGGAGCGAGTACGACGTCGTGGTGCGGGCAGGCGAACCGCACCCGTCGCCGGGGCGCCTTCCGGATGCAGGGTGCGCCGTGGCGGGCAATGGTGAGAGTGTGCGCCGTTCGGCGGCACCGGCACGGATGCGGTCATCCGGACCGAGGAGGAGGCAACATGTCGACATCCGCAAGTGGAGGGTCCAGGTCGCCCGACGACCACTGCACCCCGGACTCCCTGCTCCACTCGGCTCCCCAGCGGGACGTCACCCCGGAGGACCTGGTCATGGCGGCCGGCAGGGACGTCACCCCGAAGACGCTCGACTGGGCGCGCCGCAAGCTGGAGACGGAGGGTCCGTCGGCGATCGAGAAGCTTCTGCCCTAGGGGGTTCAACGGGGAACCAGGGCGGGCGGCGCCGCGCGGCGCCGCCCCCCCGGGGGGATGCTGTGGGGGGCGTGGGAGTGGGTAGAGCACACCAGTGAAATCCACTGACTTAACCGCAT
>NZ_JBSFLI010000031.1:0-98238 GCF_053598955.1 Streptomyces sp. NPDC001056 | reverse complement strand
GAGCAGCTCGCCGGACTGCCGCCGGCGCTGGTCGTCACCGGCGAGGCGGACGTGCTGCGCGACGAGGGCGAGGCCTACGCGACCAAGCTGCGCGCGGCCGGGGTCCCGGTCACCGCGGTCCGTTTCCAGGGCATCATCCACGACTTCGTCATGCTCGACGCCCTGCGCGGCACCCACGCGGCCGAGGCCGCCATCACGATGGCCGTCCGCACGCTGCACGCGGCCCTGCACACCGCCTGACCGGGAGACAGCGACGGTGAGTCCGTCGTCACCGACCGGCCGAAAAGCCTTCGAGCCCTGACCACCAGCAACCACAATGCTCCGGTGATGCTCATCAACCGGGACCACCGGAAGCTGTGGATCGGGCAACTGGTCTCCCAGACAGGGGACTTCGTCTTCAGCACCACGCTCGCCCTGTGGATCGGCACGGTGCTGCTCGCCGGGCGGCCCTATGCGCCAGTCGCCGTCTCGGGGTTGGCAGTCGCGGTGGCCCTGGCCACCCTGCTGGTCGGGCCGCCCGCGGGGGTTTTCGTCGACCGGTGGGACCGGCGTCGCGTCATGATGGGTGCGGACCTGGTCCGGGCCGCGCTGACCGGCGCGCTGACCGCCGTGTCCTTCCTGCCGGACGGGACTCTGCCGGAGGGCGCCGTTCTCACCGCGGTGTACGCGACGGTGTTCCTCGCCACCGGCGCCGCGCCGCCGTAGGGCCGTCGGGGTCGCCGGCGCGGCGATCAGCCGGTTCCGGGGTCGGCCGGTGGCCGGGGGAGTGCGCCGGTGAGGGTGAGGGTGACCAGGCGTGCGGCGAGGTGCTCGTCGAGGGGGGCGCCGCTGATGAGGGCGCGGGTGAACAGGGCGCCGCTGATGGCCTCGATCACGAGGCCGGGGTCCGTGTCCGGTGCGAGTTCGCCGCGCTCGACGCCCCGGCGGACCATGACGGCGCCGCGTTCGAGGCGCTCGGCCCAGTAGGGGAGGCGGCGGTCGGGCAGGGTGTCGTCGCGTTCGACGCTCAGCCGGAGCAGCGCCTCGCCCTGCGCCGTCGCGAGCAGTCGCGCGAGCGTGCCGAAGTAGGCGGTGAGGTCGTCGTGGACGTGTCCGGTGTCCGGCACCGGCATCGCCGCGTCGAGCTGGTCGGTCAGCGCTTCCAGGATCAGGTTCTCGCGCGTGCCCCACTGCCGGTAGACGGAGGTCTCGTGGACGCCGGCGGCGCGGGCGACGGCACCGACGGTCGTGCCGGCGAGCCCGCGTTCCGTCAGGACGTCCACGGTGGCGGCGAGGACGGCGGAGCGCATGCGGGCCCCTCGGCGGCGCAAGGGCGGTGCGTTCTGGTCGGACGAGGCCATGGTCCACCCTAACGCAAGGCTACTTGCTTTACCCGGGGGGCGGGCGTACGTTCATTGCAAGGCGACTTGCGTTAAAGGGCTCGCGGTCCCGGTCGCCGCCGTCCCAAGGAGGCCATGTCATGGAGCAGATGCTCGCCGCCCGGCTGCACATCCCCAGCCGCACTCTGCGGATCGAGGAGGTGGCGAAGCCCGTACCCGGTCCCGGCCAGGTGCTGGTGAAGGTGGAGGCCGCGGGCGTCTGCCTGTCGGACGTCCACCTGATCGACGGCACCCTCACGCCGCTGCTGCTGCGCGGCGACACGGTCACCCTGGGCCACGAGGTGTCCGGCACCATCGCGGAGACCGGGCCCGGTGTCACCCGCTGGACCCCGGGTCAGCGGGTCGTGCTGTACGCCGGCGAGATCCGCGACGGCGTCACGTACACCCGTGGCGTGGACTACGACGGCGGCTGGGCCGAATACGCGCTCTCCGCCGAGGGCGCCCTCACGGAGCTGCCCGCGGCCATCCCCTTCGACCAGGGCGCGATCATCCCGGACGCGGTCTCCACGCCGTGGGGCGCGATCACCGTCACGGGGGCCGTGAAGCCCGCGGAGGCCGTCGGTGTCTGGGGCGTCGGCGGCCTCGGCGTCCACGCCGTCCAGCTGCTGCGGGCCGTCGGCGCGTGCCCCGTCGTCGCGGTCGACCCCAATCCCACCGCCCGCGAACGGGCCCTCGCCGCGGGCGCGGATCTGGCGCTCGACTCCGCCGACCCGGCGCTGCGCGAGCGGATCCGTGAGGCGACCGGCGGGGCCGGTCTCGCCGCCGCCTTCGACTTCGCCGGTGTCCCGGCCGTCCGCGAGCAGGCGCTGTCGGTGCTCGCGCCCAAGGGCCGGCTGGTTCTCGTGGGCCTGACCGACAAGCCGCTGACCGTCGCGGACGGCACCCGCTTCAGCTACCTCCAGCAGCAGATCCTCGGCCACTACGGCTCCGACATGCCGGTCGCGTTGCCGCAACTGCTGTCCCTGATCCAGGGCGGCCGACTGGACTTCTCCGCGTCCATCAGCGGTGAACTCCCGCTGTCGAAAGCCGCCGAGGCGGTGGAGCGGCTGGAGAACAAGACTGGCGACCCGATCCGGTTGATCCTGCGTCCCTGATCGCCTCTACAGCTCGAACAGGCGCGCCGCGTTGTCGTGGCACACCGCGCGCAGCCAGTCGCGTCCCAGTTCCAGCCGCTCCAGGGCGTGGAGCTGGTGCAGGTAGGGGTAGGGGATGTTCGGGAAGTCGGAGCCGAGCAGGATGCGGTCACCGAGGTCGGCGAGGCGTGGCAGGTCCCGGCGCGGGAACGGCATGAATCCTTCGGTGAAGTCGGTGAACGCCATCGTCGTGTCGAGGCGTACCTGGTCGTAGCGCTCGGCGAGATCGAGGAACTCCGCGTACTCCGGCATGCCCATGTGCGCGACGATCAGCCGCAGTCCCGGATGGCGTGCCAGCACCCTCGCGATGGGTTCGGGGCCGGTGTGTTTGCCGGGCGCGGGGCCGGAGCCGCAGTGGATCACCACGGGGACACCGGCCTCGGCCAGCAGCCCCCATGCCCGCTGGAGCTGCCCGTCGGCCGGATCGTAGGCTCCGACCTGTACATGGGCCTTGAACACGCGCGCGCCTGCTTCGACGGCCTCGCGGACGTACGCCTCGACGTCCGGCTCGGGGTAGAGGGTGGCGGTGTGCAGGCAGCCGGGGGTGCGGCGGGCGAAGTCGGACGCCCATCCGTTCAGCCACCTGGCCATGCCGGGCTTGTGGGGATAGAGCATCGCGGTGAAGGCCCTCACCCCGAACTCCCCGAGAAGGGCCGCCCGTTCCTCCTCCTGCCTGCGGTAGGTGATCGGCCACTTCAGCCCGCCGACCAGCGGCCCGCTGGTGTCGAAGTAGTCCCAGACCTTGTGCAGGACCCGCTCGGGCATGAAGTGGGTGTGGACGTCGATCAGTCCGGGAAGACCGAGTCCGCGCCAGAACCGTCGTACCTCACCGGCCTCCTCGCCGAAGGCCGTGCGGGTGGAACTCATGTGGTACCGCCTCTTTCCCCGAACGGATGCGTCACCGCGCGGGTCCGTCGATGCTGATCAGCGTCTGCTGGCCGTTGGCCACGAGCTTGCGTTCACCGTCGTCCCGGACGCCGTAGACCTCCAGCCGGCACACGGTCAGCGTCCGGCCGGACTTCAGGACGGTCCCGATCGCCTCGATGTGGTCGCCGAGGGCGGGCGCGAGCAGGTTGATCTTGTATTCGACGGTGAGGACGTCGCACTCCTCGGGGAACAGCGTGAGCGCCGCATAGCCGCCGGCACTGTCCGCGATCGCGCTGGTGGCGCCGGCGTGGATGTAGCCGTGCTGCTGGGTCACCTCGGCACGGGCCGGGAGAACGATGTGCACCCGGCCGGGTGCGATCTTCGTGATCCGCGCACCGAGGTGGGCCATCAGGCCCTGCCGGTCAAAGCTGTCCTGGACGCGCCTGCGGACCGCGGGGCTCGTCTGCTCCACGTGCGCCTGGTCTGCCACGTGCCTGTTCTCCTTCGCGTCCGGATCGAGTGGGCCGAGCGGACCGGCCGGCCAGGCGTTCCACCGCCAGGAAGGCTCCCCACGACGATCATCATCGCGCCGGACGCACGGGCCGTCGAGGGCCGGATCCTCAGGACCGTCCGCGCGGGGACGCGAACGGCTGGTGATCCGGAGGAACTTCCCGGTCCGCCCGCCGGTCCTATTGGACCAGGGTCTCGAAGCCGGAGTCGTCGCAGTAGGACACCGCGCGACGTTCAGCGCCCGGGTCGCCGCCGATCGCCATGACGGTGTCGTCCAGGATGTGACTGCCACCGTGGTCAAGTCCCTTGCGATGCAGTAATTTCGCCGCGGCGATGGCCGCGTGGCCATGACCTCGAAGAGACTGAGGGCAGGGCTGTGCGAACCTCTGCCCCGGGCAGACGGGGAAAAGGGGGTACGACGAGACGGACCGCGTCGGCGGCGCTCCCGAGCACCGGCCGGTGGCCGTCAGATCCGGGTCTCACCCGGAGGCGTCGTCTTCACCCACCACGTCTGCGACTCCTCGATCACACGGTCCAGATCGCCCACAGCCTGACAAAGGCGGGACCGGCCACGCGCGATGAGACGACACGGGGCGTGCCGCGGCGTGGTGCGCGGCGGGGACCGTCCTGCGCCCGCCCGGTATGTCGTACAACCCCCAACCAACCTTGATCGTCAAGGAGTTGTGGGTCGGCGGACCGTTGATCAGCGGGCGGCCGGGCCATCCGACCTGACCCTTTCTCACCTGGAGACGTCATGAGAGCTGACTCCGTCCGCCGCGCACTGCGGCTCGGAGCCTGTACGACGCTCGCCGCCGGACTCGTCACCCTGGCGCTCACCACCGCTCCCGCGTTCGCCGGGACCCAGCAGGAGACGGACCAACTCTGGATCACCGCCCCGTACGAGCCGACCCTGCCGCTCGGCGTCGACGGCGGGACACCGCCGTCCCGCACGCTCGACGTCCGGCTCAACCACGACAACGCCCACTTCACGGTCACCGACGGCCGGCTCACCGTGGACGCCTCCGGTCTCGCCGGCGTCGCCGAGATCACCTGGCCGGACAACTGCGCACCGAGCGGCGCGACCGCGGTATGCGACGTGCCCGAAGTGCCGGTGACCGGGACCACCGGCGGCGAGGTCCATCTCCAGGTCCGCGCGGCCGACGGGGCGGCCGTCGGGGCACGGGGCCGGATAACCTTCGAGGCGACGGCCACCGGCGGCCCGGACGGTGTACTCACCGCCCCCCAGGACAGCTTCGACACCACGGTCACGGTCGCGTCGGGGCCCGACCTCGGGCTCACGACCGGCGGCGACATCGAGCACGCCCAACCGGGCAGCAGGCAGACGCTCCCCTTCACGCTCACCAATCACGGCAACGAGACCGCGCACGGCTTCACCGTCAAGATGACGGCCTCCTACGGATTGCGGTACGCCAACCGGTACGACGCCTGCGTCTACACGACGTCGAGCGGGGACGAGTACGCCCCGATGTCGTACGCGACCTGCACCTTCGATCAGGACCTTGCCCCGGGAGCCTCCTTCGAACTCCCCGAGCCGCTGCAGATCGACCTGACCCGGCAGGCGCTCCAGGAGCGGTTGGACATCTCGGCGCAGCCGCTCGGCGCGACCGATCTCGGGGGCTACGACGACTATGTGGCGCTGCAGATCGGTGCCGACAACACCGCCGACTTCTCGGTGACCGGCGCGGCGGTCACGGGCGCCGCGGGCGAGACGGTCACCGCGCCGCTCACCTTCAGGAACGAGGGCCCCGGCTGGCTCGGCAACCTGGGCTCCGGGGACCCGGTCGCCGCGGTCCGGCTGATCGTTCCGCCCGGCACCACGGTCACGGGCGCGCCGGCGGACTGCAACCCGCGAACCCTGTCCGGCGGCTCCTACCCGAACCGCACGGGCGCCCCGCGCTACGACTGCGAGCTTCCGTACTGGGTGCTGGAGAACACGGAGCGCTCCTTCGCCTTCACGCTGCGGATCGACACGGTGGTGCGCGGAGCGACAGGGGAGGTCAGCATCCATCCCCCCGTCGGCGAGTTCCCCCACGACCCGGACGGGACGAACAACACAGCCGTCCTCGCCGTGAACTAGCTAAACGGTCAAGGGCGTTGCCCAAGCCCGCCGGAGGCGGGCGGCCGTCGAGCCGGGAGGGCCGATCGTCGTCCGTGACGACGCCCTCCCGGCAGGGCCCGCCGTGCCCGAGGGGTGGGCGGTCCCGGGCGCCCTCCGGGAACTCCCGGCGGACCGGGGCGACGTCGCATCGCCGTCGCCCGGGTGGGGGAGTCAGCGCAGTGGCAGGCTCTCCAGGGTGAACACCGGGCTGGTCAGCGGAGCACCGTACAGATAGGTGTCCATCTGGGAGTTGGTCACCAGCAGCCGGTCCCCGCTCACGGCGACGCCGGTGAGCGTGTCGGCCTCCGGGTAGGTGCGTTCGGAGACGACGGTGGCCCGGGTGTCGTCGGCGGAGAGCCGTACCGTGGCGATCTCGTTGTTCACGGAGCGGGCGACGTACAGGGTGCTCCCTCGCAGCGCCATGCCGTCGGCGCTGGGCAGGGGCGGTGCGTCGATCCTGCGGATCTCGCCGGTCACGAGGGTGAGCCGGTAGAGCGCGCCGCTGTACCAGTAGCCGATGACCAGGGACTTGCCGTCCGGGGTGGCGACGATGCCGTTGCCGTTGGACTGGCCGGTCACGTAGTCCGGCAGGTGGTAGGCCACCTTCAGGGTCCGGTGGGCGTCGGTGGCGGGGGCGTTCACCTCGGCGGCCGGTATCCGGTAGACCACGGCGCGGAGGGAGTCGGTGACGTAGACGTCGCCGTCGGGGGCGACGGCCGCGTCGTTGACGAGGGTCGGCTCGCCCGTCCCGGGGACGGTGTAGGAGGCGACGGGCCTCCCAGTGTCGGTGTAGACGAAGAAGCGTCCGGTGAAGGCGCCGGCGACCAGCAGGCGGTTTCCGGCGATCTTGATCCCGGTGGCCTGGGTACGGCCGTCCCGGCCGCCCGGGAGGAAGGGGTCGAGCGTCTTCGCCCCCGGGCGTCCGCGGTAGACCGTGCCGTCGCCGATGCTGGTGGTGTAGACGTAGTGCTGGTCGGCCGCGACGCTTTCGGGGAAGACGTTGTCGCCGTCGACCGTGATCGTGGAGCCGCTGTCCCTGTGGTCACGAGCCGGCGCGGCGGTGGCGGAGGTCGTGAGGGCGGCCAGTGCGGCGGACGTCGCGGTGAGGGTGAGGAGCGTGTGCCGCCAGGCGGGGTGTGCGGTGGTGCTGGGGGACATCGTGGTGGACCTTTCCGGTCGGCTCGAAGTGATGTGGCTGTGTGGCCTCGTGAGCGGAGGCCGTCGGTGCGGACCCGGCGGGGTGCTGTCCGAGCCGGGGTTCGCGGACCTGCCGTTTCGGGAAGCCCGGTGCCCGGACTCCGGTGCCGCGGCGGGAGGTTGAGCCGGAACGCGGTCGTCGCGCCGGCTTCTGGGGTCCGTGTCAGCGCGGTGCGCCGGCGATCACGCCGGCCAGGGACGCGGCGGGCCATCCGGTCTGGCGACCCAGGTCGCCCGGAGCCGGTGGAGGGCGGGGTTCTCGGCGGTCAGGACGGGCGCGGCCGCCTCGGCGTGGTCGGCACGGGTCCGGCGCTGACCCGTGCCACCCCCCGCTGCCCCGACGGCGCCCACCCGCGCGGGTATCGGGGGCAGTCGGGCGGTGTGGTTCTCCGGGTACCGGTTGTGGCGCCGCAGCACGCCGGGGGTGTCGCGCTGACGCAGGTACTCGGGACCCCCGCGCCACGGCGGCGCCTCGAACGGTGAGTCGGCCCGGTCGGCCGGTCGGCCGGTTGGCCGGTGGCTTCGGCGATGCCGAGTGACATGGACGGTCTCCCTTTCCGGCCGCGGCTTTCGCGGCCCATGGCTCCCACCCTGACCTGGTAACTCTCTATAGGGAAGTAGCCACCTTTTGGTAAGGTTGCCACCTGCTGGGAAGGAACGAGGTGAGAGCCGTGGCGACGGCGAAGGCTGTGACTCGGGCGACATCGGCATGGGACCCGTACGAGCGCGGCTGTCCTTCGCGGGACCTGCTCGACCGGATCGGCGACAAGTGGTCGATCCTCGTGCTCGGCGAACTCGCCGAGCACGGCACGTCCCGGTTCTCCCATCTGCGCAAGCGGCTGTCGGGGGTGAGCGAGAAGATGCTCACCCAGACGCTGCGTGGGCTCGAACGCGACGGCCTGGTCCTGCGGACGGTCCACCCGGAGGTACCCGTGCGGGTGGAGTACGAACTGACTCCGCTGGGCGTGACACTCCGCGAACCCCTGAAAGCACTCACGGCGTGGTCGTTGCGACACACGGAGGAGGTCCTCGCCGCCCGCAAGGAGTACGACGCCCGCACCGGACAGGCCGGCTGACATGGTCCGTGGACCGGCGGTCGAGGCCGGTGGATCACAGGCCGGAGCCGACCCCCTTACTCCTGCGAAGGCGCGTGAACGGTTCCTCAGGCGTTGGAGCCGCCGTTGGTCTGGCGCTGTCCCGAGCGGCTGCCGTGCCAGTTCAGCACCAGGGTGGTGGCATCGTCCGGCAGACGGTCCCCGCAGGCTTCGTGAACCGCCGTGGTGAGCGCGCGGACCACTTCGCGGGGATGTGCGTCGCGGGTGTCGCGCAGGAGGGACGGGAGGTCGACCGCAGCGGCGCGGCGTTCCTGCATACCGTCGGTGATCAGCACCAGCCGGTCGCCCGGGTCCAGGCGGAGCCGCTGTATCTCGTACGTGACCGGGGCGGGCGCCCCGAAGGGGAGGTTGGCCTTGAGGGCCAGCTCTTCCACGCGGTCTCCGCGCAGCAGCAGCGGCCGGGGGTGGCCGGCGTTGACCAGTTCGCAGGCGCCCGTCTCCAGTTCGACGCGCAGCAGCTGGCCGGTGGTCATGCCGGGGGCGTTGTCGGTGATCGCCTTGTGGGCGGCGTAGGCCTGGTCGAGCAGGCTGCGGCCGGCGCGACGGGCCCCGCGCAGGGCGTTGACGGTGAGGGTGGCCAGCAGAGCGGAGGCGGTGTCGTGCCCCATCGCGTCCGTGATCGACAGATGCAGGGTGTTCTGGTCGAGGGCGTAGTCGTAGCTGTCGCCGCCGACGTCGTCGGCCGGCGCCAGACCGCACGCCAGCGTGAAGTGCGCCGCCTCGCAGCACGGCGCCGACGGCAGCAACTGATGCTGGATCTCGGCCGCCAGGCTCATGGCGGTGGTGCGCCTGCCACAGTGGTAGAGGTCGGTGAAGCGACGGTCGGTCACCATGAGGTACGCCAGCGCGTGCGCCGCCTGCACCACCGCGTCCCGGACCGAGTCGTCCGCGTACGGTACGACCATCTCCAGCACCCCGATGCAGTCGCCGCGGTTCGTCACCGGCGCCACCAGCCGGCAACCGCCCTCCCCGTCGTCCTCCTGGTGCAGGCTCTGGCGGCGCAGCACGCGTTCGTGGACGCTGCCCGCCAGCCCCGCTCTCTCCACCTGGGCGCACGCCTGCCCCGTCCGGCCGGCCCCGGGCAGCCGAACGGCTTCCTGGCCGAGGATGTCGACGAACAGGAACGAGACCTCCGTCGCCGAGAACCGCTTCTCCAGGTTCCGGGCCACCACGGCCACCGACTCCACCGGGGCGGCATCCTCCGCCGCCCGCAGCACCTGGTCCAAGCCCAAGCCTTCGTCACCGGCCACAGCCACCTCCCTGGTCCGTTCACCTTCGGCTTCCCCGCAACCCGGCCCGGATTCGCCGGCTCGTGCGACTTCCGGCCAGGCCAGGCCAGGTGAGGCGAGACGCGGGCATCACCTGGGGAATGCCGGTGTCGGCCCACGGGCGGCCGTCTCCACGACGAGGTGCGAGCAACCGCCCGCCTCGCGTGTCCGGGAGGTCCGCGCCCGGCGCAGACCGGGCCTCACCCGGCCGGTCGGACCGTCGACCCGGTCGTACGGCCCGGGGAGGGTGTCCCGCTCGCCGGGCGTCGACCGCCCGCCCGCTCGGCCGCGCGGGCGATGTTGCGGGCCATGCCGCCGAAGACGAGGGCGTGGAAGGGGGAGATGCTCCACCAGTAGGCGTGACCGAGCAGGCCGCGCGGGTGGAACAGGGCGCGCTGGCGGTAGCGGGTGCGCCCCGTTTCGTCGCTGTCGACGCCCATCTCCAGCCAGGCCAGTCCGGGCAGTCGCATCTCCGCGCGCAGCCGCAGCAGACGGCCCGGCTCGATCTCCTCCACCCGCCAGAAATCCACGGAGTCGCCGACGCGCAGCCGGTGCGCGTCACGGCGCCCGCGGCGCAGCCCCACGCCTCCCACGAGCCGGTCGGCGATACCCCGAACGGACCAGGCCAGGGGCAAGGAGTACCAGCCGTTCTCCCCGCCGACGCCCTCGATCACCCGCCACAGGGCCTCGGGCGGGGCGTCGACCGGGCGTTCCCGCAGGTCGGTGTAGAGGCTGCCGCCCGCCCAGGCGGGGTCGGTGGGCAGCGGGTCGCTGGGGGCGCCGGCCACCGAGGCGGAGGACCAGCGGGTGGCGACCTCGGCGTCCCGCACGCGCTTGAGCGCCAGCCGCACCGCCTCGTCGAAGCCGATGGGGTGGCCGGGCGGGTCGGGGATGTAGCGGGTGATGTCGTTCTCCCGGCACACCACCTCGTGCCGCAACGACTCCGCCAGCGGCCGGGCGATGCCAGCGGGTACCGGGGTGACCAGGCCGACCCAGTGGCTGGACAGGCGGGGGGTGAGCACCGGCACCGGCAGGATCACGCGCCGGGGCAGTCCGGCCACCGCGGCGTAGCGCAGCATCATGTCCCGGTACGTCAGTACCTCGGGCCCGCCGATGTCGAAGGTGCGGTTCACGTCGGCGGGCATCCGGGCGCTTCCGACCAGCAGACGCAGCACGTCCCGGACCGCTATCGGCTGGATGCGGGTGCGTACCCAGCTCGGTGTGACCATCACCGGCAGCCGCTCGGTCAGATAGCGCAGCATCTCGAAGGACGCCGAGCCCGAGCCGAGGATCACGGCGGCGCGCAGCACCGTCGTCGGTACCCCACTCGCCAACAGGATGCGCCCGACCTCGGACCGGGAGCGCAGGTGCGGGGACAGCTCGCGCTCGGGCACCCCGGCGGGAGTCAGGCCGCCGAGGTAGACGATGCGGCGCACGCCGGCGGCGGCGGCCTGCGCGCCGAAGACACGAGCGCCCTCGCGGTCGGTCTCCTCGAAGCCGCGTCCGGTGCCCAGTGCGTGCACGAGGTAGTAGGCCACGGCGACGTCCCGCATCGCGGCCCCGACCGAGTCGGGGTCGGTGACGTCCCCGCGGACCACCTCCACGTCCCCGGCCCAGGGGTGGTCACGCAGCTTCCCGGGGGAGCGGGCCAGGCAGCGCACCCGGTACCCGGCTGCCAGCAGTTCGGGTACGAGCCGCCCGCCGATGTAGCCACTGGCCCCGGTCACCAGGCACAGGGGCCGGTCTGTCGTCGTCTCCATGACTCCTCCTTCCGAGAGGATGTTCGGCCGTCGAGAGTCTTCGGTCGTCGCACCGGACGCGGATGCGGCCCGGCCGTGATCCGCGAGTACCCCGGTACGATGCGCCGGTGAACACGGAGACGAGCGGAGGGCACCCGGCGCGGCGGCGCGCAGGAGCCGCCGATGGCGCGTCCCCCGCCGCCGGTGACCCGCACACCGCGGGTGCCGGTCCCTCGACCGAGGACACCTCCACCGGTGACCTCCCCGCCTTCCCGGGGGACCTGCCGGCCTTCGCCGTGCAGTTGCGCCGCATGCACGGCGAGGTGGGCCGGGTCATCCAGCAGTACGCGGCCCGGCAGAACCTGCACGCCACCGACGTACAGGCGCTGGCCGCCATCCTCGACGCCCCCGAGCCGATGACCCCCACCAGGCTGCGTGCCCTGCTGGGCCTCACCTCGGGCGCGGTCACCGCCTGCATCGACCGGCTCGAACGCGCCGGGCAGGTCCGCCGGGTGCGCGAGGACACCGACCGCCGGGTGGTGCACCTCCACTACGCCGCCGATGCCCGCGCCGCCGCCCGTACCCACTTCCGGCCCCTCGCCGACGCCCTGATCCGGTCCGGGGCCGACTTCGACGAGCACGAGCTGACCGTGGTCCTGCGGTTCCTGACGGCCCTGAACGACGCCCTCGCCGAGGTCCCCGGGGCGCCCACCGGTCGCTGAGGCGCCGTCCGCGCCGCACATGCCGTCCGAACCGAGGGCGGCGGCACCCGCATCCGACCCGCCGACGGGTGAAGAAGCGACGTGTGAGAGTCGTATGAGATATTCCTCGATCATTGAGATTGTTTATCATCGAGTCTTCCCTCGCCGCTCGCCCCGAGGAGTCACATGTCACCCGCGCACCGCCTGTCCCGCAGGCTCGTCCCGTTCGCCCTGATCGCGGTATGGCTGGTGGTCGGGGCGCTGCTGGGCCCCTTCGCCGGACGGCTCGGCGAGGTCGCCACCAACGACCAGGCCGCCTTCCTGCCGCGCAGCGCCGAGTCCACCCGTGTCCTGCGCGAGCAAGCCGCCTTCCGGCAGCGCGAGACCCTGCCGGTCATCGTGGTGTGGACCGCCGACGGCGGCCAGGCCGTCAGCGGGCAGCAGCGGCCGGCCACCGCGGCGATGGCCGCACTCGCCGGCACGCCCGGCACGGCCGGGTCCCCTTCCCCCGCCCTGCCCTCACGGGACCGCGCCGCCCTCCAGGCCGTCGTGCCGCTGCGCCCCGATCTGGGCGACCGGCTCGCGCCCACACTGGAACGGGTGCGGGCGGCGGCCGAGAAGGTGCCCGGCACCAGGGTGCGACTCGCCGGCCCGGCCGCCACCCGAGCCGACCTGGCGGACGCCTTCTCCGGCATCGACGGTGTGCTGCTCGCGGTCGCCCTGGCCGCCGTCCTCGTCATCCTGCTGCTGGTCTACCGGTCCTTGCTGCTGCCACTGGTCGTCATCACCGGTGCGGTGTTCGCCCTGGGGCTGGCCTGCGCCGTCGTCTACGCGCTGGCCGACCACGGCCTGGTGCGCGTCGACGGCCAGGTGCAGGGCATCCTCTCGATCCTCGTCATCGGTGCCGCGACGGACTACGCGCTCCTGGTCACCGCCCGCTGCCGGGAGGAACTCACCGCGGGCCGGGACCCCCACGCCGCCGCCCGAGCCTCCCTGCGCCGCTCGGCTCCGGCCGTGCTGGCCAGTGCCGGCACCGTCGCACTCGGCCTGATCGCCCTGCTGCTGAGCGACCTCACCAACAACCGGGCGCTCGGGCCGGTCGGCGCGGTCGGGATCGCCTGCGCCGTCCTGAGCGCGCTCACCTTCCTGCCCGCCGCCCTGGCCCTCCTGGGCCGCCGCGCCTACTGGCCGGCCAGGCCCGAAAGCGGGGCCGGTGCCACCGGACTGTGGCAGCGCGTCGCCCGCCTGGTCGACCGGAGGCCGCGCCGGGTGTGGGCGCTCGCCCTGACCGGACTGCTCGTCTGCTCGGCGGGCGCCCTCACCCTCGACTCGCGGGGTGTGCCGCTGGACGAGACGTTCGTACGGCACGTGCCGTCCGTCGCCGCCCAGCAGACCCTGGCCCGGCATTTCCCGGCCGGCGCGGGCACCCCCGTGGTGGTCCTCGCCGACGCCGCCTCCGCCGACCGCACCGAGCGCACCGTGCGCGCCACCGCGGGCATCGCGGCGGTGACCGCGACCGGCGCCCAGGGCGACCCGGCGGCCGATCCGCACGCGGTGGACGGCCGGGTCAGGTTCGAGGCGACAGCGAAGGCGGCTCCCGACACCCAGGCCGCCCGCGACACCGTGGCCCGGCTGCGCACCGCACTGCACGCGCTGCCCGGCGCGCATGCCCTCGTCGGCGGCTACACCGCGCAGCAGTACGACACCCTGCGCGCGGCCGAACGGGACCGCACCGTCATCGTCCCGGTGGTGCTCGCCGTCATCCTGACCATCCTCGTGCTGCTGCTGCGCTCCCTCGCCGTGCCGGTCCTGCTGGTGCTGACCGTCGCCCTGAACTTCACCGCGACCCTCGGCGTGGCGGCGCTGGTCTTCCGCGACCTGTTCGGCTTCAGCGGCACCGATCCGTCGGTGCCGCTGTACGCGTTCGTCTTCCTGGTCGCCCTCGGCGTCGACTACAACATCTTCCTGATGTCCCGGGTCCGCGAGGAGACCCTGCGGCACGGCACCCGCGAAGGCGTCCGGCGCGGGCTCGTGACCACCGGCGGGGTCATCACCTCGGCGGGGGTGGTGCTCGCCGCCACCTTCGCCGCGCTCGGCGTGATCCCGTTGGCGTTCCTGGTGCAGATCGCCTTCATCGTCGCCTTCGGCGTGCTGCTGGACACCCTGGTGGTGCGCTCCCTGCTGGTGCCGGCGCTCGTGCGGGACGCCGGGGACCGCGTGTGGTGGCCCACCCGGCCGGGCGCCGGGAAGCCGGACGGCCGCTCGCCGGCACCGAAGCGGCGAGCCCGAGCCCTCCTGCCGGGGGAGGACGGCGCCTGAGGGCCGAGGTCCGGCGGGCGCGGCGGGCTCACGCAGGGCTGATCCGACGCAGACTCGATGCGAGTTGCCGCGGCGAAGGTGCCGGACGGACCGTGGTCGTGAGGCAGGAGCCACCCGGACAAGGAGCAGGCCACATGACCGCACCCGCTGTGACCGAAGCCCCACCCGAGCCGACGGCGGACCCCGAGAACGATCTCGCCTCGCGTTTCGCGGCCGGGGACGAGGACGGTATGGAAGCGGTCTACCGCCGCTGGGCTCCCCTCGTCCTGTCGCTGGCGCGGCAGTCGCTGGGTGACGGCGCGGAGGCCGAGGACGTCACCCAGACCGTGTTCCTCGCCGCCTGGCGCGGCCGCCACGGCTACCGCCCGGCCCGTGGGCCGCTCCCCGCCTGGCTCGTGGGCATCGCACGGCGCAAGATCGCCGACGCGTTGTCCGCCCGCGCCCGGCGCACGGACGTCGCCGTCGCGGCGGGGCGCGACGGGAACCGCCCGCCGGACCCGTGGTCACCGGACGCCGTCCTGGACCACGTGGACGTCACCCGGGAACTGCGCCGCCTTCCCGAGGGCCAGCGGCGGGTGCTGTGCATGGCCTTCTACGGTGACCTGACGCAGACGCAGATCGCCCACGCCACGGGATGGCCGCTGGGTACGGTCAAGAGCCACGCCCGGCGCGGCCTGTTGCGGCTCGCGCGGAGCCTGGACGCCGAGACCGGGGAGCGAGCACGCTGACCGGCCGGTTCACGCACCCCTGCCGTGGACGTGACGGCCGGTCCCCGGGCGGAGAGGGCGGGAGGCGCGGGGCCCTGCCTCGGCTCGCCGTAGACCAGGACGAGGGGGAGACTTGACCGCCGTGAACTCCGCCCCGCAGCCGTCCTCGACGCCACCCGCCGTACCGGGCGACGCCGGTCTGACCACGGGCGTGCTGGCCCGCCGCCTCGGTGTGTCGCCCATGACCCTGCGCTCGTGGGACCGCCGCTACGGCATCGGACCGACCGCACGCACCGAGGGCGGGCACCGTCGCTGGACGGCGGCGGACGTGGCGACGGTCGAGGAGATGTGCCGGCTGACGGCGACCGGCATCCCGCCGGCCGACGCGGCCCGCGCCGGCCGCTCCGGCGCCCCCACCGCCCACGGGGAGGTCGCGGGCCGCCGGCGCACTGCCCCTCGGAGATGTGCGTCAGGAGTGCCGCGGCCTGGCCCGCGCCGCCGTACGACTGGACGCTCCCGCGCTGGAGAAGCAGCTCACCGCCGCCGTCGAGCGGCACGGCGTCGTCGGGGCCTGGCAGGAGGTGATGGTGCCCACCCTGCACGCCGTGGGACGCCGCTGGGCCTCCTCCGGCGACCGGTACGTGGAGATGGAGCACCTGCTCGCCTGGCACGTCTCCACCGTGCTGCGCCGCAGCGCGCCGCCCGCCGCCCCGTGGCTTCCCCTGCGGTCGGCTGCGTCCTGCTGGCCTGCGTCCCCGGCGAACAGCACACCCTGCCCCTGGAGGCGCTCCACGCGGCGCTCGGCCGTGAGGGACTGCCGGTACGCATGCTGGGGGCGGCGGTGCCCGCCGAGGCGCTGGACGCGGCGGTGCGCCGGCTGGGCCCGGTCGCGGTCGTGCTGTGGGCCCAGGAGAGCGCACGGGCGGTCCCGGTCCTGGCCCGGCACGTCGTCGGACTGCGCTGGGGCATGAAGGGGACACGGCGCGGTCCGGCGGTGCTGCTGGGCGGACCCGGCTGGAGCCGGTCCCAACCCGCCGGTGTCCTCAGACCGGCCGGACTGGCACAGGCGGTGGAGGCCCTGCGCGCGCTGTGCACCGCGGGGTGAGTCGGCGCTCACGTCCCCGTCCCTCCGGCCGCGGGCCGTCCTCGGCAACCATCCGGCGGCAGGGCGCGATCCCGGTGAACACGTGACGCCACGCCGTGCGGCGAGCCGGGCGGTCACCGGCCGCCGTGCCCTGCCGCGACGCCCGAACGGCCACGCGTCCGCCACCTCACGGCACCTCGCCCGCCCGCCGCCGCTCCTGCCGCAGCACCTCGTCGAGGTCGCCCAGCCGGTCCAGGCCCTGTACCGCGCGCCGCATCCGGGCGTTGCCGGACAGCAGCCGCCGGTGCCGGTGCAGGAAGGCCCAGTACCCGGCGGCGTAGGGGCACGCGCGCGGGCCGGTGCGCTCGGTGGGCCGGTAGGCGCAGCCGTCGCACAGGTCACTCATGCGGTGGATGTAGGCGCCGCCCGACGTGTACGGCTTGGTGGTCATCCTGCCGCCGTCCGCGTACTGGGACATGCCCACCACGTTCGGCACCATCACCCAGTCGTAGCCGTCGACGAAGCAGCGGTGGAACCAGTCGGTCACCGCGACCGGGTCCCAGCCGCGCTGGAGAGCGTGGCTGCCCAGCACCATCAGCCGGGGGATGTGGTGTGTCCACCCGGTGTCGCGCACCTGGGCGAGCACCGTGGCCAGGCAGCGCGCGGTGACCGCGTCCGCGTCCAGCCCGGCGAAGTACTCCGGCAGCCCCTCGGTGTGCCCGAGCGCGTTCACGTGCCGGTAGTCCTCGCCGAAGTGCCAGTACAGCTGCCAGACGTACTCCCGCCAGCCCGCGACCTGCCGGACGAAGCCCTCCGCGCTGTTCACCGGGACCGCGCCCCGCCGCCAGGCCCGCTCGGCTCGCTCCACGCACTCCGCCGGGTGCAGCAGCCCCAGGTTCAGGGAGGACGACAGCAGGCTGTGGCTCATCACCGGATCACCGGTGAGCATCGCGTCCTCGTACGGCCCGAAGGACGCCAGCCGGTGCTCCACGAAACGTCGCAGGGCCGACAGCGCCTCCCGCCGCGTGGCGGGGAAGCGGCGCGGACCGTCCCGGCCGACGAAGCGCACGCCCTCCTCGCGTTCCCACCGGTCGAGGTCGTCGCGCACCTCCGCGTCGATGTCGTCCTCCCGCGGCCGGTACGGGCCCGGTACGTCGAGCTTTCGGGCTCCGGCCGGCGGCGGCTCGCGGTTGGCGTGGTCGTGGTCGAACCGGCCGCCCGCCGGGTGGTCGCCCTCCATCAGCAGGTCGTGCTCCCGACGCACCCAGCGGTAGAAGTCCTCCTGGAGCAGCCGCCCACCGCGCCCCTCGGCCCAGCCGGCGAACTCCTCCCGTGCCACGAGGAAGCCCCGGGCGGGCAGCACCCGCACCCGGGGCAGGGAACGCACCAGCCGGAGCGCCGCGTACGAGGTCGGGTGGCACACCGTGACCGGCGCGCCACCCACCGCGCGCCGCAGGCCCTCACGGTAGGTCTCGGCCCGCACGTACGTCACCCGCCCGCCCAGTTCCGCCGCGCGGTGCCGCATCGCGGAGAGCACCAGGTGCGCCTTGGCACGGTGGAAGCGGCGTCGCCGGAAGACCGACCTGGCTTCGATCATCACCACGGGAACTCCGCGGCCGGGTCCGTCCTCGCCGGTCGGCGTGAGGAAGTGCGGGCCGAGCTGGTCGCCGAAGATCCAGTGCGGGGTGGTCATGGGAGGGGCTGCCTTCCGTGCGGCACGGGGGTACATGTGCGGGTTCGACGCGGGGTGCCGGGCGGTCCGGCGAATGGTCTCCCGCCGGACGTCAGGAGCGCCCCCGGGCCCGCCTGAAGCGGTCCAGGCCCTCCGCCAGCGACACCACCGGCTCGGGATAGCCGGTCCTCGACCGCTCCCGCGCCGGAAGTCTCCACGGCTCGTGCACGACCGCCCCCGCCACGTCGGCCAGTTCCGGAACCCAGCGCCGCACATAAGCTCCGTCCGGGTCGTAACGCTTGCCCTGCGCGACGGGGTTGAGTACCCGGTTGGGCCGGGTGTCGGTGCCCGTGCCGGCCATCCACTGCCAGTTCAGCTGGTTGTTCGCCACGTCGCCGTCGACCAGCAGGTCCAGGAAGTGCCGGGCGCCCACCCGCCAGTCGAGGTACAGCGTCTTGGCGAGGAAGCTCGCCGCCAGCAGCCGGCCCCGGTTGTGCATCCAGCCCTCCTGGCGCAGCTGGCGCATCGCCGCGTCCACCAGCGGGTAGCCCGTGCGGCCCTCCCGCCACGCCTCGGCATCCGCCTCCGCCTCCTTCCCGTCGCGCCACCGGTCGTGGCGCGTGCGGTAGTCGCGTGCGGCGGCGTCGGGGCGCGCGGCGAGCACCTGGCGGTTGAAGTCGCGCCAGGCGATCTGCCGCACGAACGCCTCCGCCCCCGTGCCGCCGGCCCGACGGGCCCGGCGCACCACCTCGACCGGTGACAGCGTGCCGAAGTGCAGATGGGGGGAGAGCCGGGAGGTGGCGTCGCCCGCCAGGTCGTCGTGCCGCTCCTCGTACGCGTCCACGCCGGAACGCAGCCACGCGGTGAACCTGCGCCGCCCCTCCGTCTCGCCGCCCGCGCACAGCCCCGGCGACACGCCTTTCACCTCGCCGCGCTCCGGCAGCGGGGCGGACGCCACCCCCTGGGGCACGGTGAGGGCGCGCGGCGCCTCCAGCAGGTCTCGCAGGCCCTGCCCGGACCAGCGGCGGTAATACGGCGTGAACACCGCGAAGTGGTCGGAGGCGGCCGGTGTCACCGCGCCCGGTGCCACGGCGGTGCTCACCGTGTCGTGGACGTACAGGCGCCGCCCGTCGGCCTCCAGCGCCCGCCGCAACCGCCGTTCGCGCACGCACGCGAAGGCGCTCACATCGCCCGCCATGTGCACCTCGTCGGCGTCCGCCTCGGCGGCCACCCGGCACACCTCCGCGACCGTGTCGCCCTCGCGCAGCACCAGCCGGCCACCCCGCTCCCGCAGCCGGGCGTCCAGGTCCCGCAGGCAGTCGGCGAGGAACGCGAGCCGGTTCGGCGCGGCGAAACCCGCTTCGTCCACGGCCGGGTCACGCACGAACAGCGGGACCACCCGGCCTCCCCCGTGCAGGGCCGCGCGCAGCGGCGGGTGGTCCGACAGGCGCAGATCGCAGGTGAACACGACGACCGAGGTCTGCATGGGGGCTCACTTCCGCTTTCGGTGGGGTGACTCTCGAATGGTTTCGCCCCGGCGGCCGGTGGCGGATGCGACGGGCGCCGGTGGTCCCCCGTTCTGGTGCATGCGCGTCCGCGGCGGCGGCCGGCGGGGAAGTATCCGAGGAGGACGTCGGGCGCTCGCGCGGGCGGCCGGTGTCTGTCGCGAAGGCGGCGTCGGTGCCCGAGGGAGTGCTCGGGGCAGGCCCGTCCGTGCCCGCCGCGGAGGCCGTGGGGGAGCGGGCGCCGCTTCGCGACAGGCCCTTGAGGAGCGAGGAGAGGTGGTGGCCGTGGCGGACGCATCCGAGGTCGCGGACGTCGTCGTGGTGGGCGCCGGGGTCGCCGGGCTGGCGTGTGCCCACGACCTGGCCGCCGCCGGGCTCGGCGTCACGGTGCTGGAGGCGGACGACGCGGTGGGCGGGCGGATGCGGACGGACCGCCTGGACGGATTCACGGTGGACCGCGGTTTCCAGGTCGTCAACCCCGCCTACCCGCAGCTGCACCGCCGCCTGCCCGCGCGCTTCGTCGACCCGCGCCCCTTCCTGCCGGGCGTCCTCGTGCACACCGGTGACCGGCGCGTGCTGCTGGCCGACCCGCGCCGCCGCCCCGACGCGGTGGCCTCGCTGCTGTCCGGCCGGCTCGCCCGGCCGCGCGATCTGGCGGCGCTGGCCGCGCTCGGCGCCCGCGACGCGCTCGCCCCGGCCCGGACCCTCAAGCACGCGGCCGAGCGCACCACCCGCGCCGCCCTGGCCGACGCGGGCTTCTCCGACACGTTCGTGGAGGGCTTCTTCCGGCCGTTCCTCTCCGGGGTCTTCCTGGAGGACTCGCTGGAGACCTCCAGCCGGGTGTTCCACCTCGTGTGGCGCAGCATGCTGCGCGGTGCCCTGTGCCTGCCGGCCTTCGGCGTGCAGTCCGTCCCGCGCGCCTTGGCCGCGGCCCTGCCCGAGGGCACCGTACGGCTCGGCACGCCCGTGTCACGGCTCGCCGACCGGGGCGTGCTCACGGCGGACGGTGCGGAGCTGCCGGCACGCGCCGTCGTGGTGGCGACCGGTGCCGGTGTCGCCGCACGGTTGCTGCCCGGCCTGGACGTGCCCGCGCACCGCACGGTCACCACGTACTTCCACGTCGCCCCGCGCTCCCCCCTCGGGCAGCCCGTGCTGCTGGTCGACTCCCGCCGCCGCGTGCTGAACACCTGCGTGCTCAGCGATGTCGCGCCCGAGTACGCGCCGCGCGGCAGCGCCCTCGTCGCCACCTCGGTGCTGGGCGACGACACCGAGCGCGCGCGGTCGGCCGTGGTCACGGCCCTGTCCGAGATGTACGCCACCGACGCCACCGCCTGGGACCTGCTGGTCGCGCGCACCGTCGAGGACGCGCTGCCCGCCATGCCGCCGCCCTGGCCGCTCACCCGAACCTCCCGCACCGCGCCGGGTCGCTACGTCTGCGGGGATCACCGGGGAACGGGTTCCGTCCAAGGCGCCCTCGCCTCCGGCGCGCGGGCGGCCCGGGAGGTGTCACGGGACCTCGGCGGAAAGTGACCGCGCTCCGCGGACGGATTGCCCGCGCTGAGGGACATCACCCCGTCACTCACCTTGTGCGGAAAGGGAATTGCCGGTAACCCTGACGCTGCGCACGCTCCACGTCAGCCCCGAAGCCGTACCGGCCCCCGTCTGTTCCCCTCTCCGCCACGGGACACACATGGATCAGACCACCGCCCCGGACCCGCCCGAACCGCCCCACCCCCGCGCCCCCGGAGCGGCGAGCGGTGCCGGCGGCGCGGCGCCGCCCCGTGCCGGCGAGGCAGTGGCGCAGCCGTCGGTGGCCCGCGCCCGGATCACCGCCGGGACGAGTCCGCCACCGGCGTTGCTCTCCCTCGTCGCACTCCGATTGCTCCGGCGCCACCGCCGGGAGTCCGAGGCCGGCGCAGCCGTCCCCGGCGCCGGCCCCCATGCCGTTCGTGCGCGGAGACGGAAACCGCGCACCGAGACAGAGAGGAACTGACCGTGCCCCGTGAGTCAGCCGCCGAGCCCACCGAGCCCACCGCCTCCGCCGCGCGCCCCGCCTCCGTGCTGCCCGCAGGACGTCCCGCCGACCAACTGCTGGCCGAGCTGCGGGGGCTGCGCGCCGGAGACGCGCCGACCAGGGGCGGCCGGACGTTCGCCTACGTCTACGACGCCGGCCTGCCCGATGTGGACGAGCTGACCACCGCCGCGTACGGCGTGTTCGCCACGGTCAACGGCCTGGACCCGACGGTCTTCCCGAGTGTGGCCCGGCTGGAGAACGACGTGGTGGGCGCGGTGTCCGCGGTCCTGGGAGTGCCCGGCGCGCAGGGCAGTTTCACCAGTGGCGGCACCGAGTCGATCCTGCTGGCCGTCAAGACCGCCCGGGATCACGCCCGAGCCGTGCGCGGGGTGACCCGGCCGCAGGTGGTACTGCCGTCGACGGCACACGCGGCCTTCCACAAGGCGGCCCACTACCTGGGCGTGGAGACGGTGGTGGTCCCGGTCGACCCGCTGACGTTCCGGGCCGACGCGTCGGCCATGGCCGGCTCGGTCACCGACCGGACCGCCCTGGTGGTCGCGTCGGCCCCGTCGTACGCGCACGGGGTACTGGATCCCGTGGCCGAGATCGCCGCGGCTGCCGCGGAACGGGACGTGCTGTGTCATGTCGACGCGTGCATCGGCGGTTGGCTCCTGCCGTTCCTCGCCCGGACGGGCCGCCCGGTCGACCCGTTCGACCTCTCGGTTCCGGGCGTCACATCGATCTCGGTGGACCTGCACAAGTACGGCTACGCCGACAAGGGTGCCTCGGTCGTCCTGTACCGGGACGCCGAGCTGCGGCGCCACCAGTACTTCGCGCACGCGGGCTGGCCCGGCTATCCGGTGGTCAACCCCACCGCGCAGGGCACCAAGTCCGGCGGGCTGCTGGCGCAGGCGTGGGCGGTGCTGAACCACCTGGGCCACGACGGGTACACGGCCCTGGCCCGCCGCGTGGCGCTGGCCTCCGACCGACTGCTGCCCGGCCTGCGGGCGATGGACGGCGTCCGCGTGCTCGGCGACCCGGTGGGCAGCCTGGTCGCCTTCACCGTGCACGGTCCCGCCGGCACACCCGATCTGGGACTGGTGCTGCACGTGGCGGACGAGATGAGGGAGCGCGGCTGGTACCTCCAGCCGCAGCTCTCCTACGACGGCCTCCCGCCGAACCTGCACCTGACGCTGGCCCCGGCGACCACTGACCGGGTGGGGCCACTGCTGGCGGACCTGGCCGAGTCTGTGGCGGCGGCGCGGGCGTGCGAGCCCGTGACCGTGGACCCG
This sequence comes from Streptomyces sp. NPDC001056, assembly GCF_053598955.1. NCBI lineage: Bacteria > Bacillati > Actinomycetota > Actinomycetes > Kitasatosporales > Streptomycetaceae > Streptomyces > Streptomyces sp. NPDC001056. The sequence goes on along the minus strand of NZ_JBSFLI010000031.1, from coordinate 75,617 downwards.
TCGCTGGCCGAACTGGCCGCCACGCTCGACCCCGACACCCTCACACCCCAGGACGTGGCGGGGTTCCTGGCCTTCGCCGGGCTGGACGGCGAACAGGGCCTGCCGTCGCGGATGGCACCGGTGCTGGCGCTGCTGGACGCCCTGCCGACCCGGCTGAAGGAGCGGATGCTGACGGAGTTCGTCGGTTCGCTCTTCCACGTCTGATCCGCCCCGCAGCGCCCGCACGGATCGGCGTGTCCCCCTGCACCCGGCGGACTTCGCCCCCCGACGCCCCCGTGTTCCTCCGATCGGTTGATTCACCCCTCCGTCTGCCGCCATGCTGTCGAGGCATGGGGGAAACGACGACACCGGCGCCCGGCGGCGCCGACACAGGGACACGGGTGGTCTTCCATCTCCTCGCCGCGTCGGACCGCGAGGAGACGGGCGCCGCGAGGGACGTGCTGGGCCGCGCCGGTGTCACGTACGCGGAATTACGCCCGCCGGGCGCCAACGCCCCCGGCGACGACGTCCTCACCGGTACCGCGACCTCCGCCGCCCTCGCGGACGTCGTCGCCGCGCTCCGCCACCTCTTCCGGTACGGCATCGCCGTACGCCTCGCGGGCCCGTCCGATGTCGTCGTGCGGTCGGACCCCCGTGTCGAGCACGGGCAGATCGTGATCCGCGAACCGCGCCGCGACGTGCCCGTACGGGACGCCCGCGTCCTGCGCTCCGCGCTCAACGGCCTGCTGGCACAAGGGGCGCCGGACCCGGATCCCTTCCCCTACCCGCCCAGCGTCATGTTCCGCGGCCACCAGAGCGCCGAGCTCGCCGCCGAGGCCACCCGGCTCGCCCGTGTCTTCACCGACCCGGACTTCGTCAGCGGCGCCGACCCCACCGGGGGACTGCTCGACAACCCGGAGAAGCTGGCCGACGTGTCCCGCAGGCCCCGCAGACTGCTCGACCTGCTCCTGCTCGCCCATGCCTTCGCCCGCACCGACGACGGCGATCACCGCGTGCCCGACCTGCGTATACCCGGCATGGACGAGGCCCGACGAGTGGCCTCCACCGTCGAGGTCTTCGTCCAGCCGTCCACCGACCCGCAGTCCCGGGTGCTGACCCGCCCCCTCGCCGACGGCCGGCCGGGCTTCGTCATCGGACTGCCGCCGCAGACCAGTGAGTTGATGGCCAACATCTCCTGGGCCCTGCCCACCCTCTTCGCCCGCCCGGGGGCGGTGGCGTCCGACGCCGCCGGACCCGGCACCTTCACGGCCGACCGCGATCGCACCTGGGCCGACGTCGATGCCACCGTCGCCTCGTACCTGCGCTCCTGGCGCCCCCCGCGCGCCGCCGTCCTGCTCCCGCCCCGGCCGCTCATCCCGATGGCCATGCCGGAGGGCGAGAGGCCCTACGGTCCCGGGGACCCCTACGTGGTCTTCGACGCGTGCGCGCTCTTCCTCATCGCCCGCGAACTCGCCCCGGTCCTCCAGGGCAGGCTCGGCCCCGGGGCCGCCGAGCCGCCCCTGGTGCCGTTCACCGCGGGGCTGCCCCGGGAGGTCCGCCTGGAGACCCAGGCGGACTGCGCGGCGTACGTCCACACGATGAACGCCCTGATCATGGGAGCCGGCGAGGACGGCCCCCTCGTACCTGACTTCGACAACATCCGGCGCCACTTCCATCACGGGCGGCCGAGCCGGTTCGGCCGGACCCGAAGGCTGGAGGAACAGGCACGGCACGAGGCGGAAGTGGTGCTGGCCTGCATGAACCGCACGACCGAGGCCGTGCTCAGCTACTACGCCGTCGTGGACGTCTTCGCCGCGCTCGCCCGCGCCCGCCGCGACGGCGCCCTCGCCCGCCGCCTGGAGGCGATCGGCGACCGGCGCGAGACGGTGTGCGGCTACATGCTGTGGGTCAAGGAGCACGGACTGCCCGAGGCCTGGGGGCTGCGCACCCGGCTGACGGGGGAGGAGGACGGGTGGGAACGCGTACGGGAGTACGTCCGTCATGTGCAGCGGCACCTGGTGCCCACACTGGTCGGCCCGTCCGACTGACCGCTTCCGCCGTCGCGGGGACAGCGACCGCGGTACGTCGCTACGGTGGCCCACATGAACGACATCACCGTCGGCGAAGCCATCGACCACCTTCGCGCCGAACTGACCGCCGCCCGCGAGCGCGCCGCGAACTCCGGTGTCCGCTTCGAACTTGGTGACATCTCCCTGGAGTTCACGGTCGAACTGCGCCGGGAGCGGAGCGGGAAGGGGTCGATCAAGGCGTGGGTCGTGTCCGGGGAGTCGGGGGCCGCACGATCGGAAACCGCCGCCCACAAGCTGGCGTTCACCCTGCGCGCGGTGGACCAGGACGGCGAGGGCATCCGCATCGGCAACAGCGACGCCCCGACGGGCGGTCTGGCCGGCGGAGGCGGACTGGTCCGGTGACTCCCCGCGGGGCGCACGGCCGACTCGCCGCGGGCGTACGAAGGTGAACGGGGGCACGGATGGAACTGAGTCGAATCGTCGCGGTCCTGCTGCCAGGTGCGGAGGAGCGATACGGCGGCAACGGAACCGGCTATCTCCTGGGCAGACGACTCGTACTGACGGCCCGTCATGTCCTCGACGGGCGGGCCACCTGCGACGTGCAGATGCCCGGCGGTCGCGCCGTGCCCTGTACCGTCCTGTGGCGCGGCGCCGCTCATGTCGACGCGGCCCTGCTCCTCGCCGAGACGGACATCCAGGAGCAGGTCGCACCGGTCCGCTGGGGGCGGCTCGTCACCGCCCGGCACCAGCCCTGCGACGTCGCCGGCTATCCCCAGGCCGGGCGCCGGGCCGACGGCGGCCTCGACCTCCAGCAGCCGCGTGCCACCCTCGTCCCCGGCACCGGCGCCCTGTCCCACCGCTACACCGTGGAACTCGCCAGCGCGCCGCCCGCCGACCCCGCCCGACGCGCGCCCTCCCCCTGGAGCGGCCAGTCCGGAGCGGCCCTCTTCAGCCGCGGGCTGCTGACCGGCGTCGTCGTGACCGACGTCAGCGGCTGGGGACTGCCGCGCTGGGAGGCCGTACCGGTGTACGCGCTGCTGGCCGACGCGGAGTTCATTGACCTGGTCACCCGGCACACCGCCGCCGCGCCCGTGTGGGAGCCGGTCGACCTCCAGAGCCTCGTCACGCCCGCCGCGAACTGGCGGGTCCGCTCCCCGGCGACGCTGCTGGACCAGCGCGCCGAGGTGGTCCGCTTCCACGGCCGCGAGCACCTGCTCGGGGAGCTGATCGACGACTGGTGCGACGGTGACGGCGTACGGCTCGCCGTCCTCACCGGGCCCGGCGGGGCCGGCAAATCCCGGCTCGCCCGCGAACTGTGCACCCGACTGCGCGACCGGCACGGCTGGGTCCCCGGCTGGCTGGACGAGCGCGGCCCGGCCGGGGAACTCGACGTGCTCGCCGAGGTGGACCGCCCGCTGGTCCTGGTCGCCGACTACGCCGAGCTGCGGATCGCCCAGCTGACCGCCCTGCTCACCGTGCTGGACCGGCGGCCCGACGGCCGCCCTCCGGTACGGCTGCTGCTCACCGCGCGGGCGAAGGGCGAGACCACGGGCGGCTGGTGGGACCAGCTCAGGACCCGCACGCGCGAGACGAGGAACCTGACCTACGACACCCCGCACCACGAACTGCCCCCGCTGACGGAGTTACCGGACCGCGACGCGCACTACCGCGACGCCCTCACCGACCTCGCCCGGCGCCTCCCCGACGCACTGCCCCGGGTGCTCAGGGACGCCACCGGTGACTGGACCGGACGCGTCGCCCTCGTCACCCCGCGCGATGTGAGCGCCCCCGAGTACGGCTCCGCCCTCACCCTGCACATGACCGCGCTCACCGACCTCCTCGCCACCCACCCCGCGACCCGCCTGGACGACACCGGCCTGCGGGTCGAGGAGCAACTCCTCCTGCACGAGCGCGCGTACTGGGAGGACAGCGCCGTCGGCCGTCCCCGGCTGGCGGAGGCGGGACCCGTACCCCTGGCCGACGCGGTCGGCACCGCGGTCCTCACCGCGGGCGCCGAACCCGCCCTGGCCGCCCCGCTGTTGCGTTCCTCACCCGGCTTCCGCACGGCGGACGCCCCGACCGTGGACCAGGGCACGGCCTGGCTCGCCGAGATGTATCCCGCCCCGGGCGGCAGCTGCTGGGGAGCCCTCCAGCCGGATCGCCTGGGGGAGTACCACGTGGGGGACCGGACACGGGCGGACCCGGACCTGGTGACGCTGCCCCTGCTGACGCTGGCGAGGGCAGGGACGGCGCCGTGGCGCCCCGGAGCCGGGGGGCCGGCGCCCGCCGGGAACCCCGAGTCGTACGCCGCCTCGCCGGGCCCGGAGCGCCGTACCGCGTCACCGGCCGTCCGCACCGGACAGTCGATGTCGGCAGGCAGCCCCGCGTCGCTTCCCACCGGCACCGGAGGGCCGATGTCGGCCGGGACCCCGCCCTCCACCGCCCGCACACTCCTCGCCGCCCTCGTCACCCTGTCCCGCGTGGCCGGAATCCCCCGCCACTGGGACCCCGTCGCCCGTGCCCTGGACGAATCCCTCGCCCGTGAACCGGCCCTCGCCGGCACCGTCATGGAGGCCGCCACCCTCACCGAGTCCCCCGAGCCCCTCCTCGACGCCCTGCACCGGCTCACCGACGCGCCCGACACCGACCCCGAACTGCTGCTGGAGCTGCTCGACCGGCTGGGGGCGGGGCGCAGCCGGGTGCTCGCCGGATGGGCCACGCGTACCGCCGCCACGGCCGCGCGGGGGCTTCCACCGGTGCCGCGGGCTGCCGCGCTCGTGCACGAGGCGGGGTGGCGGCAGGCCGCCGGGGACCACTTGACGGCCCGGCGCCGATGCGAAGAGGCACTGCGGCTGTACGACTCCGGGGAGGCCGAGGCCACCCCCGCCGCACGGTTCGCCGCGCTGCTGACCATGGCCCGCTCGCACCGCTGGACCGCCGAGTTCGATGAGGCCCTGGCCGTGCTGGGCCTGGCCGCCGGCCTGGTCGACGCGCTCACCCCGGCCGAGCGGACCCTCGCCGAGGCCGAGATCCTCGGCGAGCGTGCCCGTGCCCTCGTCGGCGGCGGTGACGACGATGCCGCGCGCTCCCTCCAGGAGCAACGTCTCACCCTCCTCGACTCCCTTGCCGACGGCGGCGATCCCGTCGTACTCGAACGCCTCGCGGACGCCGAGGCCGAGCTCGCGCACACCCTCAATCGCCAGGGCGAGTTCCGCGCCGCCGCCCAGGTGCTGTCCGAGTCCACCGTGCGGAACCTGCGGCAGATGGCGGACGAGCGGCCCGACGCCCTCGGCCACGACGCCATGGGCAGTCTCATCGGCCGTGCCAACCGGCTTCGGGCACTGGACCGGACAGAGGAGGCACTCGCCGTCCTGCGCGACGCGCTCGCCGTGGTCGACCGGCCGGAGAGCCTGGCCACACCGGTGGCCGCGGGCGCCCTGGCCGTCGTCCTCAACAGCCTCGGCGCGACGCTCGTCTCCATGGGCAGACCCGAAGAGGCGCTGGAGCCGATCCGCCGCGGGCTCGCCGTCCGACAGAGCCTCGCGGCGGACGACGGCGTCCCGAACGAGCCGTTGTGGAGCTCGCTCCTCCAGTACGGGTCCGTCCTGACGGAACTGCGCCGCCTCGACGAGGCGAGGGAGGCCGCCGAGGAGTGCCTGAAAGTCGGCTCCGAACTCGTCCGCCGTAAGATGGCCCGCCCCAGGGTGGAGGCCCAGGCGCAGATCATGCTCGCCGAGAACCTGATCGACCTCGCCCGGAAGAACCCCGGCCGCCAGGAGGATCTGCGCAGGGCGAAGCGACTCGTCGACGGGGCCGTCCGCAACTATGACCGGGACATCAAGAACCTGCCGGGCGACCACCTGGGCGAGTACGCCGCTCTGCTGTCCCTCGCCGTCGACCTCTACTACGCCCTCGGCCGGCGCCGGTCGGCGCGTTCCGCGATCCGCCGGGTGATGCGCGTCCACCGCCTCCTGGTGCACCGCGACCCCGAGCAGCACGGCGTCAGCGTGGCGGCTCAGCTCGAAGCCCGGGGCCGGGACCGCCTGGCGGCCGGGCAGTCGGACCACGCGGAGGGACTGCTCGGTGAGGCCGTAGCCCTACGGCAGTTGCTTCTTGAGGTGCACGGTCTGCCCACCGACCGGTCCGCCCTGGCCCACACCCTCGCCCAGTACGCGCACGCGCTCTCCCTGATGGGCCATCAGCGCGACGCCCTGCCCCATCTGTACCAGGCGCTGGAGCTGACGCGCGAGGTGGAGCCGCATGCCGAGCCCGACCAGTACGCGCTCGCCGTGGCGACCTGTCACTACAACCTCGCGGACACCCTCCCCTGGACCGGCGCCTTCGACGAGGCACTGCGCGAGGTGGCGGCCTCGGAGAAGAGCCTCGCCCCGCTCGCCGAGCTGGACCCCGGGCTGCACGCGCGCGAGATGGCCGACTGCGCCCAGTTGCGCGCCGAGATCGTCAGGGCGGCGGAGCACGGTCTGCCCGAACGACGTCGCCCCTGACGACCCGGTCGCCGTTCGCGGAGTGGCCGTGCGATGCGTCGGCCTCGCCCCGGCGGACCCGGCGAACGGCCCCTGGCCCGCTCGACCAGCCGGACTCGCCAACGGACCTTCGCCGCTCACAGGAGGGAGGCGGCTCCCGCAAGGAGCCGCCTCCGCCGAGGATCACCTCGCCCGGTCAATCGGATCAATCCGTGACGGGCAAACACTCGGCGAGCAGAGCGACGAGGTCACGCCAGGCTCGCTGTGCGTGCCGTGGGTGGTAGCCGACGCCGGGACGCACGGTGTGGTCGACCGGTGGATGGTGGAAGGCGTGCAGGGCTCCCCCGTAGACCACGAGGCGCCAGTCGACGCCCGCGGCCTCCATCTCCGCGGTGAACGCGTCCCGTTGGGCGGGCGGCATGATCGGGTCTTCCGATCCGACCCCGACCCATACCGGGCAGCGAATGCGTGCCGCCTCGCCCGGTCGGCCCGTGATGAGTGCGTTGACTGTCCCGATCGCGCGCAGATCGACACCATCGCGACCGAGTTCCAGTACGACCGCACCCCCGGTGCCGTAGCCGACGGCGGCGGTCCGGTCGGGGTCGGCCCGTGGTTCGGCACGCAACACGTCGAGCGCGGCGTGACCGATCCCTCGCATCCGGTCGGGGTCGGCGAGCAGCGGCATGCAACGGGCCAGCATTTCCTCCGGGTCTTCCAAATAGCGTCCACCGTGGAGGTCGAAAGCCAGCGCCACATACCCCACCTCGGCCAGGGCCTCGGCCCGGCGGCGCTCGACATCGCTGAGTCCCATCCCCTCGGGTCCGATCAGGACCGCGGGTCGGCGTTCGGTGCCGGCCGGGAGCGCGAGGTATCCGATCATCGTCAGGTTGTCGGCCGGGTATGCGACCGTACGGGTGGTGACCGTCGTCATGCGACTGGACGGTAATGACCGTTGCGTCCGCTCGGGGTGGTGTTCACCGATGGCAGACAGCAGTCTGCCGAGACTGCAACACCCGGACGCGTCGCAGGCCGCCCGCCCTCGCAGGCATCGCCCTCACCTCGGCGAAACCAGAACAACGGCAGCAGGCGGAACGCCTGCTCGACCTCACCCTGGACGGCCTGACGGCCCGCCCCTGAACGTCGCCGTGGAGGAAGGCGCGCTCCGGCGCCGCTCAAGTCCTCACGCCGAGATGCCGTACGACCGCAACTTGCGGTACAGGCTGCTCCGCGACATACCGAGGTGGGTCGCGGCGGCGACGCGGTTTCCGCCCTTGTCCCGTAGCGCCGCGATGATCGCGTCGCGCTCGGCGGCCTCGATGCGTGTGAGGATCTTGTGGGACCGGGTCTGGCAGTAGTTCGGCAGGTCCTGATCCTGGATCTCCCCCACCGGCCGCGCACGCAGCGCGTGGGTCAGTGCCTCGCGCAGCTGTGAGACGTTGCGAGGCCAGGTGTACTGGGAGACGGTCCGCACGGCCGCGGGGGAGAGGCGCACCCGCCGGCCCGGCGCGATCTCCTCCAGGACCCGGCTGACGATGAGCGTCAGGTCCTCGGTACGGCATCGAAGCGGCGGGATGGTCACGGCGACCTCGAAGTGCCCGAGGAGCGCGTGGAACGGCAGGTCGGAGTCGAGACTTGAGTCCGAGACCGTCGCGGCGAAGGTGACGGGAGCCGTCGTCGAGCCGAGGGTCGTGAACAGCTTGTCGATGCGCTCGACCCCGTCCGTGCTCGCCTGGTCGATGTTCCGGACGATGCACAGGGTCTGTTCGCGGGTGCTGCCCAGCAGCGCGTCGAGGTCGCTCTCCGCACCGGAGTGCAGCTGGCTCGCGTCGACGGCGACACTGCGGCCGCAGGGGTGGTCGGCGTGGAAGAGCTCGGCGAGGAGGGTGAACTTGCCCGTCCCCGTTTCGCCGAGGACGATGGTCGGGGCCTTCGCGGCAAGGGCGTCGCGCAGTTCCGAGCAGGCGCGGATCCACGCCGGGGACGAGCCGGACGCGATCGGCACGTGCGGTCGGCGCAGGTCGCCGACGAGACCTCTGGTCGCGTCACCCGCCGTCGCCACGCGCGGCAGGACCCGGTCGTCGAACTCCGCGCCGGGGACCGGGGGTCGGGGCTGCGACGCCTCGTCGGTCACGACCTCGGCGATGACGACGATGCCCGCCGTGTCGGAGCCGGAGACGATCCGGGTCCCGCGTATCCGGATGATCCGGCCTGTTTGAAAGGCCATCGTCTCGCTGACGCGGTCGCGGCGGGCCATGAGGAAGGTCGCGTGCTCCCGGACGGCCAGCTGCTCGACCGGGTCGAACATGGCCTGGGCCGCGGCATTGGCCATGAACACGGAGTTCGCGAAGGCGAACACCGCCTGCCGGGTCGAGCGGGCGTCGGCCCGCAGATAGGTCTCGAAGAGTGCCTGCTGGGCCTGGTTGCGGTCGAGCAGGAGGTTGCGCGCGATGTCCTTGGCCGCCGACTTGACGAGCGTGTGCACGAGCGGGCTCCACGCGTCGGCCAGCGTGGAGATGTCGAGGATGCCCTCGATACGCCCGGTCAGCGGGTCGAAGACCGGCGCGCCGGTACAGGCGAAGGCCTGCAGCTCCTCCGTGAAGTGCTCGGGGCCGACCACGGACACGGCCTGCCCCGCCTCCAGGACGGTCCCGACCCCGTTGGTGCCCTTCTTCGCCTCGGCGTAGTTGTATCCCGGGGCGAAGTCCACCCGGTCGAGCAGCCGTCCGACCGCCGAGGAGGAGTCCCGGCGCTGCACCAGGCGGGCCTGGCTGTCGGTGAGCGCGATGACCAGCGGTAGGTCGGTGGTGTCGTCGCCGAGTTGGTCGAGGACAGGCTCCGCGCAGCGGACGAGACGGGACCTGGTGTCGATGTCGTCCCTGAAGTCCGTCGGCGGGCGGGTGATGTCGACCCCGGCCCGCTGACTGCGCACCCATGACGCGGCGAGGACGTCGGGAACGCCCGCGGCACCCTGGTGCCCGTATTCCAGGAAGTCGGCTCGCGCCGCCGCCATACGCAGCAGCCTGCTGTTCCTGTCCGGCATGCGGCCTCCTTGTCGCGGCCCCGACACGTGCGGCCCTCACGCGTCGGCCCCTCATGATGCCCGCGCCGGTGGCTCGAACCAACCGGCGTGCATGTCCCAAGTTGGGACGGTCAGGAGTCGTGGGACGCCAGCACCTTGGATCTCACCGTCGAGGGCGACGGCCGGGCCGGAGCTGACCTCGGGGCAACGGCCACGTCGCTCCCGCGCATCCGTTGCAGCCCGAGTTGCGGCCAAGGAGTGGCATGGAAACCCTCATCAACATCGACAACGGTGGGACCCTCACCGACATCTGCGTCTGGGACGGCACCGGATTCACCTTCACCAAGACGCTCACCACGCCCCACGACCTCTCCGAGTGCCTGTTCACCGGCATGGAGAAGGCTTCGGCGGCCCTGTACGGCACGCCCGACATCGAGCGGCTGCTGCACGCCACCCAGCACATCCGGTATTCGACCACTCAGGGCACGAACGCGCTCGTCGAGCGGCGCGGCCCGATGATCGGCATCCTCACGCCCCTGTCGGGCCTCGGACCGGCGATGCGGTCCACACCCGCGGAGGACGAACTGTTCGAGAGCCTCGTCGGCGACCGCCTCCTCACCATCGACATGGACGCCGACGACGAGGCGATCGACTTCGAGGTCGTCCAGCAGGTGAACCGGCTGGCCACACTCGGCGCCGCCCGCGTGGTCGTCGCGGGCGGCGACCCGGAGCAGGAGCGCCGGCTGCGGACGGTCCTGCTCCGCAAGTTCCCCCGGCATCTGCTCGGGTCCATCCCGGTCATCTACAGCTGGGACCTGGCCGGCGACCGCAACGACGCCCGCCGGGTCTGGTCGTGCGTCATCAACTCCTTCCTCCACCCGACGATGGAGCGGTTCCTCTACAGTGCCGAACGGCGTCTGAAGACCTACAAGGTCCTGAACCCGCTGCTCGTCTACCGCAACGACGGCGCCTCCTCGCGGGTCGCCAAGTCGGTCGCGCTCAAGACCTACTCCTCCGGCCCCCGCGGCGGGCTGGAGGGCACGGCGGCGCTGGCCCGTGCGTACGGGCTCGCGCACACCCTCATGATCGACATCGGGGGGACGACGACCGACGTCGGCGTGGTCGTCGGTGACCGCGTCGAGGCGGACGAGCGGGGCACGATCAGGGGCGTCCCGGTCTCCTACCCGATGAGCAACGTCCACTCGAAGGGGGTCGGCGGGTCCTCCGTCATCGCCGTCGAGGACGGACGGATCACGGTCGGCCCCGCGTCCGTGGGGGCGGCCCCCGGGCCGGCGTGCTTCGGCTTCGGCGGCAAACAGGCCACGATCACCGATGTCAATCTGCTCCTCGGCGTCCTCGACCCGGACACCTATCTCGACGGCACGTTCAGGCTGGACGCGGACCGCTCCCGTGCCGTCGTCACCGACACCGTCGCGACCCCGCTCGGGATCGGGCTTGAGGAGGCCCTGATCCGGATGGAGCAGGCCTACTTCGAGGCGCTGTCCTCGTCGTTCGCGCACCTGGTGACCGAGGAGACGACCCTGGCCGCGTTCGGTGGGGCCGGACCGATGAGCGCGACCGGCGCGGCCCGGCCCGCAGGGGTGCGGCAGGTCCTCGTCCCGCGTACGGCGGCGGTCTTCTCCGCGTTCGGGATCTCCTTCTCGGACGTCGGCAAGACCTACGAGGTCGGCGCCCCCAAGCCGACGACCGAGTCGGCGAGGCAGACGTACGACGAACTCCTGGTCCGGGCCGAGCGGGACATGTTCCAGGAGGGCTACGCGCTCGCCGACTGCGAGACGGCCTGGGAGCTGAGCGTCGAGGAGCAGGACGGGACGCCGGTGGCGCGCTTCCCCTACCTCCCCGGCGCGCCGGTCGAGCACCCGGGCCGGGAGGTCTCCCTCCGGCTCACCGTCACCGCCCCGCTGCCCCATCCCGAAGTGACCCCGGGTCAGGAGACCGAGGTCCGGCCGGCCCCGGCCGCCGGAACGCGCAAGGTGCGCTCGGCGGCCGACCGGGTCGACGAGGTGCCGGTCCACGTCCTGACCGAACTCAGCCCCGGAGACAGCGCCGCGGGCCCGGCGATCGTCGAGGGCCCCTTCTTCACCGCCCGGGTCCTGCCCGGCTGGACCTTCCGGGTCACCTCGGCCGGCGACCTCCTGCTCCACGACACCCTCTGACCCCTCGACCCCCGACCTGTCGAACTTCCGATCCCGAAGGAGGACTCCATGCGAGTCCCCATGACCGAGTACCTGGTCATCGACCTGGACACCGAACGCTGGGTGTGCCGCGTCTGCGCTGAGGACATGGGCAGCGCGCACGGCAACTACAAGGAGGGGACCCTCGTCCACGACCGGGACCCCCGCGAGATCCACCAGCCGATCATCGACCCCGAGCGGTACGAGTTCACCTTCTCCCCGGACCCGGAGTACTGCCGCATCCTTGAGTACTACTGCCCCGGCTGCGGCACCCAGATCGAGACCGAGTACATCCCGCCGGGTCACCCCCCGACGGTCGACATGCTCATCGACGTCGCCGCGCTCCGGGCGCAGTGGGAGGCGCGCGGTGTGGACCCCGAGGAGGTTCACACCTACGGCCCCGGCAGCGACGCCCAGAAGCACACCGCCGCCCTCCGGGCCATCGGCCACATCCGCTGACCGCGCCGCGCGCACACGACACCCCAGGGACACCCATGAAGCGCATCTCCGTCGACATCGGCGGCACGTTCACCGACTGCTTCTTCGTCTGGGACGACCAGTACGTCGAGGCCAAGGCCCTCACCACCCACCACAACCTCGCCCTCGGCTTCAACGAGGCACTCGACCTGGCGTGCCGGCGGGCGGGACTCGACCGGGGCACCGTCCTCCAGGAGGTCGACTCGGTCCGCTACGCGACGACCCTCGGCACCAACGCGCTCATCGAGCGCAAGGGTCCCAAGGTCGCCGCGATCGTCACCCATGGCTTCGAGGACACCATCCCCCTCTCCCGCGGCCGCGGTTACGGCGAGGGCCTGGACTACTCGATGCAGCAGAACCTGCCCGCGGCCGAGCGGCCGGAGCCGATCGTGCCGCGCCGGATGATCCGCTCGGTCAGGGAACGCGTCAACTCCGCCGGGAAGATCGTCGCCCCCCTCGACCCCGAGGACGTCCGCGAGGTCGTGCGCGAACTCGTCGACGCCGGGGCGGAGGCGCTCGTCGTCACCCTCGTCAACGCCACCGAGAACCCGGTCCACGAACTCGCGATCCAGGAGATCGTCCTCGAAGAGTTCCCCGCCCACGAACTGGGGGCCATCCCCGTCCTGCTCGGCCACCAGGTCTCGGGCCGCAAGGGCGAGTACGTCAGGGCGACGTCGACGATCATCGACGGCTTCCTTCACGAGATCATGTTCCACGCGCTGTCCCAGCTGTCGAACAACCTGCGCGACTCCGGCTACGACAAGCCGATGCTGGTGATCCACAACTCCGGCGGCATGGCGCAGATGAACTCGACCGACGCCCTCCAGACGATCCACTCCGGCCCGATCGCCGGTGTCGGAGCCGCCGAGCACCTCTCGAAGGAGACGGGGCTCGGGCACGTCATCTCGACCGACATGGGCGGTACGTCGTTCGACATCGGCCTCGTGCCCGAAGGCGGCGTCAAGCACTACGACTTCCTGCCCACGATCGACCGGTGGCTCGTGTCGGTGCCGATGGTCCACCTCGACACCCTCGGCGCGGGGGGCGGTTCCATCGCCACGTACGACCGTATCCACGACTCGATCAAGATCGGCCCGGAGTCGGCGGGCTCGAACCCCGGCCCGGCCTGCTACGACCGCGGGGGTCTGCGCCCGACCGTGACCGACGCCGACCTCCTCCTCGGCTACCTGGAGCCGGACAACTACGCCAACGGCTACATCAGACTCAACCCGAAGCGCTCCCGGTTCGCGGTCGAGGAGACCCTCTGCGACCCGCTCGACATGGACGTCCTCGACATCGCGCGGGCGATCAAGGACGGCGTGGACGAACAGATGGCGATCGGCATCGGCAAGGAGTTGCGGGTCCGCGGCTATCTGCCGGAGGACTTCACGATGCTCGCCTACGGCGGCAACGGCCCGCTCCACGCCTGCGGCGTCGCCCGCCACGCGGGGATCAGGCGCGTGCTGGCGCCGCCGTTCTCCTCGGTGTTCTCCGCCTGCGGCGCCGGGAACATGAAGCAGCTGCACTTCCACGAGCGCGGCGTCCACGTGACGATGTACAACCCGACGACACGTCAGCTCTACGACGACTACGCCGAGTTCAACGCCGTGGTCGAGGAACTGGAGGCGCGTGGACGCGAGGACCTGGTCCGCCAGGGCTTCGCCGCAGAGGACGTGAGGTACCGCCTCGAACTCGACATGCGCTACGGCAACCAGCTGCTCACCCAGGCGGTGGCACTGGAGGACATCAACCGCATGAACGGCGTGGCCGACGTCCTCGCCATGATCAAGATCTTCGGTGACGTCTACAGCCACCGCTTCGGGGCGTCGAGTGCCGCCCCGGAGGCCGGCATCCGGTGCAACACCGTCCGGGTCGCCTCGTACGTCGACGGGGACGTCGTGAGCTTCGACTCCCTGGAATCCGGGGGAGAGCGCACGGTTCCGGCCGAGGGCTCCCGCCGCGACGTGGTCTTCATCGGCCACGACGACCCGATCAGCACGCCCGTCTACGACCACAGCGCGCTCACCCACGAGCACGTCGTCCCCGGCCCGGCGATCGTCACCACGGAGAACACGACGTACCTCGTCGAGCCCGGCTGGAGGCTCGAACCGACGCGCCAGGGTGCGGTCTGGTTCCTCCAGGACTGATCCGGCACCGACCGCCGCCCCGCCACGCGAAACAGAAGGAGCCGCTGACATGACCACCATCGACGACAGGCCGCCGACCTCCCTGACTCCGCAGGAGCAGCAGTGGGTCGACACGTTCATGGACGAGACGACCCTCTTCCTCGGCCCCGACCCGGCCATCATGCGCGACCACGGCATCGCGCCCAGGTCCACCCGAGAGGAGCGGGCGATCGTGGCCGGCGTCGACCGACTCCAGGTCGAGCGCATCCGCAAGCGCATCGCCGGCGCCCTCGACGAGGGCTACGAGATGTGCGAGGCGCAGGGAGCCGCGCCCGGCGCGAAGTGGGGCGACCTCACGACCGCCATCTACACCGCCGCCGGCGACGTCTCCTACCTCTCCTGCCACGGCGTCATCGCCTTCAGCGCGATCCTGCACCACCCGATCCGCTACATCATGAAGTACTGGAAGGACGAACCGACCGTCGGGATCCACGAGGGCGACGGGTTCATCCACAACGACGCGCGGTTCGGCAACATCCACAACACCGACCAGTCGATGATCATGCCGGTCATCAGGGACGGCGAGATCATCGCCTGGGTCGCCGCGACCATCCATGAGGGTGAGAACGGCGCCTGCGAGCCGGGCGGCATGCCCTCCGGTTCGGAGACGCCCTTCGACGACGGACTGCGGATGAGCCCCTTCAAGATCGTCGAGCGCGGGCAGCTCCGCCGCGACCTGCTCACCTTCCTCCAGCACTCCGTGCGCGACCCCAAGCTCCAGCTCGCCGACCTCAAGGTGAAGATCACCGCCGTACGCAAGATCATGGAACGGGTCGACAAGATCATCGACGAGGTCGGCGTCGACACCTTCGTCGCGGCCCTGCGCACCACGGTCGAGGACGTCGAGGTGGAGGTGCGCCGGCGGATCAGCGAACTGCCCGACGGCACCTACCGTTTCGACCAGTTCATGGACTCCACCCTGAAGGAGAACATCCTCATCAAGTTCGCCTGCAAGGTGACCGTCAAGGGCGAGCGGATGACCATCGACCTGCGCGGCACGGGCCCGGAGATCCTCAACCGGGCCATCAACAGCCCGCTCTGCTCGGTCAAGTCGATGATCATGCAGGCCATCCTGGCCTTCTGGTGGCCCGACCTGCCGCGCTGCACCTCGGCCATGAGCTGCATCGAGATCATCTCGGACGAGGGCACCTGGGCCGACGCCTCCTACGACGCGCCGATGGGGCAGTCGCTCCAGGCCTCGTTCCGCGGCTTCTCCGCCGCGCAGGCGCTCTACAGCCGGATGTCCTTCTCCACCCCGGAGAAGTACAGCAACGTCGTCGCGAACTGGTTCAACCAGATCAACACGTTCCTGTGGGGCGGAATCACCCAGCACGGCGACACGGTCGGAAACCTCTGCGCGGACCTCAACGGCATGCCGGGCGGTGCCAAGCCCTTCCGCGACGGCGAGGACGCGGTCTCCCCGCTCTTCTGCGCGATGGCCGACACCGCCGAACAGGAGGTCATGGAGGAGGAAGTCCCCTTCATGCAGCTCGTGTCCAAGCGACTCGTCCGTGACAACATGGGGTTCGGGAAGTTCACCGGCGGCATGGGGTACGAGATGATCGTCGCCGCCGAGGGCACCCCGCAGTGGGGCTTCATGACGGTGACCTCGGGGTCGAAGTTCTCCTCCATCTACGGCATGTACGGCGGCTACGGCTGCGGCACCTACCCGCTCGCCATGGTCAAGGGGACCAACGTCTACGAGCACATCCGCCGGGACAGCGGGAAGTTCGACCTGTCGATCGAGAAGGTCATGAACGATCGCCCCTTCGAGGACGGCCGCTACTCGACCTCTCACATGGGCCTTCAGTTCGACATCGCCAAGGACGGCGAGCTGTACATGATCAGCCAGGGAGCCGGCGGTGGTTACGGCGACCCCCTGGAGCGGCTCCCCGAGTCGGTCGTCAAGGACGCCGAACTCGGCCGGATCAGCCGGAAGGCAGCCGAGGAGATCTTCGGGGTGCGCTACGACGCGGAGACCTTCCGCCTGGACGTCGAGGGCACGCGGGCGGCGCGCGACGCCGCCCGCGAGGCCAGACTCCGCCGCGGCAAGCCCTATGCCGAGTTCTGCGCCGAGTTCGTCACGCCCGAGCCGCCGAAGGACCTGCACTACTACGGCTCCTGGGGCTCGGACACCGACGACATCACGGCAACGGTCTTCACCATCGACGGCCCGCGGCGGGTGACGGCCCCGCTCAAGGAACTCCCGATCGTCATGGTCCCCGACCGGCGCGAGGTCAGGATCGCCCGACTGGAGGAGCGGGTCCGCGAACTGGAGGACAAGCACGGCGAAGAGGTGCGCCGCAAGTCCTGACCCGCCGTGAACCCAGCCCGCTTCTCGCAACGCACAAGGAGTCAGCCATGAAGGCTCTCGTCTACCACGGCTCGGGCCGCACGTCGTGGGACACCGTCACGGACCCGGCGATCGAGGCGCCCACGGACGTCATCGTCAAGATCGACGCCACCACCATCTGCGGTAGCGACCTGCACATCCTCAGGGGCGACGTGCCCTCGGTCGCCGAGGGCCGCGTCCTCGGGCACGAGGGAGTCGGGACGATCGTGGCGACCGGGAGCGCCGTCACGACCCTGGCCGAGGGAGACCAGGTCATCATCGCCTGTATCAAGAACTGCGGGCGGTGCGGCAACTGCCGCCGCGGGCTCCACTCCCACTGCGCCGGTGACGAGGGGGCACCGGGCGTCGGATGGATCCTCGGACACCTCGTCCACGGCACCCAGGCCGAGTACGTCCGTGTGCCGTACGCCGAGACCTCGCTGCACAAGTTGCCCGAGGGGGTCACCCCCGCGCAGGGAGTGATGCTCTCGGACATCCTGCCCACCGGGTTCGAGATCGGCGTCCGCTACGGGCGCGTCAAGCCCGGCGACACGGTGGCGGTCATCGGCGCGGGGCCGGTGGGCCTGGCGGTGGCGGCCACGGCGGGGCTCCAGGGTGCCGCCCGGGTCGTCGCGATCGACGTGGACGACCACCGCGCCCGGCAGTCGCTCTCCTTCGGCGCCACCCACGCCGTGCACTCCGGGAGCAGCGACTGGCGGGACGAGGTGCTCGCGCTCACCGACGGGGACGGGGCGGACGTCGTCGTGGAGGCGGTCGGTATCCCGCAGACGTTCGCCATGGCGCTCGACCTGGTCCGTCCGGGCGGGAACGTGGCCAACGCCGGAGTCCACGGCAAGCCGGTCGAGCTGCCGCTCCAGGACCTGTGGATCAAGAACATCGCGATCTCCATGGGCCTGGTGAACACCGACACCCTGCCGATGCTGCTGCGGCTGGTGCGCGACGGGCAGCTGCCCGTGGACCGCTTCGCCAGCCACCACTTCCCGCTCGACCGGATCCTCGACGCGTATGACACGTTCGCGGACGCCGCCAGGACGAACGCCCTCAAGGTCGTCCTGGGCGGCTGACTCCGTCCGGCACCAGGTGGGGAGCCGGAGCCCGGCTCCCCACCCCTCGTCCGCGCCTCTCCCCGACCCCAGGAACGCCCCATGGCCATGGACTTCACCACCCTCCTCTCCGCCCCGCCCTCCGGCCGGCGGACCGCGCTGGTCGTCGACCACCAGCACTACGCCCCGGCGGTCATCCTCCAGGGCCGCCCCGTCCCGTGGACCGACCCGGTCGCCTTCGCGCAGTACACCGGACAGGTCCAGGGCCTGCTCCGACCCGACACCACTCTGCTGGATCTGGGCGCCTACTACGACGACGCCCTCGCCCGCGACGACACGCTGCGCGCCGGTCTGTCGGCCAGGCCGCGGACCGGGTACGCCCTGCGCACGCTGCTGGCCCACGAGCCCACCGCCGTCGCCGCTGTCGAGCTGGCCGAGGTCGTGGCGCGCGCCTCGGCCACGCCGCTCGTGGTGCAGATCCCCTCCCCGGTGCTCTGGCTGGCGCGGACCCACGAGCTCAGCGGCGCCGGACCGATCACGGACCTGACCGCCGATCACGCGGAGACCGCCGCGATGTACGTCGCGGACTGGCTGCGGCGGCTGGCCGCGCCGCCGGTCTCGTTGCTGCTGCTCGACGAACGCGACCCCCGCTCGGGCGAGTTGCCACAGCTCGACGACAGCGTCTACGCGCCCGTCGCCAACGTGACCGACCACTACCGCTGGGCGCTGGGCCGGCGGACCGGGCAGGGCGTGACGGTCGGCGGGTCCGGGCTGACCGGACCACGGATCCCGCGGGAGTTCTGGCACGGGGACGGCGCGGAGCCGCCGTCGGGTGACTTCCTCCTCGCCGACATCCCCGCGGACGCCGCGCCCGAGACCGTGCTCGCCCAGCTCGCCAAGCTCGACTGACCAGGAAGGAACCGACAGTGGACAAAGTGGTCGCCACCGCGGCCGAGGCCGTGGCAGGCATCCGGAACGGGGCGTCGATCGCCTCGGGCGGCTTCGGGGTCTGCGGTATTCCCGCCGTGCTCATCGACGCCGTCGTCGCGGCCGGCGTGGAGGGCCTGGAGGTCTTCTCCAACAACTGCGGAACCGACGGCGTGGGCCTCGGCAAGCTGCTCGACCGCGGCCGGATCCGCAGGATCGTCGCCTCCTACGTGGGGGAGAACAAGGAGTTCGCCCGGCAGTACCTCGGCGGCGAACTGGAGGTCGAACTCACCCCGCAGGGCACCCTCGCCGAGCGGCTGCGCGCGGCCGGCGTCGGCATCCCCGCGTTCTACACCAGAACCGGCACCGGCACCGCCGTCGCCTCGGGCGGCCTGCCGTGGCGGTACACCTGCGACGGCCGGGTGGCGATCGCCTCGCCGCCCAAGCCGACCGCCGAGTTCGACGGCACCTCGTTCGTGCTGGAGCGGGCCCTGCCGGCGGACTTCGCGCTGGTACGCGCGTGGAAGGGGGACCGGCACGGCAACCTGGTGTTCCGCAAGGCCGCCCGCAACTTCAACCCGGTGTGCGCCATGGCCGGCCGGATCTCCGTCGCCGAGGTCGAGCACCTCGTCGAACCCGGCGAGCTCGACCCGGACGCGGTCCACCTTCCCGGCATCTACATCGACCGCGTCCTTCCGCTGACACCCGGTCAGGTCGCGGACAAGGGCATCGAGCGGCTGACCACGAGGCCCCGCCGAAGCGCGGGGCGAGGAGCGTGACCATGGCACTGACCAGAGACCGGATGGCCGCCCGCGCCGCACGGGAGCTGAGGGACGGCGACTACGTCAACCTGGGCATCGGATTGCCGACCCTGGTACCCAACCACGTCGACGACGCTGTGGAGTTGGTGCTGCAATCCGAGAACGGGATCCTCGGCACCGGCCCGTACCCGTACCACGGGGACCAGGACCCCGACCTGATCAACGCCGGGAAGGAAACCGTCACGGTGCGGCCCGGCGCCAGCTTCTTCGACTCCGGCGCAAGCTTCGGGATGATCCGCTCGGGCCGGATCGACGTGGCGATCCTGGGAGCGATGCAGGTCTCGGCGCGGGGCGACATCGCCAACTGGATGATTCCCGGAAAGATGGTCAAGGGGATGGGCGGCGCGATGGACCTGGTGCACGGCGCCCGCAAGGTGATCGTTCTGATGGAGCACGTGGCCCGGGACGGCACCTTCAAGATCGTCGACAACTGCTCGCTGCCCCTCACCGGCGAACGCGTGGTCCAGCGGATCATCACCGACCTCGCCGTGCTGGACGTCACCGACCGCGGACTGCGTCTCGTCGAGTGCGCGCCCGGGGTCACCGAGGCCGAGGTCCGCGCGGCCACCGAACCCGAGCTGATCCCGGGTCCCGCGTGAGAACCGCGCTGCCGTCCGGTGCGCCTCCGTCGCCGTGCCGGACAACGGCGGCCACGACCTCGGACGGAGCGCCGGCCCGCCGACGCCCGGGAGCCACGGGTGGATCGCCGCGACCAGCACGTCGGCTTCGAACCGAACCGCGGGCTCGTCCCGGCGCGTTGGCCACCGCCCGGTGCGGCGTGCGACGGCCGGTCCCGCGTTCGACCGGATGCCGTGCCGTGTGGTCCCGCCGGTCGGCGTCATGCCAAGACCGTCCCCGCACCGCGGCTCCGCCCTGTGAGCGAGTGGCCGTCGGCGGTGCGGTGAAAATGATCCCTCGGCCCCGGGACCGGCCGGGCGGCGCCCTGGGGAACAACGCCGGCATCATGGACAGCATGTCGGCGCCCGCCGACGTGAGCGACGCCGAGTGGGAGCGGGTCATCCGCGCCGAGGCCGTCTGCCCCGGGGGCACCGCGACCGGCATCACCGGGGACGCCGACCGGACCGCGCACGGCCCGGCGGCGCTCGGCCCGCACTTCGTCAGCCTCGGCCGGGTGCCGCGGCCCGAGGAGCAGGCGGCGGTGATCCTGTTCCTCGCCTCGGATGCCGCGAGCAACATCAACGGCGCGATCCTGCCCGCCGACGACGGCTGGTCCGCGGCCTGACACAGCGTCGGCCGCTCGGCACGAGCCCTCGTGCGACGTGCGGGCGAGGGCGTCAGCCGGTGACCCCGAGCTGGCTCAGCAGGGTCGCGTTGTCCTCGATGTGCCAGTCCTCGACGATCTTGTCGGTGCCGGCGTGCTGGATGTCGATGGCGTCGAAGCGGACCTGCTGGCCCTTGCCGTGGACGCCGTCGAAGGTGCCGGTGAAGTGGCCGCGGAAGACCAGCCGAGCGGTGATCTTGTCGCCCGTGATCAGGAGGTCGGCCAGTTCACAGGTCAGGTCGGGGACGGCGGCGCGGAAGTTCTTCGAGGCGAACGCCGGGCCGGTCGGCCCCTGCGGTCGGCCGGCGGGCAGGGTGTTGTCCTTGAAGCGTGGGCCGACGGCGGCGTCGAGGTACTTCTGCTCCCCGGTGTTCCAGAAGGTGTACAGCTGCTGGGCCAGGTGCACCTCCTGGGAGGCGCGCCGCCTGCCGATCGAGCGGTCCACGGTCAGCGCCGCAGGCTGGACCAGGCCGGGCGTGCGGTCGATGAGGCTCCGCGGCGACGCCTGCGAACTCGGCTCGGCGGCCTGGCGGTGGTAGTCCATGGCGCCGACGGCCATACCGGCGCCGGCCGTGAGGGCCGCCGCGCCGACGAGGGCGGCGGCGGTGATGAGGATGGTACGGGTCAGCTTGTGCATGAGCGGATTCCTTTTGCTGTGCTTGATGCAACTGTCGTCGCTGTGAAGGGGGTTGAGGGCCTGCGGGCGTGGCCGGCGGCCGGCAGGCCCACTGGCGGACCGCTGGACGGAGCCGAGCCGAAACAGCCTTCGAGGCCGCCCCGTCCGGGGCGCCGGGCGGCGGATGGACGGAGGAGCTGTCGCCGGCCGCCCGGGTGCTCCGGCCCGTCTGGCGGTGAGGTGCTCAGCGGCGCGAGCCCGGCGCGGCGGAAGCGGCCCGGACGCAGAACGTGAGCTGGGCGCCGGCCCGACCTGGCAAGCCCGCCGCGCGAGCGGCGGTGCCCGTGGTGCCGGCGCGGGTACGGATCTCGTGCGGGGGCATGCGGGGGAGCCCTGGCAGGGAGGGTCAGAGCTGGCGCAGCGCGCCGCCGTCGACGGCCCACTCGGCGCCGGTGATCTGGCGCGCGAGAGGCGAGAGCAGGTAGGCGATGACCCGTGCGACATCGTCGGGGCTGCCGAGCCGGGCGGTGGGCAGGCGTCGCACCTCGCGGACGAAGTGGTCGATCGCCGCCTCCGGTTCCAGGTGGAACTGGGCGGCGAGCTGCTCGGCGAATCCGCCGGGGCCGTCCCACAGCCGGGTCCGGGTCGGCCCCGGCGCGACGACGTTGGAGCGCACCCCGCGCGGGCCGAACTCGGCCGCCAGTGTCTTGGACAGCGACAGCAGCGCGGTTTTGGCGGCCGCGTAGTCCACCAGCGGCACGTCCGGCATCCTGGCCGCCTCGCTGGTGACGTGGACCAGGGAGCCGCCGCGCAGGAGCAGGGCGGGCAGCGCGGCTCGGGTCATCCGCACCGCGCCGTGGAAGTTGAGCTCGAACGTGGCGTGCCACTGCTCGTCACTCACGTCCAGGAATCCGGTGCGGGAGTCCAGCCCGCCGACGTTGTTCACGAGTCCGTCCAGTCGCCCGTGCCGGGCGAGCACCTCCTCCACCACCCGTTGGGCCGCGCCGGGCTCGGTGAGGTCGGCCGCCAGGCCGCTGACCCGCGGGCCGAGGGCTTCGACGCCCTCGGGGTGGCGGGCCACGGCGACGACGGCGGCGCCCTCGGCCGCCAGCACGCCCACCGTGGCCTCGCCGATCCCGGCGGACGCGCCGGTCACCACCACGACTGCGTCATCGAGTCGAAGGTCCATCGGTCGGGCTCCTTTCAGGCGAGGCGGCCGCCGCCGTCGACGTGCAGCACGGTGCCGGTGACGTACGGGTTGTCGATGGCGTAGAACACGGCCTTGATCAGGTCGTCGGGGGTGCCGACGCGGCGGGCGGGGTTGCGCTCGGCCACCTGGCGCAGGAACGCCTCCTTGTCCGCGCCCAGCCCGTCCCAGGAACCGCTGTCGACGATGCCCGGCGAGACGGCGTTGACCCGCACCGGCGCGATCTCGACCGCGAGGGCCTGGACCAGGAAGGCCAGCGCGCCGTTGGTGGTGGCCATCACGGTCCGCGACGGGGCCGGACGCCACGCGGCCACACCGGAGAAGAAGGTGAACGAGCCGGCATCGGCGACCTGGTCGCCCAGATGCTTGGCCAGCAGCAGGGGACCGACCACCTTGGCGGCGAACGCGCGCTGGACGTCGGCGAGTTCGAGGTCCTTCAGCGGACCGTTGGCCGGCATGGCCGCGGTGGAGACCAGGTGGTCGAAGCGGCCGGCCCGCCGGGACAGGGCCGCGATCGTGGCCTCGTCGGCGAGGTCGACCGGGATCACCTCGGACGGCCCGGACAGCTCGCCGGCGGTCCACTCAAGCTTGCGCGGATCGGGACCGGCCAGGACGAGGTCGGCGCCGGCGGCGGACGCCGCCTGGGCGAGCAGGCAGCCGGTGCGGGAACCCGCGCCCACCACGACCAGGCGCTGCCCCTTGAGGAACGCGTAACGGGACATGGGAGTACTCCTTCGAGGTGTCGGGAAGAAACCGCAGCGCTGTTGCCCGCGGCGGTCACACCACGACCTTCTCCCGGGGCCACGGGATGAGTCCAAGTCTTGTTTTCACCTGGAGCGATAAAATTTCCTCATGGCAACGCTGCGGCAGCTCGAATACCTGGTCACCGTCGTCGACACCGGTTCCTTCACCCGCGCGGCCGAGCGACTGCACGTCACCCAACCCGCCCTCTCCCATCAGATCCGCGCACTGGAGAGCGCTGTCGGGGGTCCGCTGCTCGAACGGCTCCCGCGCGCGATCCGCCTGACCCCCATGGGCCGCGCGGTCCTTCCGCATGCCCGCGCCGCGCTCGCCGAGGCCGAGCGCCTGCACTCCGTCGCCCGTCGCAGTGCCGGACTGGACGAAGGCGAGCTGGAGGTCGCGACCGTGTACTCGGTCAGCCTCGGCATCCTCCCGCCCGTCCTGCGCGTCTGGCGCCGGCGGCACCCGGGGATACGCATCCGGCTGCACGAGTACCCGCATGCCGCCCAGCTCCAGGCAGCCATGGCCGCCGGCGGGGCCGACCTCGCCGTCGGCCCTCCACCGGCCGACTGGGAGGGACCGACCCGCGAACTCGGCGTGGAGGAGTTCGCCGTCGTCCTGCCCGCCGACGACCCGCTGGCCGACTCCCCGACCCGCACCATCGCCCTCGCCTCGCTCGCCGACCGCGCCTGGGTCCACTACTCACCCGGCAACGGCCTCGCCGACCTGCTCGACGGCGTCTGTCTCCGGGCCGGCTTCCGGCCCGAGGCTGCCATCCGCGCCGAACAGACCTCCGCCGTCCCGCTGCTCGCCGCCGCCGGCCTCGGCCCCGCCCTCGTCCCCGCCAACATCATCCCGCCCCACTTCGACGGTGCCGCGCTCCGGCCAGACCCTCCCATCCGCCGCACCCTCACGGCCTACACGCGCACCCGCCCCGACCCGCTGACCGTCGCCTTCGCCGACCACCTCGGCCACCAGGCCCGCCTGAACCCCCTCCACTTCCCGGATCGCGCACCGGAATAGCCGGCTGGGGCGGCGCACGAACGGTCGACAACGGCGGCGACCAGCCGGCCGGCGTGGTGCGGTGAGAGTCCGGCGGTGAGGTCGGTGAGCGCGTGGGCGGCCAGGAGGCGGGGACGGGCACCGAGACCGATGACGCGACAGCGGGGGACGACACGGGCCACCTTCCCGCCGACGACGGCGCGCCCGAGAGGATGTTGCGAACATGTCAATGCGTCCCTTACCTTTACGCGCGTCAACTTGACCTGAGCACCAGGGTGTTGATGGCACGCCCTGGACCGCAGCCCGTATCCCACCGCGACCAGCGCTCACCGAGCGTTCACGTTCTGACCGCCCCACCACCGACCGTCGACGGCACCACCACGGCCGGCCCGAGCGCTTCGCGGTATCCCTCCACACTCTAGGAGCACCATGTTCGCAGCCGCCCTCTCGCGGTTCAGATCCGGTAACAGCGGTACCGGCCCTCGCCGGACCCTCCTCCGGGCGGGCGGGCTGCTGGCCGCGGTCCTCAGCGTGCCGATCCTGCCCGGCACGGCCTCGGCGGCGGCCGCCGAAGGCCACGGGATCCCGGTGCGCATGACGCACCCGGAGCAGGACCATGCCGGATCGGGGCTCCAGCACCCGAGCGCGGGATCACTGGCGCTGACCGCGTCGGCGGCCGTCAGCACGGGCCCGGCCGGTCTCGACGTCAGCCACTACCAGACCAACGTCGACTGGACATCCGTCAAGAACAACGGCGCCGCCTTCGCCTACGTCAAGGCCACCGAAGGCACCAATTACACGGACCCGTCCTATTCCCAGCAGTACAACGGCGCGTACAACGCGGGACTGATCCGCGGCGCCTACCACTTCGCGCTCCCCGGCAACTCGACCGGTACCGTCCAGGCCGACTGGTTCGTCGGCCACGGCGGCGGCTGGACCGCCGACGGCAGGACGCTGCCGCCCGCCCTGGACATCGAGTACAACCCGTACGGGGCCACCTGCTACGGGCTGAGCCAGAGCGCGATGGTCTCCTGGATCCGGGACTTCAGCAACGAGGTGCACGCCAAGGTCGGTCGCTACCCGACGATCTACACCACCACCGACTGGTGGACCACCTGCACCGGCAACAACAGCAGCTTCGGAACCACCAACCCGCTGTGGATCGCCCGTTACTCCAGCAGCCCCGGCACACTGCCCGCCGGCTGGTCGACCCAGACGATCTGGCAGTACGCCGACTCCGGAACCTTCCCCGGCGACCAGGACACCTTCAACGGCACGCTCACGGACCTCCAGGCCTTTGCCAAGGGAAGCGGCTACACCCCACCGCCCACCGCCAGTTGGCCCACTGTGCAGCAGGGAGCCAGTGGTGAGCGGGTCAAGACCGTCCAGTACCTGCTCAACGCCCATGGTTCCGCGCTGACGGTGGACGGTTCGTTCGGGCCGGGGACCGACTCCGCGGTGCGTTCGTTCCAGTCCGCGCACGGCCTCAGCGTGGACGGCGTCGTCGGACCCGCCACCTGGCAGGCCCTCATCGTCACCGTGCAGCAGGGATCGTCGGGACCCGCGGTCCAGGCGGTGCAGAGCCAGCTCAACGCCCATGGTTCCGCGCTGACGGTGGACGGTTCGTTCGGGCCGGCGACCGACTCCGCGGTGCGTTCGTTCCAGTCCGCGCACGGCCTCACCGTGGACGGCATCGTCGGTTCGAACACCTGGCAGAGCCTCGTTTCCTGAGCTTCGGCACGCCATCACAGATGAGGAGATCTCTATGACACGGGCACGACACTCCGTCAGCGGCATCGACCGCCGCGCCCTGCTCCGGGGCGCGGCGGGGCTGACGGCCACGCTCGGCTTGGCAGGAGCCGTCAACCTCCAGGCGGCGGGCCGGGCATCGGCCTACGGCTGGTCGCGCACCCTCCAGCAGGGCGCCTCCGGATCCGACGTGGTGGAACTGCAGATCCGCGTCGGTGGTTGGGCCGCGTCCAGTGCCCAGCAGACCTATGTCGCCTGGGACGGCGACTTCGGCCCGGCCACGAACGCCGCCGTGCAACGCTTCCAGTCCGCCTACGGGTTGAGTGCGGACGGCGTCGTCGGTCCGCAGACGCAGAGTGTGCTCAACAGCCTTGAGTCCAGCGACGGTTCCACCGCCCACTTCGACTGGAGCGAGTTCTCTTCGCAGGACGGCTCCGGTTTCAGCGGTGGCAAGGTCGACGCCGCGACGGTCAAGGAGAACGTGCGCCGACTGATGTACAAGCTGGAGGCCGTGCGCAAGAAGGCCGGAAACAGCTCGATCACGGTCGACTCCGGCTTCCGCAGCATCGCGCACAACGCCGCGGTGGGCGGCGCGTCCAACAGCATGCACGTCTACGGCGTCGCCGCGGACATCGTCGTCTCCGGCTACAGCACCCTGGGGACCTACAGGATCGCCGAGACCTGCGGCTTCTCCGGCCTTGAGGCCTACACGCACTCGTGGCAGCACGTCGACAGCCGGGTCCAGTACCCCTCTTACGGCTCCGGCTCGTGGTGGTGGGAGAGCGGCGTGATGTGATCCGCCCGCTCCGGTACACCGGGCCCGTCCGCGTCGTCATGGCACGGACGGGCCCGCCGTCGATCCGGTCGGCGATGCGCCGGTTCAGGAGGTGATCGCCTCACGAGGGTCACGCGGCCCGGCACAGGAGGGCGGCGGCCGGTCGCCCGCCCTCCCGGCCTCCTGGTCACTCGTGCCGCAGGGCCTTGTGTCCCTTCCGCTGCCCGCGGACCGCCACGGCCACCTGGAGCGGATCCGAGACGGACTTCACCGTCATGCTCGGGAACTCCCCGCCGTAGCCGACCGTGTTGAGCGCGACGACCCGGTAGACGTACGACGAGTTCACCGATGCCGTCGGGTCGACGAAGGTGCGGGTCTCGTGGATGTTCGGCTGGTCGAGTGGCGAGGCGACGGTGCCGGCGTCGGACCACGTGGTGCCGTCACTCGACCGCTGGACGACGAAGGACGTCTCGTTGATCGAGTTGTCCTGCCACTGCAACTGGATCCGCGCCCCGGAGCCCGTGCCCACGACCGTGGACGTGAGCCCGCTCGCCTTCACGGGCGGCAGTGCCAGCGACTCGGGACGCATCATGTCCATCTCCTCATGGCTGAGGATGTGACAGTGGATCACGTACTCCCAGCCGAAGTTCACCAGCTTGTTGCTGATGGCCGCCGTCGGGTTGCCCTGCGGGTCGACGTTGTTGAACATCGACGTGTCACCGGGTGGCATCGCCGGGTCCAGCGGCCGCACGGAGTTCGGCACCTCGAAGGGCACGGTCGGCACGACCGGCCGCAGCGCGACGATCGTGTCCTCCAGCGGACTCATCCGCACCGTGTCCTTCCAGCCCAGTTCGTTGCCGTCCGGCCGGATGACGATGTTGTCCCAGGTGACCCGGTTGAGGAGTTGGACGTCGTACAGGTGGAAGTGGATCGGGTGTGTGTCCACCCCGTTGTGGGTGAACCGCCAGATCTGCGTCCCGTCCGCAGCGGATCCGATGGGCGTCACCTTCACGTCTCCCCTGGGGAGATCGGTGCCGTCGATCAGCTCGGTCTGCGGGTTGATGTACGGGTACAGCGTGACGTTCTGTCCGCCTGGCGTGGGTGGCTGCGCCTCGACGCCGAGGTTCGCCTCCATCCGGCCGAAGTCGTCGAAGGACGTCGCGTTCATCTCGTCGTGGATGGCCTTCGGTTGCAGCGGCATCGTCGTCTTGGCGGTGGGCGCCTTGAGCGTGTTGAAGCTGAACTTCGAGGTGTCGTTCACACGGACCAGGCCGTCGCAGGTGTTCACCGTCGTGTTGGTGACGTTGCAGTTGCTGCTGGCGGCGAAGGACTTGCCGTAGGCCGAGTTGTAGGCCGACTGGCCGACGATCACCGGGTTCTGCCCGGACTCGAAGACGCCGGAGCCGTCCGCGTGGTGTTTGAAGGCGGCCTGCAGCCTGGTCAGGTCGAAGGCCGGGGCCGGCGTGGTGTCCGCGATGGTCACCTGCATGACCGTGCGGGTGTTGGGACCGTACCCCGGCAGGATCTTCGGGGCGCCGGTCGGGCTGAGGTCGGGCGCGCCCGTGTAGTAGTCGTACGACGCCACGCGCGCCGGATAGGCCGCGGGCGCGTCGTTGTAGAGGATGAGTGTCTTGCCGGCGAACTTGGAGAAGTCCACCAGCACGTCGGCGCGCTCGGCCGGCGCCAGGGTCAGCGAGTGCTTGTCCACGTTGCCGACGTCGAAGCGGGTCGGGTCGGTGATCCAGGTCGTCGGCTGCTGACCGTCGATGACGGCCGGCGCCGGCAGGAAGCCCCCCTCGTTGGCGATCTGGACCCAGTCCGGGCCGGCGGCGTCGTTGTTGGAATCGACCGGGGTGGGTGAGACGTTG
Source organism: Streptomyces sp. NPDC001056 (assembly GCF_053598955.1). NCBI lineage: Bacteria > Bacillati > Actinomycetota > Actinomycetes > Kitasatosporales > Streptomycetaceae > Streptomyces > Streptomyces sp. NPDC001056. The sequence continues at coordinate 46,863 of NZ_JBSFLI010000031.1, read as the reverse complement.
GGATCGGTCTGGGCGGCCTCCAGCTCGTTCGGTTTCAGCGCCACCTCGGTGGTGCCGTCACCCTGCTTCGGGTCGGCGCCGTACCACTGGAAGTTGAAGAACCGGTCGTTGGCGGCATTGAGCAGCCGCAGCCTGTAGGTCTTCGGCTGCAGCGTCACCTTGGGGTAGGCGACCCCGTTGACGATGGGCGTGTCGTTGAACTGCTCCATGCCCATCGAGACGTTCGGCGTGCCGGGGATCTGCTCCGGCTCGCAGTACGGCGCGGTCTGGTACTGCCAGGTCGACGGATCGTCCAGCTTGCACGTGGGCTCGTAGTACGGGTTCGCGATCGGCCCGTACTTGGCGTCGCCGGCCGGCGGCCAGAACCACGGCCCGTACATCCAGCGCCCGTACGAGCTCATGCCTGACGGGTCACCCGGGTTCTGCGCGGGCATGTAGACGTGGTGGTACCAGAAACTGCCCTTGGTACCCCAGCGTTTCGTGTTCCAGGTGGGGTCCTGGCCGTACGACACCGTCTTGCCGTTCGCGTCCTTCTGGTCCTTGAGCTGGGAGTCGTCCGGCACGAAGGTGCGGTCCTGGACGAGCAGCGGGAGGGTCGAATCGGCGTCGGGGATCGTGCCGTTGCCGACCAGCGCCTTCTCGGTGTCGTCGGTGATGGTGTAGCCGGCCGCCTCACCGGCGTAGACGTTCAGCCGGGTGATGCCGTAGGAGTGGTCGTGGTAGAACATCAGCCGGGCGCTCTGCTGGTTGGTGTAGTAGAACGTCGAGCAGCCGTCGTCCTTCGCCGCGCAGAGTTCCGTCCCGCCGCCGTCCGTCATGTCCGGCACGTTCTGGACGCTGACGCCCTGCGGCCAGTCCGTGTTCTCGCCGGCCGGGGTGATCCACTGGTGGGGGGTGCCGTCGCTGATCCACGGCGTGATGCCGCCGTGCAGATGCAACGTGGCCCGGTTGTCCTTGAAGCAGCCCGTCTTGTCGTTCGTGCACGCCGGATTGCGCACCTCGTCCATGACGGTGCCGTCGTTCTTCGGCGCGGGCATCGCCATCGGGCCCATGCCGGAGCCCATGCCGGTGCTGTCGACCGGCAGGAAGAGGTCACCGTCGGCGCCCTTGGGGAGCAGGTTGCGGAACACGATCCGCACCGGCCGGTCCTTGGTCGCGGTGATGACCGGGCCCATCCACTGCGGTGAGGTCACGCCCGTGTACGGCAGTTGCTGCCGGGTGCCGTCCGTCAACTCGTTGTAGAGCGGCACTTTGCGTCCGGGCACGGCGTCGGTCGACAGCTGGACATAGCCCCGCACCAGGGTCGGCGGCAGGTCCGAGGAGAACCGGGTGCGGTACTGCACGAGACCGATGACGTATTCGTCGGCCGGCTTGCCGCTGGTGGTGACGGACTCCGGCACCCCCAGGGGGATGAATTTCTCCGACGGCTTCGTCGACGGTTCCCGCAACTGTCCGACGTCGGGACAGCCCGTACCGTCCGCCTTGGGGTCGCAGGTCGTCGGCAACTGGTCCTGGAACTTCTTCATCCCGACCGAGAGGTAACCGGCCCCGGGGTCGGTCACCTTGACGGAACTGATCGCACCGACGCTCGTGCCGGCGTCCGCCGTGGCCCCGGAACCCTTGCCCGTCGGGTCCGTGACGGTGACGTCGGGCGTTCCGGTGTAGCCGGAGCCGATCGTGTCAGCGGTGAGCGCCAGGAGCTTCAGGCTGCTGGAGGCAGTCGCCGGCGTAGCGCCGGGAACCGGATCGGCCAGCGTCCCGTTGTGGATGCTGACGCCGGGTGCGCTGCTGTAGCCGCTGCCGGGGTCGTCCACGGTCACCTTGCGGACACTGCCGTCGGCGGCCAGATCCGCCGGGTCGACGTGGCCCTTGGCCACGGTGCCGTTGGGGTCGTCGGGAAGGTCGAAGTCCACGGTCGGCATGGTGTAGCCCGATCCGCCGTCCTTGACGGTCACGGCGTCCACCCCGCCGGAGGCGGTCGCCGCGGCACCGCTGCCGCCACCACCGGTGATGTCGACCGCGAAGCGGCCGTAGCCGCCGCCCCCCGCCGTGACGGTGTAATCGATCACACCCCCGCTCGACTGGACGGTGGCGCTGGCGGTCGCCGCCGTGGTGCCTCCGTCGACGGTGACGGACGTCGCACCGGCGACGTAGCCGTGGCCCGGCGCGGTCACGTCGATGCCGGCGATGCCACCGGTCTGCGGGTCCACCGTGGCGGTCGCCTCGGCGCCGGTCCCGGTGGTGGCCGGGGCCACCGTCGCCGCGAAGGAGTACGTGCGGTCCTGGGTCGGGTAGAGCGGGTACTCGCTCGAACCCACGGTCACCGTGCCGCCCTCGGCCGGAGGCACGTTGGTCGGCGGAGAGGTGCTCTTGTCGACGCCGGCCGGGTACATGAAGGCGTCGACGCCGGACGCCACACCGGTGTCCACCGGGATTCCCTGACCGTAGAAACCGATGACGTCGCCGGCCTTGACGGCGACGTCGGGGACGTCGTACGTCGCGACCTCCCCGTTCTTGGAGGCCGGCTCGGGCACCGTCTCCGGCCCGCTGTCGGCCACGACGGTGTACTGCTTCGGCGTGTCCGTCGGCCGCAGGACGTAGGCGTGGAAGAGGCCGCCCGCGGACCCCGTGGGGCTTCCCGCCGGGTCGACCTGGTTCCAGGTCTGGAAGCTCTTGAGGGTGCCCTTGGGCAGTGGAGAGCCGTCCAGGACGACGAACACCGGCCCGAGCTCGCCCGGCGGCGTCGCGTAGTCGGTCGCGTTCGCCCGGTCGACCAGCTTGTTCCCCACCGACATGGCGATGGACTTGATGACCACTTTGGCCTTCGACTGGGTGAGCGGGCTGTTGGCCCAGTTCGGCCAGGGGCCGAAGTAGTGCGGGACCTTCGTCTCGTCCGTCGGGCTGCTCGGCCCGCCGGCGGAAGCCGCCTGCGCCTGCTGCGCCGACGACGGCGGCAGCCCCACCAGGACCGCTGCTGCCACCGCCCCGACGCCGATCAGCGCGACCGTACGCCGTCCTCTTTTCCCCCGCGGCCTCGTCGCCTGTCGCATGAACACGCCTTCCTCCTCCCCTCGGTCACCCGTCCGCCGTCGCGAGCGGGTCCGGCCCCGATCGGCCCAGCGGGAGGCGGCGGGAACGAGTGCCCCGGGTCCCTGCCGCAGGCTGGTGGCGTGTTCCACGGGGCCGGGCGACAAGTGTGCGGTCGGCCGCCGAGCGCATGGTCGAAGATGACGCGACTCTCATCAAGCTGTCATGACGGCACCGCGAGGGCCCGGACCGCCGCCCGGGACGTTTCCGAACGCCTGGCGCCGTCGCTCCGCGTGCGGTCGTTTCCTGTGATGTCATGACACCCAGCCGTGGTGGGCGCCAAATCAGAACAATTCCCTCACCTTTGTGAAACCGCCTGCGCAGCGCCGGGCGTGGCCCTTAAAAAGGTTCGGGGGAGCTGTAGAGGGCGGTCCGGAGGGACGCCGTCGGGCACACGGCGGGGGGGAAGGCGGTGGGCCGTCATGGCTCGGCTGTTGGTGGTCGAGGACGAGGCGCGACTGCGCGCCTACCTCAGACGTACGCTCGGGGTGGACGGGCACCTCGTGGACACCGCGACGACCGGTCCGGAGGCCGTTCGCTGCCTGCGGGGCGGCGAGTTCGACCTGGTCGTGCTCGATCTCATGCTGCCGGGATTCGACGGTTTCGAGGTGATGCGGCGCGCCTTCGAACAGCGCCCCGACCAACGGGTGCTCGTCCTGTCCGCCGCCATGGACGTCGGAACGCGCGTCCGCTGCCTGCAGATCGGGGCCGTCGACTTCCTCGGCAAGCCCTTCGCGACCGCGGAGTTGGTGGAACGCGTCCGCACCAGGCTGCGCACGGCGTCCACCAGCGTGTCCCGGCGATGGCTCCATGTCGGGGACGTCACCCTCGATCTCGAACGGCAGGTGCTGAGCCTCGGCGGCAGGGACGTGTCCCTCTCGCACCGGGAGTTCATGCTGCTCGGCCATCTCATGCGGCGAGCGGGACAGGCATGCAGCAGGCATGAACTCCTGGCGAGCGTCTGGGGGTACGCCGACGACCTCGGGAGCAACGTGGTCGACGTGACGGTCCGCCGGATCCGCGGCAAGGTGCCCCGGCCGGTCATCGAGACGGTGCGCAACATCGGGTACGCGTTCAATGCCGGCTGAACGCCGACGTCTTCTCTTCGTCGGCTGGGTCCTCTTCGTGACGTGCAGTCAGCTGTTGCTGTTCGTCGTGCCCAGCCTGGAGACCGTGGTGTTCCACCTGGTGTGGGTGAGCATGTCCATCGTCTACGGCATCCAGGGCTGGTCGACCCGTCGTACGGCCGTCGTGCTGATCGCCGTCGCCCTGGTCACCGGAACAGCGCTGGGCGAGTTCGTCACACGGGGCTCCGCCGGCTGGGACGAACTCGCCGAGGTACCGCTGATGGCACTGGTGTTCCTCGCCATGGTCTGGCACGTGCGCCGGCGGGCCGCCGCCCTCGCCGAGATCCAGGGCCTCGTCGAGCGGGAGCGTCGCGCGCAGGACCTCAAGGAGCTGTTCGTGCGCACCTGCTCGCACGAGATGCGTACGCCGATCACGGTGGCCCGCTGCTACGCGGAGATGGTGCAGAACGAACTGCCGGGCCCGCAGGGCAAGGAGGACCTCGACGTCGTGCTGGACGAACTGGACAAGCTCGGCCGCCTCGCCGGACGTCTTCTCGTCCTGGCCGACGCGTACGAGTCCACCGAGTTCGACCGGGGCCCCGTCGACCTCGGCTCGCTCCTGCGGCGCACGCTCCAGCGATGGCGGCCGGCCTCGGACCGCGACTGGTTCGTGGACGCGCCCTTCGTTCTGGTCGAGGGCGACGAGTCCCGGATCGAGGCCGCCCTCGACGCCCTGGTGGAGAACGCCGTGAAGTTCACCGGGGTCGGGGACGCCATCACTCTGCGCTGCCGGGCGACCCGCGACGGTGCCCTGATCGAGGTGGAGGACACCGGCATCGGTTTCGCGCGGTCGCGGGCCGACGACGAGAACGGCCTGCCATCGCCGTCGTACCGCTCCGGAACCGGGCTCGGCCTGGCCATCGTGCGCGCCGTCGTCGAGCGGCACGGCGGAAGCCTCACCGTGGACTCCGAGAGGCCGACCGGCTCGTTGCTCCGGATGCTTCTGCCCCCGCACCCGCCGGGCGGGGGAGCCGGCCACTGACCAGGAGCGCCGGCCGGACACGCTCGGCGCCGCGGTGCGCCCCGGGCCGGGCTGCGTCACGCGACCGGCCCCGAAGGCGCGGCGGACGTGCGGTCCGGTGGTGACCGGCGCGTGCTCCGGTACCTGTGACGTTCGAACCTTCGGGTGCGCTGGTACTTCAGGGCACTCCTGTGACGGTTGCGCCCTGTCCATGGCTGTGATGACTACTACCACGGGGATTTTGGGTGGGGCATGAGGACTGAACACAGAGGCGGGCGCGGTCGTCGTCGAGCCGGCCTGAAAACACGCACGTGGCTGGCGGTGGGGGCGGTCGTCGCCGGCGGCGGTGTGGCTGTGGCGACCGTCGCGATGGCCGGGTCGAGCGGCCGTGCAGGGGCGCCGGGGGCGCCGGGACCGGTCAGGACGCGTGTCCACTCGCTGTCCCTGACCGGGGCCGACGCGTCGCTCAAGTCGCTGGGGGCCCGGTCCACGGCTCCGTTCAGCATGGTGGGCGTCACCTGGAACGGTGCGCACGCCAAGTTGCGCGGCACGGTGGAGGTGCGGACCCGTTCCGCCGCCGACGGCCACTGGACGTCGTGGCTGAAGATGCAGCAGCCGGACGAACTGCCCGACGCCGCTGAGCTGAACCGTCCTGGTGTGCGCGGCGGGATGTCCCCCATGTGGTCGGGGCCGTCGAACGGCATCCAGGTTCGCGCGACCGGCGCGGGCAAGACTGCGGCGCTGCCCGCAGGGTTGCGGGTGGACCTGGTCGACCCGGGCAAGCCCGCCGCCGGCGGGACGCAGGGTTCCGGCATGGGCCTGGCGGCATACGCCCTCGACGCGACCGCCACCGATACCGCGACGGCCACAGCGGGCGGCGACACCTCGGGCGCCCCGGCCGCGACGGACTCCGCGTCGCCCACAGACTCGGCGTCGCCCACGGACTCCGCGTCGCCCACGGACTCGGCGTCCGTCTCGCCGTCCCCCGGGTCCACCGCCTCGGCTTCCGTCTCCGCCTCGCCGGGCGCGTCCCCGACGTCCTGGCCCAGCCAGCTTCCGTCGCTGTCCCAGGCGTACCCGTCCTGCACGACCTCCTCGGGCAGTCCGTCGCCGTCGGCGTCGCCGGCCCCGCCGGACCCGATGCCGGCCGCGACCACCTCGACGGTGGCACCGCCCACCGTGGTCACCCGGGCCGGCTGGGGCGCGGACGAGTGCGCGCGGGAATCTGGTTACCCGACGTACGGGTCGGGCGTGAAGGTGATGTTCGTCCACCACACGGACACCACCAACGACTACTCGTGCGCCGACTCCCCGGCGATCGTGCGCGGCATCTACGCCGAGCACCTCAACCAGGGCTGGCGCGACCTCGGGTACAACTTCCTCGTCGACAAGTGCGGCACCGTCTTCGAGGGCCGCTTCGGCGGAATGGCGCTGCCGGTCGTGGGCGCCCAGACCTACGGGTTCAACACCAACAGCATGGGCGTGGCCGCCATCGGCACGTACACCGACCTCAGCGGTGGCGACTCCACGGCCAGCACCTTCCCCGGGGCCGCGCCGAGCCAGGCGATGCTGGCCTCCATCGCCCGCATCGCTGCCTGGAAGTTCGGCATGACCGGTGTGAACCCGGGCACCGGTACCGCGTCGCTGCCCGAGGGCTCCTCCGACAGTTATGGCTTCACCCTGGGCAACAGCTACAGCTTCGACGTGATCTCCGGGCACCGTGACGGCTTCGCCACCGACTGCCCCGGCAACCAGCTCTACAACGCCCTGAGCACGATCCGCTCCTATGCGGCAGGCCCGGTCGGTCCGGTCTCCGTCACCGGGATGTCCGGCGGGGCGGCCAAGTCCGGGACGAGCTACTACACCAAGGGCGCGGCCACGGTGAGCTGGACGACCGCCACGCCGTCCGCGGTGATCTCCGGCTTCGACGTCCTGGCCGACGGCAAGGCCGTGGCGCACACCTCCGGCTCGGCCCGTTCCGCCTCGATCTCTGTCGCCGCCGGCAATCACAGCGTCCAGGTGCGCGCCACCCACGTTCGCGGGACCACCACGCTGTCCGGCTCGCTCACCCTGGTCGGCGACACGACCGCGCCCACCTTCCCGACCGCTCCCGGCGTGAAGGTACGCACCGGCACGGCGAACTCCACCGCGGTCCCGGTCACGGTGACCTGGAAGGCCGCCGACAACGCCGCGCTCGCCAAGGTCATGGCGACGTCGCCGTCCTCGGCCACCTTCGGTCCGACGGTGACGTCCTGGAACACCGTCGCCAAGCCCGGATCGTCGGACCTGTTCGCCCTGAAGGCGTACGACGTGGCCGGCAACACCGCGGGTGCCTCCGTGTCCCGGACGCCGACCATCATCCAGGAGACCTCCACCACCCGTACCGGCACCTGGACCCACCGGAGCGGCACCAGTTACCTGGGCGGCTACTCCTACAGTTCCTCGTCCGCCAACGCCTCGATCAGCTGGACCTTCACCGGACGCTCGGTGGCCTGGATCGTCTCGCGGGCCTCCACCTCGGGCCAGGCGTACGTCTACGTCGACGGCACCAAGGTCACCACGGTGGACCTGAAGTCCTCGACCACCCAGTACCGCCAGGCGATCTGGACGAAGACCTGGTCCAGCTCCGCCAAGCACACCCTGAAGATCGTCGTGGTCGGTACCTCGGGCCGTCCGACCGTCACCACCGACGGCATCTCGACCATCGGCTGACCGGCAGCTCCGCCCCACGCGGCAGCCCTGTGCCACGGACTTCCGACGGCACAGGGCTCCTGCGGGCACACCCGGCTCGGCCGTCCTGCCGGCAGCTCGGCTTGCTGTGTCCGGCTTGTCAGTCCCACCAGAAGGACCAGAGGGGAGAGTTGACGAGTGAGGCGGCGTGGTCGGGGTAGGGGACGGTGCCGTCGTTGACGTTGTCGGCGCCGGTCAGCACGTGTTCGAGGGCGACGTGGGCGGCATGGTCGGCGTCCCGGGGCGGGCGGGCGACGGAGACGTGGATCATCGCGCCGTCAAAGGCGACGACCCGCGCGCCGAAGCGGTCCTCCCAGCTGCGGAGCAGGGCGCACAGCAGGGGCAAGGGCGCTTCCGCGTGCCGGCCCATGACCGCGGGTACGTCGGCGGAGCGGGTGGCCGGAACCAGGGCCAGGTGAGGCTTGGGCAGCGGGCACGGGCCGGTCATGAGCCGGGAGACGGCGGTGCGGGCGGCGGTGTCGGGGTCGGCTCCGGCCAGGGAGGTGATGCCGGCCGCCAGGCCGGGCCAGCGGTCGAACGGCGCCCCGGGGTCCTCGTCCCAGGGTTCGACGTCCTCTGGCAGGTCCTCGGGTTCTCGCGGCGCCGCGAGCCGCCTCAGCTGGGAGGCCCGATAGGAGTGCCAGTCCCGTTCCAGCACATCGTGAAGGTCCAGTGCGTCGACGGCCGCGAGGGCGGTGGGCCGCCCAGGTCCGTACGGGGCGGAGACGAGCAGGGGCCACAGCCCGGTTTCCTCGCGTGCACTCTGGCAGTGCGTCCACGACCCCGCGGGATCCGAAACCGGCTCCGCGGACAGCCACATGCGCGGTGGCGGGACGTCGCCTCGGGCGACTTCGGGGAGCCCACGGCCCGGCGGAAGCCCATCGGGCAGTGACGAGAACATGCGCGCACGGTAGCCGCGCTCACTGACACCGCCCGTCCGGACCGTCGCTCATGCGCTCGTCGTAGCCGGTGGTGGGGTCGACGACGCGACCGGCGGCCCACCAGTTCTCCCTGGCTGTCTCGTTGATCGTCATGAGGATGTCCTCCTCGGGGACGTCGGCGAACAGCCCGAGGTTGTCGACGATCGCCTGGAACAGTTCGGCCTTCTGCTCGGCGGTGCGGTGGTTGAAGGACAGCTGGATGAACATGGCGCGCTCGCCGCGGCGCAGGCCGAACACGACCGGTTGCATATGGAAGTTGTCGGGCGAGACCTCGTGGAAGACGTGGAACTGGTCGTCTTGGGGGACCTTCAGGACGTCGACCATCGCCTGGTGGATGCCCAGCGACACATTCCGGCGGTACTCGGAGGTGGTCCCCTGGCGCAGATAGACGTTGATCAGAGGCATGATCTACTGACTTCCTTTTCTCGGTTCTTTTCCGGGTGGTTCTGGGGTGCTCGTTCAGGCCCTCCACGCTAGGAACGCGGGGGGTATTCCGCCAGCGAATGTTCGGCATAATGGTTATGCGGATTACTCATGGAGACGTTCATGGAGACGACCCTGGTCGGGCTGCGGGTGCTGCGCGAGGTGGCGGAGCGGGGCACTTTCACGGCCGCGGCAGAGGCGCTGGGGTACACGCAGTCGGCCGTCTCCCGGCAGATGGCCGCGCTGGAACAGGCGACCGGCGCCCGGCTCTTCGACCGCTACGCCGGCGGTGTCCGGCTGACCGGCTCGGGCCGTGCCCTGCTGCGGCACGCCGTCGTCGCCCTGGACGCCCTGGAGGCCGCCGACCGGGAGTTGCGCGGAGCGGAGGAGGTCGAGAGGGGGCGTGTCCGGCTCGGCTTCTTTCCCACCGCCGGAGCGCTGATCGTGCCCCGTGCCCTGGCGATGCTGCGCCAGGAGCACCCGCACCTTGAGGTGACGACGCGTGAGGCGACCACTCCCTCGCTGGTGCGCGCGCTGCGCGCCGGCACCCTGGATCTCGCGATCCTCTCCTCCAGGCCACCGCACCGCTCGCCCGACACGGACGATCCGCCCCTGAGTGTCGAGCCGCTGCTGGAAGTGCGCCTGGCCGTGGCGGTGCCGACAAGCGGCCCGTTCGCCGAACGGGGCAGCGTCAGCGTCGAGGAGATCGCGCGCGAGCCGTGGATCGCCAGTCCCGGTACCGCGGACGAGCCGCTGCTCGGCGTCTGGCCCGGTCTGCCCGGGCGGCCCAAGATCCGCCACACCGCCCGCGACTGGCTGACCAAGCTCCACCTGGTCGCGGCCGGTGCCGGCATCACCACAGCCACGCCGACGCTGCTGCCCGTCGTCCCGCCCGGCGTACGCCTCGTGCCCGTCGAAGGCGTCACGGAGGAGGTACGACGCGTCAGCCTGGTGCGCATGCCGGGCCCCCTCAAGGCACCCGCGCACGCGCTGGCACGTACCCTGCGCCGGCAAGCCGCCGACCTCGCGGACCTCCCTGACTGACCGTCGGCTCTGTCAGAGGTGACCGCTAACATCCAGCACCTCGTGAAACAGCGCAGTCGGATGCAGGGAGGGATGCGGCGTGGGCGCTTCGGGCTGGGAGTACTACGTGCCGTACCAGGAGGACCTCGACGCCGCGCTCCAGGAGTTGAGGGAGCAGACGTTCCGCGTGGGCGACTACTTCTGGGCGCGCGAGGGGGATGGAACGCTGCCGGAGGAGCGGAGACCGAGGCCGTCGACCGAGGAGGAAATGTGGGCCGACGAGTGGCAGCAGCACTCCGGCACGCACTCGATCCTCGACGTGTTCCGCGTGCAGCGTGAGGACGAGGAGCCCGAGATCTGCGCGGTCCAGCCGGTGACCGGAGAGGAGGCCCGGAGGGCCACGGGCACGGATCGGCTGACCCGGGCGCACATCCCGGCGATCGAGAACCTCGCCCGGGAACGCGGCTACGGACGCTGTGCCGTGCTTCACGGAGCCGACGGGAAACCGGAGGAGATCTACTTCTGGGGCTGGTCCGGAGACTGAGCTACCACCTGGCCTCGGGCTCGGGCTCGTAACGGGGAGCCGGCCTGGAGGAGTTGGGCGAAGGCCCGTCGAGGAGGGGTCCGGTGGGCTGCTCCGGGTGGGCCGGTCGGCGGCGTGCGGCGACCAGCGCCGGGACCGTGAGCGAGGCGAGGGTCGAGAGCAGGCCGCCCAGGAGCAGGGTGGATCTGGGTCCGAGGGCGTCGGAGGTCAGGCCGATCAGGGGGGCGCCGAGGGGGGTGCCGCCGAGGAGGACGAGGAAGTACACGGACAGTACGCGGCCGCGCAGGTGCGGGGCGGCGTGGAGCTGGGTCAGGGCGTTGGCGGTGGTGGTGACGGTGACCGCCAGGTAGCCGGTGGGCAGCAGCAGGGCCATGAAGGTGCCGTAGCCGGGCATCAGGGCGAGCGTGGATTCGAGCACTCCGAAGACGGCCGTCGCGGTGACCAGGCGCCGGGCGGTGGGCGGTCGGCCGGTGTGGGCCGTGTGGAGCGCGCCGACGAGACTGCCCATGGCGTAGGCGGCCGAGAGGTAGCCGAAGGCGGCGGCGCCGGAGTGGAAGACCTTGATCGCCATGAGGGAGATGGTGACCTGGAAGTTGAGGCCGAAGGTGCCGACGACGGCGATGAGCGCGGTCGGCAGCAGCAGGTCCGCGGTGGCGGTGATGTGGCGGAGTGCCTCGGCCAGGCGGGGCGCGCCACGAGGGGGCCCGCCGCGCTCGTGCGGGGCAGCGGCGGGGGTGAGCAGGCCGTAGAGGACGGCCGCGTACGAGACCCCGTTGACGAGGAAGACCGGTCCGATGCCCACGGCCGCGACGGTCAGCCCCGCCGCGGCGGGCCCGAGGATGCGGGCCACGTTGAACTGCGCGGAGTTCAGACTCACCGCGGCCGGCACCCGGTCCCGGCCGACCAGTTCGGTAATGAAGGCGTTGCGGGCCGGACTGTCCACGGCGGTGGCGATGCCGAGCGAGAGGGCCAGCGCGTACACGGCCCACAGGTTCACCGCGCCCGTCACCGTCAGCAGCCCCAGCAGCAGGGACTGCGCCGCCATGGCGGTCTGCGTGATCAGCAGCAGTCGGCGCTTGGGGTACCGGTCGGCCAGGACGCCCCCGGTCAGGCCGAACAGGGTCTGGGGCAGGAACTGCAGCGCGGTCACCCCGCCGACGGCGCTCCCGCTGTTCCCGGTGAGGTGCAGGACCAGCAGATCCTGGGCGGCGCGTTGCATCCAGGTGCCGACGTTGGAGGTCAACTGGCCCAGCAGATAACGACGGAAGGGCCGGACGGTGAGCGCGTCGAGCGCCGGGCCCGGGGCCTTCCGCGTCGTCCGTGGACCTCGTGCGCCCCGTGCGCCCCGTGCGCTCCGCGCCTTCTGGGCGATCCGTGCGCTCATGCCGTCCGGCCGGCGACGGCGTCGTGGGTGTCCGCTACGGGCGGGCCGACGACGGCGTCGTGGGTGTCCGCTACGGGCGGGTCGGCGTCCGTGCCGCGGTCGCCCACCGCGGGCGTGCCGGCGTCGGCGTCGTCGACATGGTGGAAGGTCGGACGGGGGTGCATGAGGAAGTCGTGGTGGGAGATGTTCCAGGCGTAGGCGCCGGCCATCGCGAAGGCGATCCGGTCGCCCACCCGGAGCCGGCCGACCGTGGCGCTGCGAGCCAGGACGTCCTTGGGCGTGCACAGTTGCCCGACCAGGGTCACCGGCTCGTCGCGGACCTCCGGGCGGGGCCAGTTCCGGTGCCAGGAGTCGTCGGGGATGACCTCGAAGGGCTGGTCGTGCTCTCTCGCGGCGGGGGTGCGCAGGTGGTGGGTGCCGCCGCGCAGGACGGTGAACGCGGTGCCGCGGCTGGACTTCACGTCCAGGATCTGGGTGACGTACCAGCCGCAGTAGGCGGTGACCGCGCGGCCCGGTTCGATCCGCAGTGTCAGGGCGGGATGGCGTTCCAGCGTCCTGCGCAGTCCGATGCCGAAGGCCCGCCAGTCGAAGACGTTGCGGGGGTCGGCGTAGTCGACGCCCATTCCGCCGCCGATGTTCACCTCGGTCAGGTCGATTCCCCGTTGCCACGCCCATCGGTCCGCCCAGCCCATGATCTGGTCGACGAGGGCGAGATGGGCGCGGGTGTCGAGACCGCTGGCCAGGTGGACGTGCAACCCCCGCAGCCGGACGCGGTGGTCGGCGGCGATGATCTGCAGGCAGCGGTCCAGTCGGCTGGGGTCCAGGCCGAACGGGCTGGGCCCGCCGCCCATGGCCAGCGCGACCGCGCGGACTGCCACGGGCACGTTGACGCGCAGGAGGACGTCGGCGGTGCGGTCGCCCAGTACGGTCGTCAGCGTGCGGAGCTCCTGCTCGCTCTCGATGTGCAGGCGCTCCACCCGGGCGTCCAGGGCCTGGGTCAGCTCGGCCACGGTCTTGCCGGGTCCGCCGAAGGAGATCGGTGCGTCCGGGAACAGGCCCCGGACATGGCGGAGTTCGCCGCCCGAGGCCACCTCGAAGCCGTCGACGTGCGCGGCGAGGGCCCGCAGCAGCCGGGGATCGGAGTTGGCCTTCGCCGCGTACAGGAACCGGACACGCCGAGGCAGGGCGGCACGGATGGCACGGGCGTGGGCGCGCAGGCCGCGCACGTCGTAGACGTACGCGGGCAGGTCGTCGTCGGCGAGCCGGTGGATGTGCCGGAGCAGGGCGGCTCTCACAGGTGCACCTCGCGGGGGAAGTCCGCGCCGAGCGGACTGGTCAGGGGGACGTAGGTGGCGTGCCGGTCGGCCCTGCGGGACCAGCGCAGCAGGAGGTTGGCCTTGGCGGGCAGCGGAACTCCGGAGAGCAGGGCGCGCAGCCGGGGCGGGTGGCCGGCGGCGCGCGCACAGGCGCCGAGGTGATCGCGGACCAGGCCCCAGAGCGCGGGCTCCCGTGCCGGGTCGAGGTCGGCGAGGGCGCCGAGCACCTCGGCGACATGGTTGACCAGCAGGCAGTACACGACCCGGTTCCAGCCGCGTTCGGCGTCGTAGACGAGCGGGCCGCGGACGTCCTCGGGCAGGGCTGCCAGCGCTCGTTCGTGCGGGCGGGGCAGGAGCTTGGTGCCCTCCAGGTCGCGGAAGATCATCTGCGCCGGTGTGCCGTCGGGGTTCACCGCGACGACGACGTTCTGCAGATGCGGCTCCAGTACGACGCCGTGATCGAAGTACGCGGCGAGCACCGGCGGCAGCAACAGCCCCAAGTAGGCGTCCCACCAGGGCAGTACGTCGCCGTCGCCGCGGGCCAGCAGGTGCGAGACGTGGGCGGCGCTGGTGGGGTACTCGTCGGCGACGGCGGCGGCGAGCAGGGGCGTCACCCCGGGCCGCAGGTGGTCGCGCAGCCCGGAGCGGACGATGACGCCGAGGCCCTCCAGCAGCGTGGTGTCGCCGCCGTCGGCGGCGAGCGTGCGGTAGCCGGGCTCGGCGAGCAGCGCGCTTCCGGGGAAGCGTTCGGCGAGCCCGGCCATGACCGGCTGGACCAGTCGGTTCAACGCGACGGCGCCGGACAGTTCGTAACTGGCGTGCCTTCGAACGCAGTTGGTCAGCCGGACGTTCAGGCTGAACTTCAGGAACGTGTCCGCGTCCCGCTGGTACAGCGTGCGCACCGACGCCGTGGGCACCCACTCGGGCCCGCTCACTCCGCCGTCCACGACGTCCCCCGCGGTCATCGCCGCACGCAGCCGCTCGTGCCGGCTCAGCAGCCGGAACTGCCAGGGGTGCACCGGCAGCATCACGAACTCCGGGTCGGCCGACGGGCACAGCGCGTCGAGCGCGCTCACGTCGCCTTCCTGCCGCACGAGTCGGCGGCGCACGGCCAGGTGCCGCAGGCGCAGCCGGGCCCCGGTCTCCGGCCCGTACGCCAGCCAGTCCGCCGGATCACCGGTACGGGCCTTGGGGGTGGGATGGAAGCGGTGTCCGAAGACCAGGGACTGTTCCGACGCCAGGTAGAGATCCTGACGCGGCATTCCGCCGGCCCGGTGTTCCAGGGCGGTGCGGATCGTCTCGTGGCTGTCGGCGACCTGGTCCAGGAACTCGCTGTTGGCCACACCGGTACGCAGCTCCAGTTCCTCCTGGATGTAGCCGGCCAGTTCCCGCCAGCCCACCGCGGCCCAGGTGCCGTCGTCGAGCCGTTCGACGGGGCCGTGGAAGCGGTGTGCGCCGATCATCGAGACACGGCGCAGCCGTGCCCGCAGGAGCAGGTCGCGTCGGGGCAGGCGGACCAGGAGACGGCCGCCGTCGACGGTGGCCTGGTGCTCGGGCGCGGAGACCTCGCGGATCAGGCAGTTGAGCAGGGTGTGGGCGGTGACGGCATCGGCGGTCCCGGCGGGTAGATCGGTCCGCGTCGCCCGAGCGGGGACGGTGGTGGAAGTCATCGGAGGCTCCGGTGCGGGTGCGGGTGCGGGTGCGGGTGCGGGTCAGCGGTGGCGAGCGAGGGGATTGGGTACGGCGGTCCACTGGGCCTTGCCGGGGTCGTCCGCCAGCCGCATCGCGATGGTCGCCTTCAGCGGCAGGGTGTCGCCGAAGAAGGCCGCGGCGTCGCCCGTGTCCGGCAGCTGCGCGTACACCCGGCGGCCGACCCGGGCCACCGTTTCCCACAGCGCGCCGGGATCGACCGAGCGGGTCCGGGCAAGGACATCGACCAACTCGCTGAACACCCCGCTGAGCAGCCCCCCGAACAGCTTGGTGCGCAGGGTGCAGGCATTGTCGCCGGCACGAGTACCGGCCAGGGACGGCAGGGTGAATCCCCAGGCGCCGAGCCTGTGGGGACTGATCCGCACCCCGTCCAGATCCCGGTACAGCACCCGCACGGGCCGGCCGTCCCGCAGCGCGACGAGCGTGTTCTGGCCGTGGGCCTCCAGCGCCACCCCCATCGACAGCAGGGTCAGGGCGGGCGGCAGCACGAGTTCGGCGAGTTCGGCCAGCCAACGCACCGGATCGCCCGTCACCACGGTCGCGCCGGTGGCGTGTACGGCCGTCAGCGGTACGGCGATCTCGTCGGCGTCGAGATGGGCCTCGGTGGACTCCCTGAGCATCGCGGCCAGGCTCGCGGAGGCCCGCCCGGCCACACGCACGGTGCCGCCGCCGAGTTCCCGCAGGATCCGCAGGCCGACGCCGTACCCGGCCTTGTCGACGACCGCCGAGACCAGCTCGGACAGGGGCGGCCCGTCGGCCACCTCCGCGGGGGAGAGGGTGCGCCGGTAGTTGGTGACCTGGACGTCGAGGGCGGTCTTGATGTGACAGCCCGCCAAGCCGGCCGATCCTGTGGGGCCGGGCTGCGGAGCCAGCGTGCGCAACGACAGCAACGGGCGGGCCGGAACCGTACGTTCGACCGTGGTGAGGTCGGGGTGGTGCACGAGGACATGGTCCCGCTGCCAGGGGTGGACGGGGAGCAGGCGTGTGCCGCCGTCCCACAGCTCCTCGGGCCAGGAGCCGGTGCCCTGCCACCGGTCGGCGGGCACGCGCAGCAGCGTCAGGTGGACCACCGGGTGGTGCTCGGGCGCGTAGGCCAGCACCTCGCTGACGGACATGCCGGTACGGGTACGGCAGCAGGGATGCTGAGGGTGCCCGTCGACCACCGCCTGTTCGGCGTCGACCGAGTCCCGCGGCGGCGCCGACCCCCCGGCGTTCGCCGCGCGCGCCAGGGCGAGGTTCACCACGCTGTTGTCGAGTTCCGCCGCCAGTCGCCGGGCGGCGGGGGTGCGGAGCCCCAACTGCGCGAGCAGCGCGGCGGGTTCACGGACCGGTCCGTCGGGCCCGGTCACGGCGAAGTCGTCGGGTACCTCGGCGAACCGCCGGGCCCCGAGGCCGGCCGCCGCGAGCCGGGTGCCGTGGCCGAGCGTCACGACCAGCGTCTCCCCCTCCCGCCGCCGAGCGGTCACTCCGGGGAGCGCCTCCCGGGCGAGGGCGCCCCAGAGACGGCCGAGCACGGCGGCCCGCGCACCCGGCAGCGCGGCCGTGAAAGGCTCCACGAGGTCCGGGCGCGCCCGGCGCAGTTCGTTCGTCGTCGTGTCGAGGGCATGGATCGGCATGGCGCGTTCCCGGATGTCGGTGGGATTTCCTGATCCGGACCCTAGGCGCCGTCGGGTAAGCGGAAATCCAGCGCGGATAAAGCGACGGCCGCGCAGGGGACGACCGGAATTCGGGGAGACCCGGGATTCTCCCGATCAGCGCGTCCGACTTCCGTGGCACCGCTCTGACCTGGTTGAACACCCGATTCTTAACTCTCCCCTCACCGCGTCCTGTCCGTGTGCTGTGTGTCTCCTGTCGTTCACGCGACATGGCGCAGAATCACTGAGAAGAGGGAACGCTCCGGCGATTTCTGCGCGCGACCCGGTCGCCGTTTGTGAGCCTGGCGGTATGCACGTGTTGCTGATCGAGGACGACGACCGGGTGGCCGAACCGCTGGCGGAGGGACTGCGGCGCTTCGGGTTCACCGTGGAACACGCGCGAACCGGCGCCGAGGGCCTGGCGGCGGGCGAACCCGCCATGGTGCTGCTCGACCTGGGGCTGCCGGACATGGACGGCATCGACGTCTGCCGCGCCCTGCGCGCTCGGTCGGCGGTGCCGATCATCATGATCACTGCCCGGGACTCGGAGGTCGACCGGGTGCTCGGCCTTGAGCTGGGCGCGGACGACTACGTGTCGAAGCCGTTCGGGGTCAGAGAGCTGGTGGCCCGGATCCGAGCCGTCACCCGCCGGGTCCGGGCCGTACCCCCCGACGGCGGCGGCTCCGTCCCGAGGGCTTACGGAGGACGCCCGACCGAGGTCCGCGGCGCCGACCGGATCGGCCCCCTGAGCATCGACCGCCGCACCCGGCAGGTACGGGTGCACGAGTTCCCGGTCGCCCTGGCCCCCAAGGAGTTCGACCTGCTGGTCTGCCTCGCCGAGGACCCCGGAGCCGTCTGCTCCCGCCAGCAGATCCTCGACACGGTCTGGGAACCCCATTACTACGGCCCCACGAAGACCCTCGACGTCCACATCGCCGCGCTCCGCCGCAAACTCGGCGACCCCTCCTGGATCGAGAACATCCGCGGCATCGGATTCCGCCTCACCCCGCCCACCGGCCCGTCTGCCGGCGCCGCGACACGGACCGAGCGGTGGCAGGGCACCCCGTGATCCGCCGTCTGCTGTTCAGCTACCTCGGCCTCATGCTGCTCGTCCTGCTGGCGCTCGAAGTGCCGTTCGGATTCGTCTACGCCCGCGGCGAGCTGAACCGCTTCACCGACACGGCGGAACTGGGCGCCGCGACGCTCGCCGCCGTGTGCGAGGAGAAGCTCGAACACGGACTGGCGGCGGACCTGCCCGGCCTCGCCCGCAGCTACGCGCGACGCACGGGCAGCAGCGTGGTGGTGACCGACCCCAAGGGCGTCGTCCTCACCGACACCGCCGGTGCGTCGGTCGGACGGAACATCTCCGCCGAACCCGACATCGCCGTCGCGCTGCGCGAAGGGCCCACCACCGGGATCAGCGAGGACCTGGCCCCGGGCCGGAAGGTCCTGTTCGTGACGGTCCCCGGCACCTCCAGCGACGACGTGCCCTGCGTCGTACGGTCGCTGTACTCCCTGGCGCCGCTCGCGCAGAAGGTCCGGGCCACCTGGCTGCTGCTCGCCCTGGTCGCCCTGGGCGCGCTGGCCATGGCGGCCCTGATCGGGTTCGCCTTCGCCCGGTGGATCACCCGGCCCCTGCGGGACCTGGAACAGGCCACCGCGCAACTGGCCGACGGCCGCCTCACCGACCCGCCCGCCGCCGACCGCGGGCCACCGGAACTGCGCCGGCTCGTCGCCTCCTTCACCCGCACCGCGACCCGCCTGCAGCATCTGCTGCACACCCAGGAGGCCTTTGCCTCCGAGGCGTCGCACCAGCTGAAGACCCCGCTGACCTCGCTGCGCCTGCGGCTGGAGAACTTCGAGCCGCACCTCGCGCCCTGCGCACAGGCGAGCCTGAACGAGGCACTCGACGAGGTGGGCCGACTCAGCCGCATGGTGCAGGGACTGCTCGCCCTCGCCCGGCTGGAGAACTCGGCGATCACCCCGGAGCCCGTCGACCTCGACGCCGTCATCGCCGAACGCGCGGCGATCTGGACGGCGTTCGCCGGCGATCAGCACGTGGGCATCACCGTGACCGGGCCGAGAGCGGGGGAGGTGTGGGCGGTCGCGGGAGCACTGGAGCAGATCATCGACAACCTTCTCTCCAACGCGCTGCGCGCCTCCCCGCCCCGCACCGTCATCACCCTGGCGACCGCCACCGAACCGGCCACCGGTGGTCGTACGGCTCCGCTGGTCGAGCTGCATGTGATCGATCAGGGTCCGGGCATGAGCGAGGCGGACCGGACCCGCGCCTTCGACCGTTTCTGGCGGGCCCCGGACGCCCACCACGACGGCACCGGCCTCGGCCTGCCCATGGTGCAGCGGCTCACCCATGCGAGCGGCGGCGAGGTCACGCTGGAGGCGGCTCCCGGCCGCGGACTGGACGTCGTCGTACGGCTGCGCTCCGTACGTCCCGCCCAGCCCGTGGCCCACCGCAGGATCCCTCCGCTGCGCGGTCACGCCGCGGCCGGAAGCCGGCCGCCCGGCGAACCGGCCTTGCGACCGGATGCGTGACCGGGCCGGCCAGTCGTCGTCGCCGACCGGTGAGGGCGGCGTTCACGGCCCGGCCGCGGCCACCGTACGATCGCGGGCTCCACGACGCGTTGCGCGGGGTCGCCCGGACCCGATCGCCTCCGAGCCCGATCCAGGGTGCGGCGGGGCGGGCCGGGTCGTGGTCGTGATGAGATGTCGTCGGCGTTCTTCGCCTGAGGAGGGGATGCTCTGGTGAGCGTGGGGGAGGACCTGGTGCGAGAGGACCCGGCCGCGATGGCTCGTCGGCCGCCCGCAGTGGACCCGGAGTTGCGGGCCGTGCTGGCGGGTCTGGACGGGGTGGCGAGATCTCCGCTGACCCCGGCCAACCTCGTGGCCAGGCAGCGGGCGGACGCCACTTCCCGGCCGCGGCCGACGATCGGGGAACTGCGTGCCGACGGCCGGTTCGAGGTGGAAGAGCTGCACAGACCGCCGGCCGGAGACTCCGGCGAGGTGGTGCTGGTCAGCGCCCGGCCCGCCGGGGCGACCGGACCGCTGCCCCTGCTGTACTACCTGCACGGCGGTGGGCTGGTCATGGGCAACGCCTGGTCCGTGTTGCCGCGGTTGCTGCGCGAGGTGGCACTCCCGCTCGGCCTCGCCGTTCTGTCCGTCGAGTACCGGCTGGCCCCGGGCACGCCGTATCCCGGCCAGTTGGAGGACTGCTGGACCGGCCTCGTGTGGGCCACGGAGCGGGCGGCCGACCTGGGTCTGGACCCGGACCGCGTGATCCTCGGCGGGAAGAGCGCCGGCGGCGGGCTGGCCGCGGCACTCGCCCTTCTGGTCCGCGACCGCGGTGGGCCGCGGCCGATCGGCCAGTTGCTGCTCAGCCCGATGCTGGACGACCGCAACAGCAGCTTCTCCAGCCACCAGATGGCCGGCCGCGACACCTGGGACCGCACCTCCAACGCGACCGCGTGGCAGGCGATGCTGGGCGAGCGGTACGGCTCCGACGACCTGCCGCCCTACGCGGCCCCCGCCCGCGCCACAGACCTCACCGGGCTGCCCCCGGCCTACCTTGAGGCCGGGTCGGCCGAGACCTTCCGGGACGAGGTCGTGGCCTACGCGAACATGATCTGGCAGGCCGGTGGCGCGGCCGAACTCCACGTGTGGCCCGGCGCCTGCCACGGCTTCGACACCCTCGCCCCGCACGCGGCCGTCAGCCGCGACGCCCGCGACGCCCGTGTCCGCTGGCTGCGCCGCCTCCTGCGCCCCGTCCCCGCGCCGGGCGAAAGCTGATCAGTGGCGAAGGCCGGGAGACGTCTCGCTCGCGTCGACCGCGGACTTGCGCGACCTGAGGGCCCAGGTGCGGCGGGCCCGCTGCCTGACCGGCCGTGAGCTAGGCAGTTTCGTTTGGATCAGTTGGTCGTTGGTCCGGGTGTGCCGTTGACTGATGCGCAGTGGGCGCGGATTGAGCCGTTGCTCCCGGACCGGACGCCGAAGCGGGGTGGCCGTTGGCGGGACCATCGTGAGGTGATCGACGCGATCGCCTACAAGTTCCAGACCGGCACGCAGTGGGTTCACCTGCCGGAGAGGTACGGCAACTGGCGAGGTGTCTACAACCGGCTGCGGATGTGGGCCGTCGACGGTACCTGGGAGCGGGTGTTCACCGCCCTGGTGGCCCAGGCCGACGCGGACGAGGGCCTCAACTGGGCCGTGTCGGTGGACTCCACGATCGTGCGGGCTCACCAGCACGCGGCCGGAGCCCGCAAAAAGGGGCCCCGGCCGGCGAACCGGATGACCATGCCATCGGCCGGTCCCGCGGCGGACTGACCACGAAGATCCACCTCGCCGCCGACGACCGCTGCCGGCCGCTGGCCTTCCACCTCACCGCCGGACAGGCCGGTGACGCACCCGCCTTCACCGACGTCATGGCCCGCCTGCGCGTTCCCCGCCGGCGAGGACGGCCCCGCACCAGGCCGGACCTGGTCCTGGCCGACAAGGCGTACTCCTCCCGCGCGATCCGCGAGCACCTGCGCAAACCCGGCATCCGGGCAGTGATCCCCGTCCCCGCCGACCAGCGCAAGCATCGGCTACGTCGGGGCAGCCGCGGCGGCAGGCCACCGGCCTTCGACCGCGAGACCTACAAGCAGCGCAACACCGTCGAGCGGTGCATCAACCGCCTGAAGCAGTGGCGCGGCATCGCCACCCGCTACGAGAAGACCGCCACCATCTACCTGGCCGGACTCCACATCGCGGGCATCTTCCTCTGGTCTGCCCGGTGATCCAAACGAAACTGCCTAGTGCCGGGGAAGTTCGAAGGCGTAGGCACGCGGCGCGGCGCATCCCTGGCAGGTGCCGGCGAACCGAGCGAGGGTGTGGTCGTCGGCGTCGGTGATCGCGTTCCGCCAGAGACAACGGAACTCCCCACATGCGCAGGGCCGTTCGCTGACAGCGATGAGTGCACGCGTGGCGGAGTCGTAACCTCTCTCTGCCGGAACCTGTGGGAAAGAGTCCGTACCATCGGGATCGGGCAGTCCGTACCGCTTCCGTACCCATGACGTCGCCTTGGCGGTCAGAGCCCCTGACCCGCCGCATTCGACACATTTACCCGGCCCCGCGTTGTTGCCGGCACAGACGCATCGTCCGTAGCCGCCGCTGCCGCCGCTGTAGGGCCTGCCTTCGCACAGCAGGCACACTCCCCAGCCGTGACAGTCGTCGCACAACACACCGGGGACCGTGCTCAGCGTGAACCATGGCCGGCCCAACTGCCGTCCGGTGTACACGACCGGCGTCCAGCCGGTGAACGTCAGGAGTCCGGGCCCGCTGCCCTCGTAGACCCTGACCTCGAAGTCCTCCCGCCGGGCCGTTGCCCAGCTTTCTCCCGGCGGGCCCGGAGACCGCCGGTGCGCGGTCCAGCCCTCCGTGGTGAAGGCGCGCAGGACGTCGTCGAAACCGGGAGACGACGGGCGATCGTCTCCGCCGACACAGCACAGGAAGAGGAAGCGGTGACCGACTGGCGCGGGATCCCGCAGCCGTACCGGGTCGGTCCACTCACGGGCCACCACGGGGCGGCGGTCCGGATACAGCGCGGAAGCGATCCGCAGGAGCTCTCCTTTGAGCCAGACCGCGCTTTCCGGTGTGCCCGGGTGCTCGGAGAAGACCTCGTCCATGTAACGCCCCCCTGACTCGATCACGGAGCAAGATACTTCAGATCACGCTCCTCATCAGCCGTCAATTCCGGCCTGAGCCGCAGGGATGTGCCGCCGGCCCGTCTGCGGCACCGCGACTCCGGTACGGCTTTCGTGGGGTCGCCCTCGATGATTCCCCCGGCCTGGGCGCCACCGGCGGTATTCCGTGCCTGCCGGGAGTCTCGCGTTCCTTCCTGGTTCCCCACGGTGAGGGCGTGCTGGAAGGCGCGCCTGTAAGCGGTGGGAGTGGTCTGGACTTCGCGGGCGAAGTGGAGACGCAGGTTCGTCGCGGTTCCCAGGCCGGTCTCGCCCGCGATCTCCTCGACGGTGAGGTCGGTGGTCTCCAGGAGGCGTCGGGCCTGTTGGAGGCGCTGCGCGTTGAGCCAGCGCAGAGGCGTGGTACCGGTTTCCGCGGTGAAGCGGCGGGCGAAGCCGCGGGGAGAGAGCGAGGCTCGGCGGGCCAGGTCGGCCACGGTCAGGGGGTGGTCGAGGTGCTGGAGGGCCCAGGCACATACGTCGGCCATGCCGTTGCCCGCGACGGGCAGGGGCCGGGAGACGTACTGGGCCTGGTTGCCCTCGCGGTGGGCGGGCACGACCAGCCGGCGGGCGAGTTCGGCGGCCGCGTCCGCGCCCAGGTCCTCGCGGACCAGGTGCAGGCACAGGTCGATGCCCGCGGTGAATCCTGCGCTGGTCATGACGGGGCCGGCGGCGATGTAGAGGGGCGCGGGGTCGACGTCGACCGCGGGATAGCGGTGGCCGAGATCGGGGGCGTCCAGCCAGTGAGTGGTGGCGCGGCGCCCGTCGAGGAGGCCGGCTGCCGCCAGCGCGAAGGCGCCCGTGCACACCGAGACGACGCGGGCGCCACGTGCCGCGGCGGCTCGCAGGGCTTCGGTCACCGCGGGCACGGGTGGATCGTGCGGCGCGTAGCCGGGCACGATGATCGTGTCGGCCTCGGCCAGGGCGTCCAGCCCCCGAGGGGCGACGAGGTCGAACCCGGTGGACGTGGCCACCGGCCCGGCCTCGGCGGCGCACAGGCTGAACCGGTACAGGCCGGGAGAGCCGGGTGCCCCGAACACCTGCGCGGGAATGGCGAGGTCGAAGGCGACGACCCCGGGGAGCGCAAGGGCGACGACATGGTGCATGGCAGAAATCTTATGGCTGCCGTCATTTCTGCCTATCGCGGTGCTCGCGCCCCTCTCCGCACGATGGACCGACCACCGGATGCCACTCAGGGCCCCGACCAGGGAGAACACCGATGCGTTTCCTCGACGCCGCCTCATTCACCGCGGAACGCCCCTGGGGTGCCACCGATCTCGCGTCCCTGGACGACGCGACGGTTCGGCTGCACTGGACCGACCAGCCGTACCAGTGGCACGTCAACGACGGTCCCGAGGTGTTCGTCGTCCTGGACGGGGCAGTGGACATGCACTACCGCGTGGACGGCGTCGAGCATGTCGAGCGCCTGACGCCAGGCCGGGTGTGCTGTGTCGAAGCAGGGGACGCCCACGTCGCCCACCCCGCACCGCGGGCGCGCGTCCTCGTCGTCGAAAGGCGCGGCAGCGTCTGAAGCCGGTGGCTGGTCGGGCCCGGTTCGGTGGGGCGTCCACGGTCCGGCGGGGGGCGACGCGTGCACCGTGCCCGGTGCGGGCGCCGCTCCCGTCGAACCGCCGCGGCTCGGCGCCAGGGACATTCTCCACGTCCTGGCGCGCCGGAAAGTGATGGCGCGGCGGGGGAGCGGAACACGCGCGGCGGCACGCTCCTGCCGTTGCCGTTGCCGTTGCCGTTGCCGTTGCCGTTGCCGATGGTGAACAGGTCGTCCAGCCCGGCCGGGTTCGCACCCGGTCAGGGGACGCTGTCGAGCCGGTCGATGAGGATCATCGCCACGTCGTCCGTCAGGCGGCCCCCGGTGTGGCGGAGCAGGTGCTGGTGCAGTTGTTCCAGAAACCCCTGCGGAGTCGCGGCGTGGATTTCTTCCATCGCCTGCGAGAGGGCGAAGAAGTCGTTGTCGCGGTTACGGGCCTCGATGACGCCGTCGGTGTACAGCAGCAGCCGGTCACCGGGGACGAACGGATAGCTGTCGGGCTTGGCGGGAGGATCGGCGAGCAGATCCTCCAGACCGAGAGGCGGCAGCGGGCAGTCGGGCATCAGGGCCTGGACGCTGTCCTGGTGCAGCAGTATCGGAGGCGGATGGCCGCGGTTGACCAGCTGCACCACCGGTTCGTCCGGGACCTGGGCCAGGAGAGCGGTGGTGAATCCCTCCAGTACGGCTTCCTGCTCGAACGCACCGGGGATGGCAGCCTCCCGCCGCAGCGCGGCCGCGCAGCGGTTCGTGACCTCCGCCAGTTCATCCTCATAGTGGGCGGCCTCCCGGAAAGCGCCCAAGGTCACCGCCACCGCGCGAATAGCGCTCAGACCCTTGCCCCGGACATCCCCCACGACCAGCCGCACGCCGTACGGCGTCTGCACCGCGTCATAGAGATCACCGCCGACCTGTGCCCCCGTTCCGGCCGCGAGGCACAGGCCGGCAGCCCGCACCGGGCCCAGCCGCGCGGGAACAGGCCGCAGAATGACTTCCTGTGCTGCCACCGCGATCCGGCGGACCTGGTCGAGCTGGCTCTGCCTGCGCGTACGCACCGCTCTACTCAGGATGACACTGGCCACGGACACCACCAGCAGACCCAGGAAGTTGCCGAAGACCTGAGGGGTGGCCCACGCGTGGTTGAAGGTGGCCGTGGTCACGTTGACCCCCAGGGCGACGGCTACCGCGAACAGGGTGCCTCCCGGGCCCATCGCCAACGCGGCCAGGGCCGGTACCGAGGTCAGGACAGGGCCGGTGACCAGGGCGTGGGCAGGCGACAGCTCGATAGCCAGTACACCCAGCGCGATCACGAAGGGCACACACTGCGCCAGGGTGAACAACACCCTGCTGTGACCGCCCGCCCCCGCTCCGGGAGGCGAACGCAGGAGCCAGCGCATACCTCCAGCCTGCCTTCCCGCAGGCCGGCGCTCCACCTGGCACACCCATGAGCCGCCCGGCCGGCCCGCCCGGCGAACTTGGTCGACGACCAAGTGGACCTTGGCGCTCAGGCCGTCGCGGGAGCGGGCCCCAGCGTGGGCGGCGGCCGAATTTCTTGTCCGGCCACCGAAATATGGGGTCCAGGGCCCCAGGATTAGGCTGACCGGCGTTCCGCCCTCCCCGCCTGACCCGGAGTGCCGTGTGCTTGAACCGTTGACCGTAGCCGTCGCCCAGCCTCGCTGCGTCGACCTGGACGTCGCCGCCAACGCGGCTTTGCACTCCGAGGCGGTGCTGCGCGCGGAGGCACGGCTGGTCGTCTTCCCGGAGTTCTCTCTCACGGGTTACGACCTCGCCGCACCGGCCGTGGCCGCGGACGACCCCCGGCTCGCCCCGCTGGTCGACGCGTGCCGCAGCACGGCAGCGACGGCACTGATCGGCGCTCCCTGGCAGGGCGAGGACGGGCGCGAGTACATCGCGACCCTGGCCGTCACGGGCGAGGGGGCGGCGCCGGCGTACGCGAAAATGCGTCTGCACGGGGCGGAAGGGCTCCGCTTCACCCCGGGCGAGAAACCCGCGGTGCTGGAGATCGACGGGTGGCGGTTGGGGCTCGCCGTGTGCCGCGATGCGGCGGTGCCGCGACACGCCGCGGAGACAGCAGCCCTGGGCATCGACGCGTACGTCGCGAGCACGCTCTATGGCGCGGGCCCCGAGCAGTCGGCCCGACGGGACGCGCATATGCGGGAGCGGGCAGTGGAGCACGGTGTATGGGTCGTGCTGTCGACCGTGGCGGGGCCGAGCGGCGCGTACCGGGAGACCTCTGGCGGCTCAGGGGCGTGGTCGCCCGACGGTTCGCTGGTGGCGCAGGCCGGGCCCGAGCCCGGTGCCGTGGTGATCGTGACACTCGGCTGACGGTTCATGACCGTGGCCGCCCCGGCCGAGTTGATCGTGGTGGCGCGCAGGAGGCGGCCGATCACCGCGCTGACACGACCTCGACTCCCACCTCGACTCCCGTGACAGGGAGCGGTGAGCGAATCGACGGACGGGAGGGTGCTTGCCGACCGAGCATGCTGCCGATGCCGTGATCGACTCTGCCCGCCGCCGCTGCTGCCGTCCATCCGCTGGGTCCTGGCTCTTGCACGTCAGCGGTCGCCGGATCTGGTCTCTCGCGGCATCCCAGGGCCTCATGCCTTGTCATGGACGCAGGAACGGCTGCTGTCATCGGTGCGGCGATCGGAACGCTCGGAGGTTTTGGCGGCGGCTTGGTCACCGCTATGAGCCAGGGATCGCAGCAGAGACGGCAGCGGCAGATCGACCGGGAACTCAGGCTGGAGGAGGCTCGCCGCGACGCCTACGGCACATGCATCAGCACTTCCAAGCAAGTGTCGGCGGCCTGGTGGAAGTTGGCAGCGAGTCTTCGCGTCGAAGGGAGTACCGAGGAGCAGTGGCGTGAACCCGCGGCCGACGCCCATGCGGCATGGGCTCCCTTCAGTTCCGCGGTGGCTGAGGTCACCGTCGTAGGCCCCGCATTCGTGGCCGACGCGGCCGATGCCCTGCGGCGGGCGATGTATCGCCTGGACATGGCTGGGACGGCCTGGCATGAGGCTGCCCGCCGAACGGGAGTCGGCCGCCTGGAAGACCTCGACGCCCGGTACATGCGGGCAGTATAAGCAAAGCGCGCACCAGGCAGCGCCTTTCAGGCAGCAGCCCGCAGGGCGTTGCGGGCGGAGAGCTAGGTGTTGCGGGTCATGAGGTTGTTGACGGGCCGGTGAGTTCGGCTTGGTTGTCTGCCGCCCATTGGGCGAGCTGCGCCAGGGGCCCGTTCGCGAACGATTCGCCAAGCGGCGAGAGTTGGTAAACCGCGCCGGGATGCTCCGACGATCGCTCGGTGCCGCGCACTTCCGATGGCCGCGGGATGTCCGCGCGGATCTGCCGACGGCGCAGGTGGCCGCGGATCGCGCGAGACGAGTAGGCACGGTCGGCCAGGACCATGGCGTGGCGGGTCCGCGGCCGGGTAGGGCCGGTCCTCGGCACCCCCCTGACGTTGCCGGGCGAGCTGGGTCCCAGGGACAGTGCGACGAGCCGATGACGTCCAGCGTCGTGCGCCGCACGGCGAGGATGACTCAAAAGCGTCGGCCATGCCCGTCAATTTTGAACGCGTTCAACTCTGTGGTCTAGGCTCGCCCCGAGATGAAGGAGGGGGAGTCGATGAAGATCGTGATTCCTGGAGGGACCGGACAAGTCGGCGGGGTCCTGAAGCGCGCGCTCGGCGCCGCCGGCCACGAGGTCGTGACCCTCACCCGACGCCCCCCGCGCGAGGGCGAGGTCCGGTGGGACGGTAAGACCCTGGGGCCGTGGGCGGCAGCGGTCGACGGCAGCGATGTCGTCATCAACCTGGCCGGTCGCAGCGTGAGTTGCCGGTACACGGCGGCCAATCTGCGGGACATGATGGACTCCCGGGTCGATTCCGCACGGGTCGTGGGCGCTGCGATCGCGGACGCTGCCCGTCCTCCCCGGGTCTGGCTGCAGATGAGTACGGCCACGGTGTACGCGCATCGCTTCGACGCCCCCAACGACGAGGCCACCGGCCTGATCGGCGGGACCGAAGCGGGCGTGCCGGACTACTGGGCGTACAGCGTCGCCATCGCCAAGGCCTGGGAGCGGGCTCAGCGGCAGGCCGAGACGCCGGCCACCCGCAAGGTCGCCCTGCGCTCGGCCATGGTGATGAGCCCGGACCCCGGCGGGGTCTTCGCCGTCCTGCTCGGGCTGGCCCGCCTGGGGCTCGGCGGCCCGGTCGCCGGCGGAGCGCAGTACGTGTCGTGGATCCACGAACACGACTTCGTTCGCGCGGTGGAGTTCCTGATGGATCGTGAGGACATCACCGGACCGGTGAACCTGGCGGCTCCGCAACCCCTTCCCCAGCGTGCGTTCATGCGCACTCTGCGTTCCGCGTGGGGTGTTCCGGTGGGCCTCCCGGCGACCAGGTGGATGGCCGAGGTCGGCGCGTTCGCCCTGCGCTCCGACACCGAACTGCTCCTGAAGAGCCGCCGCGTCGTCCCGGGCCGACTGACCCGGGCCAACTTCGACTTCCAGTACGCCCGGTGGCCGCAGGCCGCGGACGAGCTGGTGCGTCGGGTGCGCGAACGAGTCGGGGGCCGTTCCCCGGCGCGCCGATGAACGGTTCGAGAGGCCGGCTTCACATCGGATTCGCCATCGACAGCCTCCACTGTCGGCCCGGCATCGACGGCGCCCACGAGAGGGGCGGAGACGGGCCAGATCGGCTACTTCCGCCGCAACCACGGGTGTTCACACCGCGGGTCGACCGCTACAGCCAGATCGTCGTCCGCACCAACCGCATACGGATCACTGCCTGAAGGAGGGGTCGAACGTTCACGTGCTCACCGCGCCTCTTCGCACCAGGCGGAGGTGTCGGCGTCGGTGAGGCGGACGGACCGTGACGTCGGAGATCGCCCACTCGACACGGGAACACGGGAGAACGACGCCATACCAAGCGGCACGGCCGGCCACAGGAAGGATCCGGTGGGGCTGGTGGCGGGTGCTGGGGTGCGGTGCCGGGGGTGAGCGCCTGTGCGCCCCCTGGGCGCTCTCCCGAGCCTTCGGGAGCGCGGGGCACCGTCGGACCATGGGGGACATCAGGGAAGCGTGCGTGGGCCGCGGTGACGGCACGGACTGCCCGAACGGGGAGATCTTCGAACCGGGCGAGAACGGGCCGCGGTGCGAGGAGTGCCGGCATCACTGGGAGCTGGACGAGACGGAGCCGGGACGTCGGGCTGCCGGGGACGACGGGCTGACGTGGCCGTCGGGGGATCCGAGGGAAGCGGGGCCGGGGGCCGCGGCGTAGTGGCGGCGATGCCGGGGCTGCGGTGCTGGGGCGGGGGTGCCGGCACGGACACGGGGTGAGGCCCGGCCGTCGAGGGGACGCGGCGGCCGGATTTCCCCATACGCTCGGAGTGATGCCCCAGCCAGTGAAGGCGGCTGGGTCAACGACGGCCGGTCAGTCACCGCCTTCGGTGTACCAGGAGCGGGATTCTCCTTCGTGGTGACTTGGAACCGAGCGGCGCCACCCATATGGAGCGTTCCTCGGAAACATGATGTGACCGCCGGGGTGGGCGATGAACGTCCACCGGGTGCCGGCCGGGGGTAGGAGCAGCGTGAACTTCTCGTTCGTGTGCGGGTGGTGCGGCGCCGAGTGCGTCATGTGGGGCGAGCCGGTCATGTCGTGGTGGGCCGACAAGTACGAGTTGCCGAACGAGTTCGAGTGCTGGAACTGCGGCAGGGGACAACACGACCCCCGTCGACACGACCCCCGCCCCGCCCTGGACGCCGACCGAGTGATGCGAGAAGGTCCCCGAACTCCCGCGCGACGCATCTCCTGCTGATCCTCCCCCGGGCTGCGGGCGCCGACAGCAAAGAACGACATGCACGGCGGACGGGCGGGCAGGGTGATCCGTCACGAATCCTGCCCCTGCACCGGCCTTGAAGCGCACGACGGCACACCTTGGCCGCGTCGACCGGCTCGTTCGGGAAGCCCGGGCCCCGGGTGACGACGGGCCCGGCCGCGGGTGCCCGCAGGCCGTGTGCGTGTCGAGCCCTCGGCGCGTCGTCGGTTCGGAGGCGGCCGGGCCGTCACCGGTCACTCCGTGATCCGGTAGCGACCCAAGACGATCTTGATCAGCTCGTCGGTGATCTCCTCCATGGTCGCGTCGACCCAGCCGACGACCCAGTCGTGCATGAGGCCGTTGACGGCTCCGATGAAGGCGGCGGCGGCGATGCGGTAGTCGTCGGGGGGAAGCTCACCGCGTTCGAAGGCGTCGTCGACCTGCCGGCCCAGCAGATCGATCCAGACGGAGCGGCGAGCCAGGCGCTGGCGGTCCAGGCGGGGGCTGACGCCGACGATCTCGACATAGGCGATCCGGGCATGGCGCGGGTCCGAAGCGGCGCCCTTGACGTAGGCGCGGAGCATCTGGACGACCCGGTCGCGCGGCGGCTTGTCCTGGATGGTGGGCAGGATGTCGAGCACGGCCTGTTCGGCGACGTCGTTGACGTACAGGTGCAGTTCGGACAGCAGGTCTTCCAGCGTGCGGAACTCTTCGTAGAACTGACGGGTCGACAGCCCGGCGGCCCGGCACAGGTCGGCGATCTTGGTGTTCCGGTAGCCGCGGACGGCGCCGAACATCTCCAGACCCGCCTCCAGGAAGCGCCTGCGGCGCTCGGCCCGTCGCTCGGTCGCGTCCTTGCCTCCGTATCGGCCCTCCGCCGGGGTGATCCTGCCCGCCACTGTGCCTCCATCAGGTGATGCGCAGAATCCTCCCGCACCGGTCTTGCGGCGGACGTCCCCCCTCCCTACCATCCAGTAACCAAGTTCGAATACGGCGATACTCAGATTTGGTCGGAGGGTTCCGCGCGCGGCCCACAAGGCCGGCGGATCCCGGGCCGGCCATGCTCAAGCTCCCTGTCACCGATCGCTCCCTGTCACCGATCGCTCCCTGCCACGATCGCTCCTTGCCACCGATCGCCAACCGCCGACGCCGCGGCCCGCGTGCAACGCGCCCTGTTGTGCGGACGGACGTGTGCGTCGACCCGGACCGGTACCGCTCCGCGTTTCCGCCCCTTCGTGGGCACTCACCCTGGGAGAAGCAAGCATGCACGCTGCGAGTACCCCTGCTCGGACGGCCCCCGCACGGACCGGGCACAACAGCCTCGGGCGCCGACGTCTGCGGAACATCACCGTGGCCGCCGCTCTGGCCGCCGGCGTCATCGCGCCTGCCGTCACGACGAACACCGCCCACGCTGCCCCCGCCCTGCGCGAGGTGATGTTCGTCGGCAACAACTGGGACGGCACCGCCGACGTCATCAATCCCAGCGGCGACTTCGGCGAGATCGGCCGGATCAACGTCGTCCCCGACAAGACCGAGCGCCTGGCCGCCATCTACACCAACCCGATCAACCTGGCCGTATATCTGGGTATCCGGGCGACCGCCGGGGAGGGCCACGACCAGCTCGTCGACGACCTGTACTCCACCCCCGACGGCAGCGCCCTGGTCGCCTCACGGCCCAGCTTCGGTGACGTCGTGTCCATCAGCCTGACGACCGGCAAGGTCAACTGGCGCTTCCCGGTGTCGGGTTACCGCTCCGACCACATGGCCGTCTCCCCGGACGGCACCAAGGTCGCGGTCTCTGCCTCCCTCAGCAAGACCGTTTACGTCCTGGACATCAACACGGGCAGGCAACTCGGCTCGTTCAGCACCGGCGACAAGCCGCACGAGAACATCTGGACCGACGGCGGCGAGTACATCTGGAACATGTCCATCGGCAACGTCGAGACCGCCTTCGACGATCCGTCCATGGACTGGACCAAGGGCGACCGGCACATCACCGTCGTCGACGCGAGCACCTACAAGGTCGTCAAGACCATCGACATGCGCTCGCGCCTGGATGCCTTCGGCCGCAAGGACCTGTCCAACGCCGTCCGGCCCGCGGTGTTCAGCCCCGACTTCTCGAAGCTGTACTTCCAGGTCTCCTACTTCAACGGCTTCCTGGAGTACGACGTCGCCACCGACAAGATCACCCGGATCAAGACCCTGCCGAAGAACCCCGCCACCAGCGACGACCGCACCACCTTCGTCAACGACTCGCGCCACCACGGCATGTCCATGAACCCCGATGGCAGCAAGCTGTGCATCGCGGGCACCATGGACGACTACGCCACCATCGTCGACCGCGCCAGCCTCCAGGAAGGCCCGCTCGTTCCCGCCTCCAAGCCCTACTGGGCCACCGTCAGCGGCGACGGCCGCGACTGCGTGATCTCCGAGAGCGGCGCCGACAAGGTCACCGCCATCGACTTCGCCACCGGCCAGAAGGTCGCCTCCGTGCCGGTCGGCGACCACCCCCAGCGGGTCCGCCTCGCCCACATCCCCGCCGACTGGACCAGCCCCACCGGCTGACCTCCGTCCGGTCCAGGGGCGCAGGGCGTGCGAGCCGCCCTGCGCCCCGACGTGCCGGCGGGTGCCCGCGTGTGTCGGTCGGGGCAGGCGGGAGCCCGCGGTCCGGCCTGGTGACTGACCGGGCTGTGCGCCCCCTCCCGCCCCCCCCGAAAGCGCGGTCGCGGGTCCGGGCAGAATGTGCGGATGGACGAGTTGCGGCCGGTGCACCGGCACCCCGCCCCCGAACGGTACGGACGCCTGCGCGTGCGGAAGGACGATCTCTCTGCCGCGCTCCGGCTCACCCAACGCGTCCCAGGGCCCGCCGCCTTCGGGACGGTGGCGGGCGTGTGCGCGCCGGGCTTCGACGCCTACGTGCGGATCCTGCACCCGGCGGGGCTGGGCGAGCGGCCGGTGCGGTGGTCGACGGTGGCCGCCGCCCACGGCACCCGCGTCACGCCGGGCACACGCTGGTACGACATCGTCGGCATGGGTCCCGACTACTTGAACGCCGCGGAGTACGGCATGCCCGGCGTCTGGGACGAGCACCCCTGGGAGGGGCCGACTCCGCCTGCTGTCGCCGAGGCGCTGATCCCCGTGCTGGCCCGGCACACCACGACCGCGGAGCGGTGCTGGTTCGGGCTCTGGAACGGCTACGGCCGTCGGGACCTCGACTGGCTGCCGACGTTTTCGACCCCCGGCCGGGAGGAGGTGCTGCTGTCCGGCGCGTTGGCCGACGCCGTCTCGCCGGTGGCCCTGGACGAGTTCGCCGAGCTGCCCGACCTGTGGTGGCCCGAGGACCACGCCTGGTGCCTGGGCGGGGACGTCGACCTGACCAGCACCTACGTCGGTGGGTCCACGCGCCTCGTCGCCGGCCTGCTGGCCGCGCCGGACCTGGAGTCGTACCCGGTGGGCCCGGACGACACGGTCGTCGGTTGAGCGCGTCGAGGCGGTCGGTCGCGCACGTCCGTGCCGAAGCCGCCCGCTCCGCCGTCGAAGCCGCCCGTAACCAGGCCGCCACGCCTCCGGAGCCGGACGACCGCGACCAGCCGCCGGGCAGGCTCCGCCGTGGCCTGTTCCGCCGCGGTACCTGACGTCCGTACGGCGACGCCGCCCTGCGCATCGGAACGGGGGAGAGGCGGTGTCGCCGGACGCTGCCCCGGGTCGGTCCGGGACGGCCACCGGCCCTTCTCCACCGCGCGCGGCTGATACCAGTCGAACTGCTCGGGGTCAGCCGATACCGGGTGCCGAGGGACGGAACTCAGTGCGTGGGAACCGGCTCGGACGACGGCCGCCACTCCCGCCTGATCAGCCCGTAGACCCACGAGTCAGAGACCTCGCCGTTGACGACGCAGTCCTCCCTCAGCGTCCCTTCCCGTACGAAGCCGAGCTTGTCGAGCACACGGGCGGATGCCACGTTGCGCGTATCGGCCTCGGCTTGGACTCGATTCAGGTCCAGCGTGTCGAATGCCCACCGCAGCAGAGCGCGCGCGGCCTCGGTCGCATAGCCGTGGCCCCACGCCGCGTCGTCGAAGCAGTAGCCAAGCGCCGCGCTGCGGTACTCCGGATTCCACCTGCTCAGGCTGCACCAGCCGATGAACGCCCCGTCGGAGACACGATCCACGGCCAGCCGCGCCCCGCTGCCCTCCTGCGCCATCTGGCGGCAAGCCGTGATGAACTTCTCGGCGCGCACGCGTTCGCTCCACGGTGGCGCGTCCCAGTAGCGCAGCACGTAGGCGCTGCTGTGCAGTGCGAAGAGGTCGTCCGCGTCCGAGTCTTCGAAGGCGCGCAGCCGAAGGCGAGCGGTGTGCAACGACGGGGTGGGCAGTGACGTCCTCAAGTTCCCTCCCCTGATCGGTGGCCGATCAATCAGACATCCGATGCGGGTCACTCGCAACAGGTTTTCTCGGCCGGGCTGGCAGAGCAGGCTTGTTGCGGGCCACGCCGGAGGGGCTACGGCTCGCCGAGCGGGGGGAGAGAGATCCGCTGGGAGCGATCTCCACGTCGCCTCACCCACCGCACGCGCTCGCAGCGGGGCGTCGGCCGCGGCGAACACGGCCGTGATCTGCCGACAGGCCGGATGATCCGGCAGCGCCGGTAGATTCCTCTGTCGAACCCGATCGGACGGCCGCCCTGGCTGCCGCGCCGTCGGTGGTTGGCGCGCTGGTCCGTGGGCTCCGGGATTGTGTGCTTGATCTGGTGTCGCCGCACGTAACGGCGGTTGTGGCGCGACCAATAGGCTTTGTCGCCGCCCAGGTGGTCAGGCCGAGTCCGCGGGCGGCCGCCAGCCAGCCGCGGAACCCGGATCTGTTCCAGTACGGGGATCAACTGCGGGGCGTCCCCCCGGCCGGGCGTGATGGCGAAGGCGAGCGGGCGCCGCCCGCCCTCACCCATCAGGTGGATCTCGCAGGCACCTGCTGCGTGCTGATGAGCGCGACAGGACGTGGAGTTCACGCTGACCATGCTCCCCTGGGCCGGTCCCGGGGCGCGTTGTCGTGGACGGAGGCGGTCAGCACCGCCACCGCGATCACCAGGCCCGCCATGTCGACGGCCGGTCCCCGCCCGCGGTCCGGGACCTTCTTGGCGCCGCTGACGGAGGGGTGCCGGGCCTTCGATGAGGTGATCACGGGATCGATCAGACTCCAGCGCTCGTCGGACAAGAGGAGCTGACACAATGCCTGGACTCGCCTGTAGGTGATCACATAGCAGGCGACCTTCAGGAACGCCTCGTGGAGGTCGTCGCGGATCTCCCAGCGGATCCGTAGCCGTCGGAAGCCGTGGATCCACGCGTTCGTCCGCTCGACTCCCCAGCGGGCCGCGCCCAGGCCGGAGCCATGCGGAACTCCGCGTCGGGCGATGGCCGGCTTGATGCCGCGCTTCCACAGGAGCCGACGGTACTTGTCGGAGTCCTAGCCCCGGTCGGCGAACAA
Source organism: Streptomyces sp. NPDC001056 (assembly GCF_053598955.1). Lineage (NCBI taxonomy): Bacteria > Bacillati > Actinomycetota > Actinomycetes > Kitasatosporales > Streptomycetaceae > Streptomyces > Streptomyces sp. NPDC001056. Next base: position 11,403 of record NZ_JBSFLI010000031.1, on the reverse strand, counting down.
CTGTCGCGGCCGGTGACGGGGGCAACCGGTCACTCCGCGGATCCGCGGATCGCGTCGAGCAGGGGCGGCAGCTGAGTGATGTCGTGGCGGTTGCCACCGGTCAGGTGGCTGGCGAGCGGGGTGCCGCCTGCGTCGGTGATGACGTGGTGCTTCGAGCAGGGCCGGGCACGGTCGACCGGGCTCGGCCCGGTTTTGGGCCGCCCCGACGGGCCTGGTGGTGGGAGCCGTCGATCACCGCCCGGACCAGTCCAGCTTCCCGGCACGGTGCAGCTCGGTCAGCAGCACCTGGTGCAGCCGGTCCCACACCCCGGCCTCGTGCCGGTCCCGCAGCCGGCGCCAGCACGTCATCCCGGACCCGAAGCCGAACTCCTGCGGCAGCCACTCCCACTGGATCCCGGTGTGCAGCACGAACAGGATGCCCTGCAGGCGAGAACGGTCGTCCAGCGGCAGCCGGCCGGGATGGCGCGGACGCCGCTGCCTGACCGGCAGCAACGGCTCGATCCGCCCCCACGGGTCATCCGGCACCATCCACGGAGGACCGTTCCCCTTCCCCGTGACTCGTTCAACGAGTCGGCCAGGAAGGAGATATGGCTACGACCCGGCTTTCTATCAGGTGCTCGGACTCCCGCAGCCGACGGCCTGGAAAATAGGCTGCGGTCAGCTGAACTGGGGTGATAGGCAAGCGATGTGACAGAGAGTCTTGAGTTTTCCACCCTGCTGCGACTGATCGACGAGCGGTCGGCCGCGTTCCGGAGTGCGGTTGCCGCCGCGCCCAGCCTTGACGCGCCGGTGCCGTCCTGCCCCGAGTGGACGTTGTTCGATCTGGTGCAGCACCTGGGTACGGGCCAGCGCTGGTGGGCCGCGATCGTCGCCGCGGGCCCGGCCGAGGCTCCGCCGGCCAAGGATGCCGCGGAGGTGCCGCGCGAACTTGAGGCGCTGCTGGCCTGGTACGCCGAGTCGAACGAGCTGTTGCTGAGTGCGCTGCACGAGGCCGGCCCGGAGCGCGAGTGCTGGGCGTGGTGGGGCGCCGGCGTGTCGCCGGCGAATGCCTGGGGCGTTGCCCGGCGCCGGGTGCACGAGGTGCTGGTGCACACCTACGACGCCCAGCTCGCCGCAGGCGCCGTGCAGCCGATGCCGACGGACGTCGCGATCGACGGCGTGGCCGAGTTTCTCGACACCTGCAACTCCACCCCGGCGGCCTGGCCGCACGAGGCCGCCATCATCCACTACCACGCCACCGAGGGCCGCTCCTGGCTCCTCGCGTTGGACGGCACCGGCGCCTGGCCCGCACCCCTCACGGACGATGCCGCGCCCGCCTCCGCTTCGGCCACGGGCACGGCCGAGCAGCTGCTCCTCTTCGTCTGGGGCCGCCTCACGCTGCGCGACCTGAAGATCGAGGGCGACCAGCAGGTGTTCGAGCAGCTGATCGCCTGGGAGCCCGAGGAGTAGCCAGTCAATTCCGCCGGCGGACGGCCTTGATGACGTCCGCGTCGGTGGACATCGCGAACAGCTCCGCCTCCGCGCGGCGGACGGCCGGTACGGCCCGGGCAGCGGAGATGCAGCGGCCTCGCACCTTCCAGCGACGACAGATGCGACGTCACGTCACATACCGCCCGCCGAGGGCGAGGCGTAGCGGGGGGCTGTAGGTCCGGATTATTTCATCAGGAGGCATGGAGGCCATCGGTTCGAGGCGGAGGATGTAGCGGGTCACGATCAGGCCGGCGATCTGGGCGCAGAACGCCGCGGCGCGTTTGCGGGCGTCCCTGCCGCCGATCCGGGTCGCGATCTTGTCGATCAGTTCCTTCTCCGTCATGTCCTTGACCAGGTCGGCGAAGGCCGCGTCGTGCGCGGCCCCGGCCACGAGGGCCCGTAGGGGTGTGCCGGTCGCGGGGTCTTCCCACAGACGGAGGAGGGAGTGCAGGGCGCGTTGGGGGAAGGTGGCCGGGTCGCCCTGGGCGGCGCGGCCGAGGATGTCGGAGGGGTTGACGGTCAGGGCCAGGGCCGCGCTGAGCAGGCCCTTCTTGGAGCCGAAGTAGTAGCTGATCAAGGCGAGGTCCACGCCCGCCTCGGCGGCGATGGAGCGCAGGGTGACGTCCTGGTACCCGCCTTCGAGGAAGCGCCGGCGGGCGACGAGGAGGATCTGGGCGCGGGTGTCGGGTTTTCCGGGCCTGCGTCCCCGGGCGCCGGAAGAATTCATCACCGTTGAGATTGTAGCGGTGGCCCGGCCAGGGTGAAGAGGTTCCGTTCCCCGCCCCGAAGGGCTTTCTCCGTGCTGACTTCGTCACCGCCTGCCGTTCAGGTCCCTGGCCGTCCCCTGCGTCAAGGCGCCGTCCTGGCCGTCACCTGTCTGGCACTGGCCACCGTGATGGCCGCGATGGCCTCTCTGAACGTCGCTCTGCCCGACCTCGCGCGCCAGACGCACGCCACCCAGACCCAGCAGTCGTGGATCATCGACGCCTACAGCCTGGTCTTCGCGTCCCTGCTGCTGCCCGCGGGGGCGCTGGGTGACCGGTTCGGCAGGCGCCGGGCGCTGCTCGTCGGCCTGATCGTGTTCGGGGCGGGTTCCGCGCTCGCGGTGTTCACCACGAACCCGGACCAGCTGATCGGGCTGCGCGCGCTGCTGGGGGTGGGGGCCGCGTTGATCATGCCCGCCACCCTGTCGACCATCACCAGCGGCTTTCCCCGTGCGCAGCGGGCGCGGGCGGTGAGCATCTGGTCGGCGGTCGCCGGGGCCAGCGGGGTGCTCGGCCTGCTGACCTCGGGCACCTTGCTGGAGTGGTGGACGTGGCAGTCGGTGTTCTGGTTCAACGTGCTGCTGTCCGCGGTCGCGCTGGTCGGCACGCTGGCCTTCGTGCCGGAGTCGGCCGATGCTCGCCCGGCGCCGCTGGACGTGGTCGGCGCGATCCTGGCGGCGGCCGGCATCGCGGCGCTCGTCCACGCGGTGATCGAGGCTCCGGTCGACGGCTGGAGCGACCCGGTCACGCTCGGCGGCATCGGGCTCGGCCTGGTCGTCCTGGTGGCCTTCGTCGTCTTCGAGCTGCGCAGCCGGCATCCGTTGCTCGACCCGCGGCTGTTCACCAACCGCCGCTTCGCGGCCGGCTCATTGTCGATCACGCTCCAGTTCTTCGCCCTCTTCGGGTTCATCTTCGTGATGATGCAGTACCTCCAGTTGGTGCGCGGCGACAGCGCGCTGACGGCCGCGCTCTCCCTTCTGGCCATGCCGATCGGGATGATCCCCGCCTCCCGGCTCAGCCCTCGCCTCACCCAGCGGCTCGGTGAGCGCATCCCCTGGGTGGCGGGGCTGCTCGCGCTCGCCGTCGGCCTCGGCGTCCTGGCCCATCTGGACGGTGGCAGCGCCTACTGGCACATCGCCGCCGGGCTGGTACCTCTCGGTGCCGGCCTGGGACTGGCCATGCCTCCGGCCACCACCTCCATCACCAGCGCCGTGCCCAAGAGCCTGCAGAACGTCGGCTCCGCCGTCAACGACCTGGCCCGCGAACTCGGCGGCGCGCTGGGCATCGCGGTGCTCGGCAGCATGCTGACCGCCGGTTACCGCGACAACCTCCACCTGACCGGGGTCCCGCCCCACGTCGCGGAGGCGGCGAAGTCCTCGTTGGCAGGCGCCGCCGCGGCCGGCCCCCGCGTCATGCACCAGGCCCAGGACGCGTTCGTCACCGGACTGCACACCTCCCTGCACGGCGGCGCCATCACCGCGGTCGTCACGGCCATCGCCGTGGCCGTCCTGCTCCGGCGCCGCCGAACCTCCGGCGACAGGACGCCGTGCCTCGCCCCTGCCGAACCGGTGCCGTGCGGAGGACGAGACCGGACGGATGCGGCCTGACCACGCCCGGCGCGAGAACCGAACGGTGGCTCGGTGGTGGCCGGTTCGGGGAGCTCACCGAGGGGATCCCACCCTCGGTGAGCCCGGTGTCAGTCGTCGACGGCCTGGTGGAGCGTGGTCCAGAAGCCGTTCATGAGCCGCACCGGATCCGCGGACGGCGGCCTGGCGAGGCGGCAGCAACGCGGCGTCCTCGCGCAGGAGTTCACGGCAACGTCCGCATCGGCGGCGTACATCCGGACCGCCGCCAGCTCCAGCAGGGTGATGGCCTCGCCGACGCTGTCGCGCTCTGCGGCCATCAGCACGCGGGCCGCTTCGAGCTCCGGTACCGCCTCCTCCAGCAGGCCGACGCGCATCAGCGTGGCCCCCGGCAAACACCGGTGGGAGACGAGTATGCGGCGCTCGCCGAGCCTTTCCGCGGCGGGCGTGCTGACCTCCCGGTACGCCTCGATGGTGGTCACCACGCGGTCGATTGAAAGGCCGGCGCCTTCGGCATCGGGGATCTGCGGCTCGGGCGCGGCTCGGTCCGCGAGGACGGTCCGCTGGTCCTCGACCCCGACGGTGGGGAGTTGAAGTCGGGGAAAGGACACGCGGGTGGTGTTCTGAGTGCGGGGCCCCCACAATGCGGTCATGGACGTGAGTCGCTTGGCCGCGCGCACCCAGGACGACCTGCGTCGGAGGAATCTGTTCCTCCGGAGGGGTGACACGCCGACGACCCTGGAGGTCCGTGTCGACGATGGCAGCCGTGGCGGTTTCCTCATCGGCTGGGTGAAGCAGGAGCCGCATTCCTTCCGCCCGGGACACCGCGCGTGGCAGTCGTACGCGAGGTCGGCCATCAACGAGCCCGGTTACTGGCACGGCCGCGTCAGGGGCAGGTACGAAGTCTACGGGGGAGGGGGTGAGGAGACGATCGAGAAGGCCCTGTACGAGGTGCTCTACGCCGCCTCGTACGGCGATGTACTGGCCGCGAGCGAGGCCGGATCCGGCAGGTCCGGAACCTATGTCGGCACGATCGACCAGCGGCAGGCCGAATGGCTGGGCTCGCTCGACCTGCCGGAAGGGATGACGCACCTCGGTGGCGGCAAGATGCGGTTCACCGACATTGCCGTCGCCTACTTCCGTGGCGGCCCGCAGTCGGGCCCCTACATCGACGCAACCTACCTGCTGTACCTCGATCCGATGGATGATCCGTACCAACTCACCCGGGAAGGGGACGCGTGATCCGGCTCCACCTCGGCTCCCGGGCTGCGGCTTCGTCCCGGGCGGGGCAGGTGTCCGCCACGTCGAGGAGCCACCGGGGCGTGCTTACCGCACTCGGTCAGCGGCCCTCGGCGCGCGCCATGCCATCCGGCCCTGGCGGGAGGCGGCCGGTGCACGAACCGACAAGCTCGCCATCGCCTACCAGGCCGCACTCCACCTCGCCGGCATCCTCATCTGGACCCGACGCTGACCAAAGAGACAGAACCCAGCCGAGTTCGCCGAGTCCATGAGCCCGTCCAGGTCCGGATCGGGGCTGGGCTCGGCCGCGGTGAGGTTGCGGACCACGACATGGCCTACATGGGCTTGACGACCCAGATGCCCGCCGACGGCGCTGGAGTCGCGCACATCAAGGCGCATGGCCAGTACCGCAACGGGCAACGTTCGCCCCGCTTGCGGCTACCCTCTCGGCGTGGTCAACGAGGGCAACCCCGCCGCGGTCGACCTCGGCCGGATCACCCGAGCCGTGAAGCGCGAGTCGTGGATTCAGTGACATCCCCGCCCTGAAGTCCGACGGGAACCGCCGGGGTTCGCGGGGTGACGGCGCGGCGTCGACGCCGGGGATCGACGAGGACCGCCGCACCGTAGCCGGTGTCGTCGGGGTTGAGGTCGGTGCCGGGTGCCACGACGCGGTCGATGTGGTCGAGCACAGTGGGTTCCAGGACGATGTCCGCTGAGCTCAGCTGGCTGTGCAGGTGCTCGGCGGTGCGGGGGCCGATGACCGCTGCGGTGACCGCGGGGTGGGTGGTGACGAACGCCAGTGCCAGCTGGATCAGTGTCAGACCGGCTTCGTCGGCGATCCGGGCCAGTTCGGTGGCCGCGTCGAGTTTGGCCTGATTGCCGGGGACGTCCAGGTCGTAGTGGGAGAGCGTGGTGCGGAAGGGCATCGTCCGCGTGCGGTGGCTGGACGGGTCGGCCGCGTCCCGACGCCAGCGGCCGGACAGCCAGCCCCCGGCCAGCGGGCTCCAGGCGAGTACCCCCATCCGGTAGGCCTCGCAGGTGGGCAGCACATCGGTCTCGACGCCCCGGGCCAGGAGGGAGTACGGCGGCTGTTCGCAGACGAATCGTTCACGTTGCCGCCGTTCGGCGGTCCACTGCGCCTGCACGATGGCCGAGGGGGAGAATGTCGAAGAGCCCGCGTAGCGGATCTTGCCTGCGCGTACCAGGTCGGACAGCGCACCCAGGGTCTCGTCGACGTCGGTGGTGGGATCGGGCCGGTGTACCTGGTAGAGGTCGATGTATTCGGTGTCCAGGCGGCGCAGACTCTCCTCGCAGGCCCGAACGATCCAGCGCCGCGAGGCGCCACGTTCGTTGAGGCCGGGGCCCATCGGGCTCGACACCTTGGTTGCCAGGACGACCTCGTCGCGCCGTCCGGCGACTGCCTTTCCGACAATGACCTCGGACTCACCGCCCGAATACACGTCGGCCGTGTCGATGATGTTGACACCCGCATCGAGCGCGGTGCGGATGAGGGCGATCGAATCGTCATGGTCGGGGTTCCCCCACTTCCCGAACATCATCGAGCCCAGGCACAGCGAGCTGACCTGGACCCCGGTACTCCCCAGCGTGCGGTACTGCATGGCGTGGACGGCCCTTCTGCGGACGCGGCAGTGCGACGGGACGGCCGGCATCAGCCTGCTACCGTCCCGGCAACCGGAGTCGACTCCGGTTGCTGCCCGCACGATAAGCGGAGTCGACTCCGCTTAGCAAGCAGAGAGGAACACGCATGACGGATCCGTTCGTCCGGCCGACCCGGGCCGACGCGCGAGCCAACGAGGACAAACTGCTCGCCGCGGCCGCCCTGGCCTTCGCGCGGGACGGCGCCGCCGCGACCCTGAAACAGATCGCGAAGGACGCGGGCGTCGGGATCGGCACCCTCTACCGGCGCTTCCCGACCCGTGAGCAGCTCGTCGACGCCACCTACCGCTACGAGACCTCCCGTCTCGCCGACCGGACGTCGGCACTTCTCGGTCGGCTGCCCGCTGACCGGGCCCTGCGGTCCTGGATGTCGGAGGTGTTGGACTACCTTGCCGCCAAACACGGCATGGCGGACACGCTCAAGTCCCTCCTGCGGAACGACGAGCATCTGAGCTCACAGACGCGCGAGCAGCTGACCGGTGCGGTCGAAGAGTTCCGTCTCGCCGGCGTCGCCCAGGGGGTGATCCGGCGGGACGTAGCCTCCCACGACATCCTCATGGCTCTGGCGGGTGTCACCCTCGTGGCCGGGGCCGGCCATCAGCGGGAGCAGGCTGAGCGGCTGCTTGACCTGCTGATGGACGGCATCACCCGCTCTGACGGATGGCGCGGGGGCGTGCAGCGGCCCACGCCGTGATCGTGTGCGCCCGGACGCTCACGGACCGGGGCCGCCCTATGCCCTGACCCCGGTCCGACGCCGGCCAGAAGCAGCCGGGCCGAGGCCGGGGTCCGCGTCAGCTGCTCCGGCATCACGAGTTCGAGTTCAGGAGCGGCGGGCGGCCGCGAGGTTGTCGGCGAGGCGGAGCAGGTCCGGGCCGAGAGGAGAGTCGGCGCTCCAGACCGCTTCGAAGGAGATCTGTACCTCGCGGCCCTGGTCCAGCAATGGGCGGTGGCAGACGTCGGGCGAGGTGAGTTTGGAGCGGGGGATCATCGCCGAGCCCAGGCCGAGCTTCGCCCAGTCCTCCAGGACCCGGTAGCCGGCGGCCTCGCCCGGATAGCTGTTCAGGGGCATCTCATGTGCCTCGAAGAGCTGGGTGGTGAACGTGGTCAGGCCGCAGGTGTCGGGGACGAGGATGAACCGCTCCTTGCCGGCCTCCGCGAGTTCGACGGGGGTCGCCTCCGTGGTGCCGGGGCTGACGACGACGATCGGCTCGACGTCGATGACGCGGTGCTCGAAGCGCGGCATCGCGGACACGGCCGGGATGAGGATGATGTCGAGCCGGCCTGCGAGCAGGCATGCGCGCAGGTCATGCATGTTCGCCTCGCGCAGCACGAGGTCCCGGGGTGCGGGAAGGGCCTGGACCATGGCGAACGCCCGGGCTACCAGGTGGGAACCGATCAGGGGCGAGACGCCCATACGGATCTTCTGCTCACCGGGTTCGGTCAGCCGCCTGGCCTCGGCCGCGACGGCGTCGAGCGCGACCAGGGCACGCTCGATCAGTGGCAGGATTTTGACGCCGAACGCGGTCTGGGTCACTCCGCGCGGCGATCGGTCGAAGAGCTTGTCGCCGAGGCGCTCCTCGAGCTTGGCGATCCCGTTGGACAGGGCGGGCTGTGTGACCCCGTAGGCCCGTGCGGCGGCGCTGAACGACTTGGTCTCCGCGACCGCCTGCGCATACCGAAGCTGTTCGAGATTCAGGCGATCCGTCGCCATAGCCATGGCTTATCGCTCCATTCGCTGATGTCCCCTACCGGGCTCGTCATCCTCTGCTTACGGTGGGGTTCCTGCTGATTCAGCATAACCAGCAGCTATACGTATCGTCGTTCGGAACGGAAAGGCGCCATGTCGGACACCGCCGTGACCATGGTCGTGACCGAGCCCTGTGGCCCCGTGCACCCCGCCACGGCCGGGCCGGCATCGCCGCCCGCCCGGTGGGTCCGTGTGTCGGTCGCGGCGAGCGGCGTGTGCCACGCCGACATCGGAACGGCCGCCGCCACCGGCAAGGGCATCGCTTTCCCCGTCACCCCGGGCCATGAGGTTGCCGGCGTGATCGCGGAGACGGGCGACGAGGTCGTGGGCTGGGCGGTCGGGGACCGCGTGGCCGTCGGCTGGTTCGGCGGCAGCTGCGGCCACTGCGCGTACTGCCGTGTCGGAGACGTCGTCCACTGTCCCGAACGCAGGATTCCCGGCCTGTCCTACCCGGGCGGCTGGGCCCAGAGCATCACCGTGCCCGCCGACGCGCTCGCGCGTGTCCCCGACGGGCTCGACCTCTTCGACGCGGCCCCGTTCGGCTGCGCGGGAGTGACCACCTTCAACGCCGTCCGCAAGGCGGGTATCCGCGCGGGCGGACGCGTCGCCGTCTTCGGGATCGGCGGCCTGGGCCACCTCGCCGTCCAGTTCGCGACGAAACTCGGATACGAGACGGTCGCCATCGCCCGCGGCGCGGACCGCGAGCCGCTCGCCCTCGACCTCGGCGCCCGTCACTACATGCTGGTGACGTCGCTCGCGCTGGGAGTCGCCGCGAGAACGGACTGTGCCGCTCGTGCTCCGGCGGCGAGGGCGCCCTCGGCGTCACCGCTTGAGAAGGTATCGATCCCGCTGACCTGCCCGGGCGCCCGAGCGCAACTGACGGCCCCGGCTTGATGCGTGAAGGCGGCTCCGTGCCGGCGCACGAACGAACTCCGTACGACTCACCGCACGAACCCCCCAACCCCCGGCCACGCCCGGCTTCCTTACCCGCCCTCATACCGCCACCCGCCCTCATACCGCCACCCGTCCTCATACCGCCGCCCCGGAAGAGAGATGACCAACACCTCACCCGTCAGAACGACGGCCCTCATATCCGATGCCGACCAGGCACAACGGCGCATCCTGCGCGTTCTGGTCGCCTCCCAGGTCCTCAGCGGCGCCGGACTCGCCGCGGGCGTCACCGTCGGCGCCCTCCTCGCCCAGCGCATGCTCGGCTCCACCAGCCTCGCCGGGCTGCCGAGCGCCCTGTTCACCGCCGGCTCCGCCCTCGCGGCCGTCGCCGTCGGACGCATCTCCCAGGCCCGCGGCCGACGCCCGGGACTGGCCGCCGGATACCTCACCGGGGCGATCGGCTCGGCGGGGGTCATCACCGCCGCCATCGTCGACAACCCCGTCCTGCTGTTCATCGCCCTGTTCGTCTACGGCGCGGGCACTGCCACCAACCTCCAGGCCCGCTACGCCGGAGCCGACCTCGCCGCACCCGGCCACCGCGCCCGCGCGGTCTCCACCGTCCTGGTCGCCACCACCCTCGGCGGCGTCGCCGGCCCCAACCTCGCCGCCCCCACCGGCACCTTCGCCGAACACCTCGGCATCCCCAACCTCGCCGGACCGTTCATCCTCTCCGGCGCCGCCTACGCGCTCGCCGCACTCGTCCTCTCCCTCTACCTCCGGCCCGACCCCCTCCTGACGGCCCGCACCCTCGCCGAGACCGAGGAAGCCGATCCCGCGACCGCCCCAGCCACCACCGACACCGCCACCACGGACGGTCACGGCAGCGTGGTCCTCGGCGCGCTCGTCATGGTCCTCACCCAACTCGTCATGGTCGCGATCATGACGATGACCCCGGTCCACATGCACGACCACGGCCACGGCACCGCCGCCTCCGGCCTCGTCATCGCCATCCACATCGGCGCCATGTACCTGCCCTCCCCGCTCACCGGATGGCTCGTCGACCGCTACGGCCGCATGAAGATCGCGGCCGCCTCCGGGCTCACCCTCCTGGCGTCCGGCATCCTCGCCGCGCTCGCGCCCGGCGACTCGATCGCCCTCCTCGCGCTCGCCCTGGCCCTGCTCGGCATCGGCTGGAACTTCGGGCTCGTCTCAGGCACCGCGATCATCACCGACACCGTTCCGCTCGCCACCCGGGCCCGGACCCAGGGCCTGGTCGACGTCTCCATCGCCATCGCCGGAGCGACCGGCGGCATGGCCTCCGGCATCATGGTCGCCGCCACGAGCTACCCTGCCCTCGCCCTCACCGGCGGCATCCTCTCCCTCGCCCTTCTGCCCGCCGTCGCCGTCACCGCCTACCGCCGATGAACCCCCTGAACCACGAGACTCCGGCCCCTGACATCACCGTCGACGGCACCGGCCTCCTCTGCGTCACCCTCCTGCTTCGCCTGCGCGGGGAGATCGACGGCGCCGAGCCGGGCACGGTCGTCCACGTCATCGCCACCGATCCCGCGGCTCCGCTCGATCTGCCCGCCTGGTGCCACATGACCGGCCACCACTACCTCGGACCCGTGCCCGGTCACGACCCGGACCGGTACGCCCTGCGTCTCGCCGCCGAGCCGACGCCGACCCGACGCGATGCGCCCTGGCACCGGGACGAGTGACTTCCCCTGACTTCTCCGCGTGCTCGCGACCAGCCGCACCGCCGGCGCCCCCGGCGCGGGAGCGGGGAGTCCGCCCCACGCCTCACACCTGCGGTGTGGGGTGAACACCCTGCCCCGGCTCCAGCGGGGCCCTTCCCCGGCTTCAGCGGGGCCCTTCCCCGGCTTCAGCGGGGCGAGCCCGTGGGCCGCTGCTCGTCGCCACTCGGCGAGCGCGAAAGTGCCGTCGGCAGCTCGGCGGACAACGCGCTCGCCGAGTCCTTCAACGCGACGTTCAAACGCGAGACGCTCCAGGGCCGCAAGCACTGGTCCAG
>NZ_JBSFLI010000030.1:0-99743 GCF_053598955.1 Streptomyces sp. NPDC001056 | reverse complement strand
GTCCCACTCACGCTGCTCACGCACGTCGAGCAGAACGGCCGCGGCATCGGCGCCCCGGGTGTACCGGACAGCCTCGTCGACGGTGACACGGTCCTGGTCGTGGGGGAGGAGGGACATCGCTCGGCCTCTCGGGAAAACGGATGGATCGGAGCAGGCGGTGGGCGGTGCCGGTCAGCCGGTCACCACGGCCAGGCCTGCGGCGGTGGCGGAGTCGAAGCCGTCGTCCACGGCCACCACGTCCCGGCCGGCGGCGTGCAGCAGGGAGGCGGCGATGCCGGCCCGCATGCCCCCGGCGCAGTGCACCCAGACGGTGCCCGCCGGTATCTCGCCCAGCCGCTTGGGCAGCTGGTGGATCGGGATGTGGACGGAGTCCTCGATGTGGCCGTCGGCGCGCTCGGAGTCGCGGCGCACGTCGAGGACGACGACGCCGTCCGTGCCGCGCTCGGCCAGGCCGGCGAAGGTGGAGCGGGGGAAGGAGACGAGGCTGTCGCCCTCGGCCACCCACTCCTGGGGCGCGCCGGTCGCCGCGGCGGCGGGCCGGTCGATGCCGACCCGGACCAGCTCGCGCTGGGCGGCGGCCAGCTGCTCGGGGGATTCGGCGAGCAGGGTGACCGGCTTGCCCCACGGGATCATCCAGGCAAGGTACGTGGCGATCTTGCCGTCGGCCTCGAAGTTGAAGGAACCGGCGACATGGCCCTCGGCGAACGCGACACGGTTGCGCAGGTCCACGACCCACTCGCCGGCCGCGAGCCGGGCCGCGATCTCCCGGCCGTCGGCGACGGCCGGCGGGGTGAGGTCCACCGGCGCGGGACCCGCGGCGTTGGCCGGGCCCATGTGCGCGTAGTAGGCGGGAATGTCGTCGAGCTCGGCGAGCAGCCGGGCGACGAAGGAGTCGACGTCCGTGGTGAGCGCGGCATTGGCCGACTTCTCCTTGCCGATGGTGGTGGTGTCGCCCTCGGCCTGCGCGGAGGAGCAGAAGCTGCCGAAGCCGTGCGTGGGCAGCACGGACGTCTCGTCCGGCAGTTCGGCGGCCAGCCGGTGGGCGGAGGCGTGCTGGGCGCGGGCCAGCCGCTCGGTCAGGCGGGGCTCGACCAGGTCGGGCCGGCCCACCGTGCCGATCAGCAGGGAGCCGCCGGTGAACGCGGCCACCGGCCGTCCCTGCTCGCGCAGGACGTAGGAGGTGTGGTGGGGAGTGTGGCCGGGGGTGGCGACCGCCCGCAGTTCCAGCCCGTCGTCGAGGGCGACGGTGTCGCCGTCGGCCACCGGCACCCGCGCGAACGACACCCGCGCGTCGGCCGGTACCAGATAGGCGGCGCCGGTCACCCGGGCCAGCTCCAGGCCGCCGGTGACGTAGTCGTTGTGGATGTGGGTCTCCACCACGTGGGTGATCCGTACGCCGTGTCGCACCGCCGCCGCGAGGACCTGGTCGAAGTCGCGCGGCGGGTCCACCGCCACGGCGGCTTGCCGGCCGCCGGCGAGGTAGCTGCGGTTACCGAGGCCCTCGATCTCGATGGTGTCGATGAAGAACACGGGGACGTTCCCTTCGGTATGTACCCCCCGGGGTATGTGTAAGACCCTAACACGAGTACCCCAGGGGGTATTCCTTGCTCGTGCCCGTTCCGGAAGGGCGGGCCGGCCGTCGTCGGACCGGCCCGGCCGAGGTGTCAGAGGCGGCCGGTGAGCATGCCGCGCCAGTGGAGCCGCGACGAGTGGATCAGCGGCGAGTGGATCCGGGGCGAGTGGATCAGCGGCGAGTGGATCCGCGGCCGTGCGCGCCTGCCGCAGACCCGTGCGGGGGACGCTGCGCCGCGTCCTCGCGAGGCGAACGTCCGCTGCCGCGCGGGCGTCGTAGCGTCCGAGGCGTGCGTCTGTGGGACGAGGGGACGAGGCCGGCGGCGAGCGCGCGCCCTGCCTGGGCGGCCCTCCTCGTCGCCGTGCTCGTCGGCGCCGTCCTCGCCGCCGCGCTCGGCGGCTGCCCGCGCATGCGCACCCTGGCCGGATCCGCGTCCGGCTTCTCGCACCGGCAGCTCGTCGCGTCCGCGCCCGGCTTCTCGCACCGGCAGCCGGTCGCGTCCGCGCCCCGGGCCGCGGCCCCCGACGCGCACAGGACCGCGGGCAGCCGGTGCCATGGCGCCAAGCCGGTCGCCGCGGTGGCTCCCGACCCGGCCCCGCGCGCCCAGGCGTGCGTCTCGGACGGGGCGCACCGGACGGTGCCGGCGAGCGCGCCGCCGCCGTCCCCGCAGCCGCCCGCGCCCCGCCGGGTGCCCGGCGGCCGTCCGGAAGTGCTGCTCAGGGTCTAGGGAGTGCCCGGTGGCGCGGTTCGAGCCCGTACCGGGCGCGCCCGCGTCGCCTCTTCGCGTCCCTGAAACCCCTGCGGCACACCAAGGAACTCCGCATGCCCGCTCGCCCTGCCCGCGGCAGCCGGCCCTCCGGTGGGATCCACCGGCCTCTGGGCCCTGCCGTCCTCGTCTGCTACCTGCTCGCCCTGCTCGTGCCCGAGCCCGGGGCCCGGCTGCGCAAAGCCGCGGTCGGCCTCTTCGGGCTGCGCCTCGACGTGTCCGTCGTCGCGCTGTTCGTCATCCTCTTCGCCGCCGCCTTCCAGGTGCCGCCGGAGCGGGCCCTGGCCGCCGTCCGGCGACCGAAGGTCGTGCTCGCGGGACTGGCCGCGCATCTGCTGACCGCTTTCGTCCTGGCGCCCGCCACCGCCCTGGTGCTGTCCGCCGCGGGGTTGCGCGGGCCGGCCGGGGGTCTGTCCACGGCCGTCGCGCTGATCGCGGCGGCCCCCGTGGCCGCCGCCGCGACGGTCTGGATCGGCCGGGACGGCGACGTCACCGCCCTGCTGGCCGTCGTACTCCTGTCCGCGCTGCTCAGTCCGCTGACCATGCCCGCGACGCTGGGTCTGCTGGGCCATGTCCTGCCGTCGGCGGTTCGGACGCAGACGCTGGTCGACAGCGCGGCCGGCCAGGCGCGGGCGCTGCTGACCGGCGCCGTCGCCCTGCCCTGCGCGGTCGGGCTGCTCGCCCGGAGGTTCCTTCCCCGCGGCATCGGCGGCCGCCTGCTGACCCGGGCGCCGCTGGTGGCGATGGCGGCGATGCTCGCGCTGACCTACGTCAACGCGACCGCCGCCGTTCCCGTACTGCACGAGCAGCCCTGGTCGGTCGTGGTGCTCTGCGCCGCCGTGGGGTGGGCCGTGTGCCGGCTGGCCTTCCTCGCCGGTTCGCTCACCGCCCGTGCGCTGCGGCTGCCGCCCGCCGCCGGGGCCTCGGTCACCCTGGCGTGCGGGATGAGCAATGTCAGCGTCAGCGCGGTCGTCGTCGTACAGGCGCTGCCGGGGCAGCCGCACGCCCTGCTGGTCGCGCTGGTGTACGGGCTGGTGCAGAAGGTCGCGGCGCGTCGCGCCGTCGCGAAGGGGGCCGCCGTACCGCCGTACCGGGCGGTCGGCGAGGGGCGTGCCGTTCCGTGATCCACCGGGCCGCGAGCAGTCCGGAGGCCGCGGTGAGGGCGGCGGCCGCGACCACGGTCGTCCGCAGGCCGAAGGCGTCGGCGAGGACTCCGGCCACCAGGGCGCCGGCGGCGTAGCCGATGTCGCGCCAGAAGCGGTAGGTGCCGAGCGCGTTGGCCCGCCACGCGGGGTGGGCGTGGTCGGAGACGGAGGCGATGAGGGCCGGGTAGACCATGGCGGTGCCGATGCCGAGCGCCACGGCGGACAGGACGCCCGCCAGCAGCGGGGTGTCCAGCAGGGCGAGGGCGAGGACGAAGCCGGCGGCCTGGACGAGCATCCCGGTGACGATGAGGGGTTTGCGGCCGATGCGGTCGCTGAGCTGGCCGGTGGGGATCTGCCCGAGGCCCCACAGGATCGGGTAGAGGCCCTTGATGAGCCCCACGGCGGCGAGGCCGAGGCCGTGGTCGGTGAAGAGCAGGGGGAACACGCCCCAGGTCAGGCCGTCGTTGAGGTTGTTCACCAGCCCGGCCTGGCTCGCTCCGCGCAGGGAGCGGTGGCGCCAGGAGACCCGGGCGAAGGTCGCGGCCAGGCCGGTGCTCTCGTCGCCGGGCAGCGGCTCGGGGTGCCGGGCCAGTTCGAGGGCGACATGGGCGGCGGTGTCGCGCACGACCAGGGCGAGGGCGAGGCCCGCGACGACGAAGACCACGCCGATCAGCTCGGGCACGGGGCGCAGCCCGTAGTGCGTGGCGAGGTAGCCGGTGAGCAGGGCCGTGACGCCGACGGCCGTGTAGCCGGCCGCCTCGTTCAGACCGGTGGCGAGGCCCCGGCGGGCCGGGCCGACCAGGTCGATCTTCATATTGACGGTCATGGACCAGGCCAGGCCCTGATTGAGCCCGAGCAGCACGTTCGCCGCGACGATCCAGCCCCAGGACGGCGCCCAGGCGAGGACGAACGGGACCGGGACGCCGAGGAGCCAGCCGGCCAGGAGGAGCTGCTTGCGGCGGAAGCGGGCCGTGAGCGCACCGGCCGCGAGGTTGGTGAGGGCCTTGGTGAGACCGAAGGCGATGATGAAGGAGAAGACGGCCAGGTCGTCGACGAGACCGAAGGTCCGGGTGCCGATGAGCGGGACGGTGGTGCGTTCCAGACCGACCAGGCCGCCCACGCAGACGTTGACGACGACGAGCAGCGTGAACTGCGGCCAGTTGGCGCGCAGCCCGAGCCGCACGGGCGCGCCTGCGCCGGGCCGGCCCGTGCGCGGGCCTCGGACGGTGTCCGTGGCCGGGACGCGGCCGTCGCCGAGGAGGCGGACACCGTCGCCCCGGCCCGCGCCCTCGGCGTCGGAGGGTATGAGGGGGTCGTCGGCGAAGCCCACGGAGGTCCTCCAGGAGCGGGGAGAGTGAGAAGGGGCCGGTGAGTACCGGGCCCCTTGGTTCGGCCGGCCGGTGCTCAGCGGCGGCCGAAGGGCCACCACGAGCGCTTGGGCGCGGGCGGGCAGTCGCACCGCCGGGATCGCGGTACGCCCGCGAGGACCTGTTCCACGTGGTTACCGCAGCCCGCGTACGTGGCCTTGCCGCAGGTCGAGCAGGTGACGCGTCGGCACATGGGTGACTCCTTTCTCGGTCGTGAGGTTTCTCGCCGGGGACCCGGCGGTTCAGGCGGCGGTTTCCCAGGCGCCGTATCCGCCGAGGAGGTCGTAGACGTCGGTGCGGCCGTGGTGGCGGATGAGGCTGGCGGCGATGGAGGAGCGGTGGCCGCCGGCGCAGTGGACCACGAGGGGGCCTTCGGCGGGGACCTCGTCGAGGCGCTTGGCGAGTTCGGCGAGGGGGATGTGCAGGGCGCCCTCGATGGAGCGGCCTTCGTCGCGTTCGCCGCAGTTGCGGACGTCGAGGACGAGCGGGGGCTGGGGGGAGGTGAGCTGTTCGCGCAGGGTCTGGGCGGTCAGCCGGTCGGCCTGGCGGATCTGGTCGGGGTGGGTGTGGAAGAGCTGCTGGGGGTCGGCGGCGTAGCCGTGGACGTGGTCGAAGCCGATGCGGGCGAGGCGGGTGACGGTTTCCTCGGCGCGGCCTTCGGGGGCGATGATGAGGATTTCGTCCTGGGGGGTGAGGACGCTGCCGGCCTGTTCGGCGAAGCGGCCGTCGAGGGGGACGTTGACGGAGCCGGCGAGGTGGCCGGCGGCGAATTCGAACTGGTCGCGGGTGTCGAGGACGACGGCGCCGGTGGTGTGCAGGCGGGTGAACTCGGCGAGGTCGAGGGCGGGGGCGTCTTCGGTGGTCCGGTAGAGGTCGCGGTTGCGGCGGTTGAGGTCGGCGTCGTAGGAGAAGTAGCCGGGGGCGGCGGGCTGGCCGGCGGTGACGAGGCGGACGAAGGTGTCCTGGTCCATGGGCTGGCAGGCGTAGTTGGTCAGGCGCTGCATGCCGATGGTCGACTGGAGTTCGGTGGAGAGGTTCTTGCCGCAGGCGGAGCCGGCGCCGTGGGCGGGGAAGACGCGGACCTCGTCGGGCAGGGTCATCAGCTTGTGGTGGACGCTGTCGTAGAGCATGGCGCCCAGTTCCTCGGCGGTGACGCCGGCGGAGGCGAGGAGGTCGGGGCGTCCGACGTCGCCGATGAAGAGGGCGTCGCCGGTGAGGACGCCGTAGGGGACGGTGTCGTCGGGCTTCTCGAAGACGAGGATGCTGATCGATTCGGGGGTGTGGCCGGGGGTCTCCATGATCTGGAGGGTGACCTCGCCCAGGGAGATCCGCTCGCCGTCGGAGAGTTTGCGGATGGGGTACTCGGTGACGGCGCGCTGTCCGTAGCCGATCCATGCGCCGGTGCGCTGGGCGAGTTCCAGGTGGCCGGCGAGGAAGTCGGCGTGGAAGTGGGTGTTGATGACCGCTTCCACGGTGAATCCGTGGGCCTCGGCGTCCGCGACGTACTCGTCCACGTCCCGGCGGGGGTCGACCACGACGGCCTTGCCGCTGGTGGGATCGCCGATGACGTAGGCGGCCTGGGACAGGCAGTCGAGGTAGTGCTGGGCGAAGTGCATGGGTGCCTCCTGGTGCGGGTGGTACGGAGGGGGCCGGTCGCCCGGACCTCTCTTATACCCCGGGGGGTATCTCCACGATGATTTTATACCCAGGGGGGTATTGGCTGCGGTTCAGCGTATACCCACGGGGGTATGGGAGGGCAAGTCGTCCCGTCGGCGCGGGGAAGGGTGGCCGGTGTCCGCCGTCTCTGGCGGACGCGTGTGGATCTCTGGCATCATCCCCAGGCACCACCTGCACAGTCGCCCCACAAGATGCCCGGCCATACGCAGGAGGCCCCCTCATGAAGGTCCGCTCCGCGCTGACCGCACTCGCGCTCGTCGTCGCCCCCGGTGTCGCCGTCCTCGGCACCGCGACGGACGCCTTCGCGGTCACCAAGATCAGCAATGCCACCGCGACCCAGATGTTCCGCGACGCCGGGATCACCTGGTCGTCGTCCGGCAACTGCTCCGACCGCAACAATTCGACCTGTACGTCGTTCGAGCAGCTCAACCTGGCCACCGCCCAGGGCGCCGTGACCCTCAAGCAGGCCAGCGGCTGCGCCCTGAACATCACCGGCGGCACCGAGACCGGGCACGCCTCCGGCACGTACTCGCACTGGAACGGCTACAAGCTCGACTACGGCAAGAACACCTGCATCACCAACTACATCAAGAACAGCTTCACCTACTCCGGCCTGCGCGGCGACGGTTACCCGATGTGGACCGCGGCCTCCGGAAACGTCTACGCCGACGAGGGCACCCACTGGGACGCCCTCTACTACAGCTGCGGCTGCTGACACCGCCAGGGCGGGCATCCGGGCGACCGCCGTCGCCCGGGTCGGCCCGCCCCCGCGAGCGCGCGCCGGTCAGGCGCCGTCGTCGGCCCGGTCGTCCTCGTCGGCGCTGCGGGCCGTGCCGTCCCTCTCGGCCATGAGCCCCAGAACCGACTCGACGACGACCCCCGGAGCCGGACCCGCGTCCACGGCACCGCCCCGTTCGTCGGGCCCCAGCGGTTCCAGCGTCGCCTCCTGCGATTCCAGCAGAGCGCGCGGCATGAAGTGTCCGGAGCGCTCGCTCATCCGCCGCCCCACTTCCTCGTGCCGAGCCGTCAGGTGCACGAAGAAGGCGTCCGGGCAGGCCTTCCGCAGGGTGTCGCGGTAGCGGCGGCGCAGCGCGGAGCAGGGCACCACGCCGCCCGTCGCCGCCCGGTCGCGGGCGCGCAGCCAGCGGCCGATCGACTCCAGCCAGGTCTGCCGGTCCGCGTCCGTGAGCGGCACGCCCGACACCATCTTGGCGATGTTCTCGCGGGAGTGGAAGTCGTCCGCCTCCGCGAAGGGGACGTCCAGCCGCCGGGCGAGCAGCCGGGCCACCGTCGTCTTGCCCACCCCGGACACCCCGATCACGACGACGCACGGAGGGCGCTGTCCAGGGTCACGACGCATCGGACTGTTCCTCTCCTCACGGCCGGCCGTCGCCGGACGCCGTACCCAGGACCGTCTCCTCGTGCAGCAGCGCCTCCCTGGTCACCGGGCCGGGCCCGTAAGGGTGCGCGGACGCCGGCCCGTGGGAGCCCGCCGGGTACTCCTCCAGGGGGACCAGATCCCGCTCCCACGCGGTGAGGACCGGGGTGAGCACCCGCCAGGCCTCCTCGGCCTCGTCGCCGCGGATCGACAGAGCGGGGTCGCCGCGCAGGACGTCAAGCAACAGTCGTCCGTAGGCGGGCAGTTCGGCGGGTTCCAGCTCGGCGGACAGTTCCAGCTCGGTGAGATGGCCGGACCGGGAGCCCGTGCCCATCAGATCCAGGGTCAGGCCCTCCGGCTCCAGCCCGAAGCGCAGCACGTTGGGCACCACCTCCCCGGTGTGCCCGAACGGCAGATGGGGCACGGGCCGGAACCGCACCGCGACCTCCTTGCGGTCCGCCCGCAGCCCCTTGCCGCTGCGCAGCCGGAACGTCGTACCCGCCCAGCGCCAGCTGTCCAGTTCCAGCTCCACCTCGGCGAACGTCTCGGTGCCGCGGCCGGGGTCCACGCCCTCCTCGTCGGCGTAGGACGGCACGTCGCGCCCGTCGATCGCGCCCGCGGAGTAGCGGGCCCGGCGCGTGCGGTGCACCACGTCGTACTCGGTCAGCATCCGCACGGAGCGCAGCACGTCGACCTTGCGGTCCCGCAGATCGCGCTCACCGAGGGTGACCGGCGGTTCCATGGCGACGAGGCAGAGCACCTGGAGCAGATGGTTCTGCACCATGTCCTTCAGGGCGCCCACATGGTCGTAGTAGCCGGCCCTGCCCTCCAGCGCGAGGCTCTCCTCCCAAATGATCTCCACCTCGGCGATGTGGGTGCTGTTCCACAGGGGTTCGAGCACCCGGTTGGCGAGCCTGCTGCCCAGCACGTTCTGCACCGTCGTCATGGCGAGGAAGTGGTCCACCCGGAACACCGCCTGCTCCGGCACCAGTTCGGCGAGAAGGGCGTTCAACTCCCGCGCGCTTGCGAGGTCCTCGCCGAACGGCTTCTCCAGCACGATCCTGCTCCCCGGCGGCAGTCCCGCCGAGTGCAGCGCGGAGACCACCCCGGGGAACAGCGAGGGCGGCAGCGCGAGGTACAGCGCGACGGGTTCGTCACCGGCGACGACCGCACGGACGTCCTCCGGGTCGGTGACATCGGCCCGCCGGTAGTGGGCGCACTCCACGACCGCTCGCCGGGCGTCGGCCGGGATGTCACCGGCCTGCCGGTCGAGCCACTCGCCGGTCCACTCCCGGAACCGCTCCGTGGTCCACTCCTCGCGGCTCGCCCCGGTCACCCGGAACCCGTCGCCGAGGTGCCCCGCGGCGCGCAGCGCGGCGAGGGCCGGCATGAGGAAGCGCCCGCTGAGGTCGCCCGTCGCACCGAGGACGACGAGGTGCCCGATCACCGCGGGCTCGCCGCCCTCGCCCGCTGGAGGTTCACACCGCTCGCGATGATGCCGATATGGCTGAACGCCTGGGGGAAGTTGCCCATGAACTCTCCTGTGGTGGGGTGGATCTGCTCGGACAGCAGCCCGAGCGTGCTGGTCCGCGCGCACAGGGACGCGTACAGCTCCCCGGCCTCCTCGACGCGGCCCTGCCCGACCAGGTTGTCGACCAGCCAGAAACTGCACAGCACGAACGCGCCCTCGTCACCGGCGAGACCGTCGGGGGCCTCGTCGTGCAGATAGCGGTAGAGCAGCCCGCCGCCGGCCGACAGCCGCTCGGCAACGGCCGCCGTCGTGGCCACCATCCGTGGATGATCGGCCGGTACGACCTCACGCAGCGGCAGCGCCAGCAGGCTCGCGTCGAGGACGCCGCCGCCGGACAGATGGGCGCTGAGGGTGCGCGACCTCTCGTCCCAGGACTCCTCCAGGATGGCGCGGCGCACGTTCTCGGCCGCCGCCCGCCACTGGTCGATCCGGCCGGGCAGTCCGTGCCGCTCCCCGATGCGCACGGCCCGGTCCAGGGCCACCTGGCACATCCCGGCCGAGTAGGTGAACGCCCGCCCCTCGCTGCGCACTTCCCAGATCCCCTGGTCTGGCTGGCGCCAGGCGCCCTCCGCCGCGTCCGCGAGCCCGGCCAGGCCCGTCCACAGCGCGGCCTGGATCTCCCCGCCCGCCAGCAGCCACTTGTCCGCGCAGTCGAGGATCTCGCCGTACACGTCGTGCTGGCGCTGGTCGGTCGCGCCGTTGCCCCAGCGCACCGGGACGGAGCCGCGATAGCCCGCCAGCTCGCCGTCCTCCACCTCGTCGGGCACCGTGTCGCCCTGGAGGGTGTACATGATGCGGGGGTGCCGGCTGTGCTCGAAGGCGTCGAGGACCCAGCCGAGGAAGGAGTCCGCCTCGCCGCCGAACCCGATGCGGCGCAGCGCGAACACCGCGTACGCCGCGTCCCGGATCCAGGTGTAGCGGTAGTCCCAGTTGCGGATGCCGCCGATCGGCGCGGGCAGGGAGGAGGTGGGCGCGGCCACCAGCGAGCCGCTGGCCCAGTCGTCGCACATCTTCAGGGTGAGCGCGGCCCGTCTGACCAGGGCCGCCTGGGGTCCGGCGTAGTCGCAGTGCCGCATCCAGCGGCGCCAGGCGTCGGCGGTGCCCTTGAGCATGGCGTCGGTGTCGAAACGGTGGTGCCGGTGGAAGCGCCCCCAGGACAGCACCAGGTCGAGGCGGTCGCCCTGCTGGAGGTCGTGGGTGGTGCGCAGCCCGGCCAACGGCCGGTTGGAGCGCAGGTGGAGGCGGAGGCCGGGCCCCCGGTGGGGTCGTACCTCCAGCCCGCTGAACAGCGCATGCGCCTGTCCGCCGCCGCGCGGCTCCAGGTCGGCCCGCAGCCGTACGTGCCCGTCCAGGACGACCGCCGAGCGCACGAGCTCCGCCCGCCCGGCCGGCATGTCCTCGGTGAGGTCCGCGCCGGACCTGAGGGCGAGCGCGTCGGTGAGGCGCACCAGACCGGTGGCGGAGCGCAGTTCGGTGACCAGTACACCGGTGTCGGGCTGGTAGTGCTGCCGGGCCTCCACCAGGTCCTCGGGCGCCACGGTGAAGTGGCCGCCGCGCGTGTGGTCGAGGAGGCCGCAGAAGACGGCGTCCGAGTCGAAGCGGGGCACGCACATCCACGGGATGGAGCCGTCCAGGCCGACCAGGGCCGCCGTGGTGCCGTCCCCGATCAGGCCGAGGTCCTCCAGCGGGAGATGGCCGTCCTGACTGCGGATCGGCCGGAAGGGCGGATCGGGATCGTACATACGGCCTCGCCTCTCGGTCCTTCTGTGACGCCGGGCCCTGCGGACGCCGAAGCGATCCCCCGGGCGACGCGTCACTCGTCGAAGCTGACCAGCACCTTCACGGTGTCCTCCAGCTTCTTGTCCGACACCTCGAAGGCCCGCTCCATCCGGCTGAAGGGGAACCGGTGGGTGGTCATCCGGGTCGGGTCGACGCGCTCGTTCTCCAGCACCCGCAGCAGCCGCTCCATACGGAGCCGCCCGCCGGGGCACAGGCCGGTCGCGATCGTCTTGTCGGCCATGCCGACACCCCACTCGACGCGCGGGATGTGCACGAACTCGCCCTGCCCGAAATAGCCGATGACGGAGATCGTGCCGCCCGGCTTGGTCACCTTGACCGCGGTCTGGAAGGTCACGTCCGCGCCGAGCGCCTCGATGGCGGTGTCCACGCCCTGCCCGCCGGTGAGTTCGTGGATCCGCTCGACCACGTCCTCCTTGCCGAAGTCCACGATCACGTCCGCGCCGTAGAACCGCGCGAGCTTCTGCCGGCTGGGCACCGACTCCACACCGATGACCAGGCCCGCGCCCCGCAGCCGTGCCCCGGCCGTGGCCATCAGCCCGACCGGGCCCTGCGCCAGCACCGCCACGGTGCCGCCGATCGGGATGTTTCCGTGCTCGGCGCCCATGAAGCCGGTGGACAGCATGTCGGCGCAGTAGACCGCCACTTCGTCGGAGATGCCCTCGGGAATCCTCGCCAGGTTCGCGTCCGCGCCGCTCACGTGGAAATACTCCGCGAACACCCCGTCCTTGAGGTTGGCGAACTTGAATCCGCCCAGCGGACCCCCCGACTGCGAGGGGTAGCCGTTCTGCGAGGCGAGGTCGCCCCAGTCGGGGGTGATGGCCCCGACCAGCACCCGGTCGCCGGGCCGGAAGTCCTTGACCTCGCCCCCCACCGCGTGCACGACACCGACACCCTCGTGACCGAGGGTCAGGTTCTCCCGGGGCCCGATGCCGCCTTGCACGGTGTGCGAGTCGGACGTGCAGATCAGCGCTTTGGTGGTGCGCACCACGGCGTCGGTCGGCCCCGGCTCGGGAACGGGCTTGTCCATGAAGCCGACGCTCCCGATCTCCTTCATCACGAATGCCTTCACCGGCTTGCGCCCTCCTGATCGGATCACGGCCTCGCGCCCGGCGGCCGTACGGTCCTCCCACCGCGTCCCCGGCGGCCTGCGGCGACCTCGCACACCGTGATCACCGTCTCACGGGGCTCCGCGGACCGCGCGGCGACCGGAAGCGCCGTTGATGCGTTCCGGTGAAACCCGGGCCATGTCGCACGGCGAATCCGCTTCGCCCCGGCGGCCCGCCCGCATCGTGGTGACTCCGTCGTGCTGTGCGCGGGGCGGAGGGCGGAGGGTTCATGGCCGGCGGTGCCGCGGGGCGCGCCTTCATCGGGTCGTTCACATCGGCGGGCGGGCCGGGGATCGTCGTGGCCGACCTCGACCCGAGCACCGGGGCGCTGACCTGGACGGGCGTCATGAAGACCGTCGCCGACCCGTCGTACCTCGCCGTCGGGCACGGGGAGGCGGGCCCCGTCCTCTACGCCGTCTCGGAGACGGTGGCGGGAGCGGTGGCCGCGTACGACGCCACCGAGGCGGTGCCCCGCCCGCTCGGGCAGCCCGTGCCGGTCGGCGGCGACGAACCGACCCATCTCACCCTGGCGCAGGGACATCTGCTGACCGCCAACTACGGCTCGGGCAGCGTCAGCGTGCTGCCGCTGACCGCCGAGGGCCTGCCTCAGCGCCCGAGCAGCGTGCTGCACCACGAGGGCTCCGGACCGCACCCCGAACGCCAGCGGTCCCCGCACGCCCACCAGGTCGTCCCCGATCCGACCGGGCGCTGGGTCCTCGTCGTCGATCTCGGCACCGACTCGGTGCGGGTCTGCTCACTGGACGAGCGCACGGGCGAACTGCGTCCGCACGGCACGACCGCGCTGCCCCCGGGCACCGGGCCCCGGCACCTCGCCTTCCACCCCTCGGGGGACCATGCCTACGTCCTCGGGGAACTCCGGCCGACGGTGACCGTGTGCCGCTGGGACGCGGCCGCCGGGGTCCTCGGCGCGGTCGGTGAGACGCCGCTGTTCCCGGACGGCTCGGACATCCCGGCGCAGCCCTCGGCCCCTGTGGTCGCGTCCGACGGTCGGTATCTGTGGGCGGCGGTGCGCGGCACCGACACCGTGGCCGTCCTCGCGCTCGACGCCTCGGGGGAGCGGGCGGAGCTGGTCACGGCCGTACCCTGCGGTGGCCGCCGGCCGCGTGACCTGGTGCTCGATCCGTCGGGCCGACGTCTGTACGCGGCCAATGAGCGCTCGGGCGAGGTGACGTGGCTCGACGTCGACCCCGCGACGGGCGTCCCCCGGCCCGCCGGATCGCTGCCCGTGCACGCCGCCAGCAGTGTCGCCTTCGGATGAGGGCACTCGGCACGAGGACGGGGGACAGGGCGAGGGACAGGACGAGGGAAGAGGATGGCCGAGCGACAGAGCGAGACAGAACGCATCGTGGTCGGGGTGGACGGCTCGGAGGGCTCCAAGCAGGCCCTGGACTGGGCGGTGCGCCAGGCGGTGCTCACCGGCGGCCGGGTGGAGGCGGTGATCGCCTGGGACGTCCCGCAGTTCCACGGTGCCCTCGGCTGGCTGCTGCCGTCCGCCTCCGACGAGGCCGCCCTGGAGGGTCGGGCGCAGAGCGAACTCACGAACGCGGTCGAGGAGGCCGTCGCGGCACACCCCACCGTTCAGGTCAGCACCGTGGTGCGCTACGGCGCCCCCGCCGGCGTCCTCATCGAGGCCTCGCGCGACGCCGTGCTGCTCGTGGTCGGCAGCCGGGGTCTCGGCGGCTTCCGCGGCCTGCTCCTCGGCTCGGTCGCCCAGCACTGCGTCCAGCACGCCGCCTGCCCGGTTCTCGTCCTCAGGGGGCACGAGGAGGAGTGAGGGCGGCCGACGGGAAGCCGGCGCGGCCCGGCGGGGGCGATGGCGCGGGGCGTACGCACCGAGGTGCGCGGAGGGGCGCGGGGCCCGTGGCGGGCCGATCGTACGTCAACCCCGATCCGGCCCGGGTCGTGCGCACGGCTCTCCCGCTCCGTCTGAGTCGGCACGGTCTCGCCGCCAGTGGACGACCGTCCGGCCGCCCCACCTCGCCTCCTGCGCGCGCGGTGCCGCCGGGATCGCCCCGCTGGTGCCCCAGCCGGGCGCCGGACCGGACACCACCGGCGTCGTGGCCGGACTGCTCGGCGCGCTGTGCGTGGTGTCCGGCAGCGTGCCGACGAAACGGCGGGGACGGCCCGAGGGTCGGACTGCCGGCCTTCACCGGGTGGCAACTCTCCCTCGGAAGACTGGTGTTGGTGCCGGGGACGGTGGCCGGCGAGTCGCTGCCGGACCACCTCGGCCGGGGCGCATCGGCGGCTTCGCCTGCCCCGGCTCGTCGGCGCGCCCGTGGCGTACGCGGTGTGGTTCCGCGGGCTGGTCCGACTGCCCGCGCTCGCCGCCCGTTCCTCTCCTTCGCCTCACCGCTGTGCGCGACGGTCCCCGGTCGCCTCTTGCCCGGCCGGACGCGGCGTCCGCTCCAACTCCTCGGCGCCGCCGGGGTCGTCGCAGCGGTGGTCCTCGCGCAGCCCCGCAGCGGTCAGTCGTCCTCCTCCTCGGCGTGGTCGTGATGGACGACGCCGTCCTCGTCGAGCACGGGGTGGATGCGCTCGGGGCCGTGCTCGCTGGTGTCGGAGGGACGCGGTTTCTCGGGTCCGTCGCAGCCCCAGCGCAGCATGCGGCGCGTGCGGATGATCCGGTACGTGGTGTCGAAGACCTCCAGCTGGTTGACGCGGCCGGAGCGGAGCCGTTCGGAGGCATCGGCGTACGCGACCAGTTCGGGGTCGGCGCCCGGGTCCTCGGCCGCCATGGTGCGGGCGTCGACGAGCCGGTCGGCGTCCACGGGGATCAGGCCGCGGGTACGCGGTTCGAGCCAGGTGAGGAGGAAGTCCAGGGCCTTGCGGGCGCCGAGCGCGGTGGTGTGCGGGCGGCTCACCGGCCCCCAGCCCTTGCCGTCGCGTTCCACCACCGTGAACGTGGCCGGCAGCAGCACGACGTCCGGGTGGGTCCGCCGGGCCCGGCGGGACTCGCGGAGCACGAAGTCGGGGAAGCGGGAGCCGGCGTAGACGAAGTCGCGCAGCGCCAGCCGCTCGGTGGCCAGGGCCGGGGTGAGCGGCGCGTCCGGGTCCAGGACCAGATCCGCGTCGACCTCCGGCTCCCGGCTGCCGAGGCTCCAGTCAGCGGAGAGGGGCTCAGGGTCGGTCGGGCGCGGCAGTTCGATGCCGCCCGCGCCCGTGCCGGCGTACTCCTCGGCGCGGACGATCCGGTAGCGCGTGCCGAGCACGGTGAGTTCGTCGACGGGCTCGGTCTCCAGCCGGGTGACCGCCGCGAGCAGGGCTCGGCGCTCGGCCCTGTCCTCGACCCCGTCCTTCGCGCGGAACCAGAGAAGGGAGTTCAGGCTGTCGCGTGACATCTGCGGGAAGGGGGCCGTGATCGAGGTCACCGCCCGCCAGCGCTGCCCGTCCTGCTCGCTCTGCGCGACCACCCCGAACAGCGGCCCGCGCACGGCCACTTCGCCGGCGCTCACCACGGCGTCGAGGGCGTCGGCCTCCATGGCTGCCTCGACCGGCTCCACCGGAACGCGCACGACGATCGGACGAACCCCGTCCGGCCTGACATTCCCAAGGTCCATGACCTCTATCCTGCCGACCGGAAGGCGCGCCCAGCACGGTTTTTGGTGAAATGCCGCTCCGTGTGCGGAAACCGGCCATCCGTGGTGGAATGATGGTCACGGCATGACACACGGAGGGGCCTGCCGGGAACTCCGCTCCCCGCAGGCCCCGTTCGGTGCCGTCCGTCAGAACTGCTCGACGAAGTACGGCTCCACGGTCATCCAGCCGTTGCCCCGGGCGCCGTAGTACGTGCCCTGGTTGTTCTGGGCCAGGGTGTACCAGGAGTCCACGTAGTCGGGGTCGTCGGTCCACCAGTCGTTCGGGATGGCGTCCAGGATCGCGTTGACCAGCGGGATGTAGGTGCCCTGGTCGGTGATGGTCAGCAACGCCGTGGCGATCGCCTTGGCGAGGTCGCGGTAGTTGGTGCTGCCGTCGTCCTCCATCATCACGGCGTCGGCCAGGTTGTACTTGTAGTTCGACCAGTTCACGAGGATCTGGTTGGGCTTGTAGACGGTGCCGTCGTAGTCGAGGTACGGCATGTCCACGGGGTCGACGCGGACCTTGCCGTCCTGGCCGAAGCCGCTGACCAGGGTGTAGATCTCGGCGGCACCCTTGATCCAGGGCTCCTCGTCGTCGGAGAGTTCGACGGCCGTGATCTTCGTGGTCCAGTAGCCCGCGGTGGTGGCCGCCGCCCGCGGCGTGGCCGTGGTGTTCACCGCCGCCGCGGGCGCCGCGGACCGCACGCCGTCCTTGACCAGTTCCTTGCTCAGGACGTCCAGACCGGCCGCCAGCGCCTTGGAGCTGTCGACGTCGACGACGTACACCGGGTGCGCGGGGGCCTTGCGGGCGTCCACGCGGTGGGCGCGGCCCCGGCTGTCGTAGGCGGTGACGCTGGTGGCGTCGTCGTCCGAGACGGCGGCGGCGACCCAGGGGGCCGTGCCTGCCGCCAGAGAGGCGCGCATCGAGGGGTCCCCGAGGCGCAGCTGGAGCAGCGAGCCGGTCTTCGCGTCCAGGCCCTTGGCCGCGGCGATCTGCCGGTCGGCGGCCGAGAGTTGGGACTTCAGCGAGCCGCTCGCCCGCTCGGTGACGGGCACCTCGCGCGACTTCAGGGCGGCCGCGCGCAGCCGCGTGTTCCAGGAGGCGTCGCCGAGCGAGCGCGCGATGGCACGGGCCGCCCGGTCCTGGGCGGAGGTGACGGCGGACGCGGTGGCGGAGTGGGCGTGCGCCGCACGGGCGGCCGCCGGGCCGGGCACCGGGGCCGCGAAGGCCGAGGGTGCGGCGGTCAGGGTCTGGGCCGCGCAGAAGGTGACCAGGGTGGCCGCGGCGGCGGTGAGGGTGCCGCGTCTGCGGGTGTGGCGAGATCTCACGAGGATCGATCCTCCGGAGGTGGAGTGGTCGGTGACACGTGGTCAGGGGGTGGGTGACGCGGGAACCGGGCCCCAGTGGGTCTATGCGGGTAGATGATTCCCTTGGTCATGATGACGAGAGCATGTCATTCACACAAGGTTCTCACAGCGTGAGCAGACGAAGTTCCGGTGTCACGCGACGAGTTGACGTCCCCTCGGATGTCGTGTGACGGCCCGGGAGGCGTTGCACCGCTCGGCCGGGGACGCGCGGCCCGCCCTCGGCACCGAACGCGTCCGCCCGGCCGGCACGCCGAGGGGCGGCGCGAGCGCGCTGCCCCTCGACCAGAAGGCCGGGCAACCGGCGCTCTCCGTCCCCGTGCGCCCGGCCGGACGCCCGGCCGGACGCCCCGCCGGGCCCGCCGGGGAACCGGTGACCCGGCACCTCGACCGCGTCGGCTCCCGCGTCGTCCCGCCCGACGAGGCGCGGCAGCGGGAGCGGGCCACCGCGGCGTCGGAACACGGCCGGGACACGCGGGCCCATGAAGCGCCGCCTGTCGGAGTGGTGCGGCCGGGCGCCGGGCGACCGCGCGGTCGAACCGCGCCGCGTCACCGCGCCCACCGTGGTCGTCCACGGCGGCAGGGACCGCATGGTGCACGGTTCCACGACACGGGCCGGCCGTGCGTCAGCGCATCGGTGACGGAAGGCTCAGGCGTCCGTCGTGGACCTCGGCGATCCGGTCGGCGGCGGTGAGGTGGGCGCGGTCGTGGGTGACCAGGATCGTGGCGGTGCGCTGTTCGTGGGTGAGGCGGGTGAGCAGGTCGATGACGGCGGCGCCGCGTTCGTGGTCGAGAGCGCTGGTCGGCTCGTCGACCAGGAGGACGGCGGGGTCGTTCATCAGCGCGCGGGCGATGTTGACGCGCTGGCGCTGGCCGCCGGAGAGCTGGTGGGGGCGCCGGTCCGCCTGCTCGGCCAGACCGACGGCGTCGAGCAGCCGCATCGCCCTGGGCCGGGCCTTGGCGGGGGAGCGGCCGTCGAGGTGGGCCATGACCTGGAGTTGTTCGGCGGCCGTCAGGGAGGGCAGCAGGTTGGGCTGCTGAAAGACGATGCCGATCGTGCGGCGGCGCAGCTCGGTGAGTTCGCCGCGGGTCATGCCCGAGGTGCTGGTGCCGTCGATGGTGACCGTGCCGGAGTCGGGGGTGACGAGGGTCGCGGCGACGGCCAGCAGGCTCGACTTCCCGGAACCGGAGGGGCCGACGACGGCCGTGAGGCTGCCCCCCGGCACGTCGAGGGTGACCCGGTCGAGGGCGGTCAGGCGGTCGTCGCCGTCGGCGTAGGTGAGGGTGATGTCGGTGAGGCTCAGGCTCATCGGGTGCTCCCCAGGGCGGTCAGCGGGTCGACGGAGGTGATGCGGCGGACCGACAGGGCGGCCCCGAGCGCGCCGAGGACGATCATCACGGCGGCGGGCACCAGGACGGTGGCGGGGGTGAGCAGGAACGGTACGGCCGTGCCGGCGACCAGGGCGCCGAGCGCGGCGGCGAGGGCGGTGCCGAGGAGGGTGCCGCCGGTGAGCAGGACCAGGGCCTGGCCGAGGGCGTCGCGCAGCAGGCCCGCGGTGGAGGCGCCCAGGGCCTTCAGGACGGCGACGTCCGCGCCGCGCTGGATGGTCCACACGGTGAAGAACGCGCCGATGACCAGGGCCGAGATGGCGAACAGGAAGCCGCGCATCAGCTGGAGGGAGCCGTTCTCGGAGCTGTAGGAGCCGATCGCGGACAACGAGTCCTGCTTGGAGACCGTCCTGGTGCCCACGGCCCGGTCGGTCGCCCGCACATCGGCGCCGGAGACGGTGCTCAGGGCGATGACGGTGGCGGTGGGGCCGTCGGTGGGGGGCGCGGTCCGCCGCCAGGTGTCCAGGCTGGTCCAGATCACCGGGGTGTGGCTGAACGACGCGTCGCCGCGCACGGCCGCGACGGTCAGGCGGTGCCGGCCGGCGAGGGTGACCTCGTCGCCGGGTTTGACCGCGAGGGCGTCGGCGGCGGAGGTGGACAACACCACCGAGCCGTCGTCGATCCTGTCGCCGTCCGGGGCCAGCGCGGAGCCGGGCCGGACGCCGAAGACGGAGACCCCGGTGCTCCCGCCGCCGCCCGCGGTGGCCTTGGTGGTGCTGATGCCCAGCGGCTCGGCACGGGTGACGCCGGGGGCCTCGGACCACCGCTGCCACTGCCGCTCGGTCACGGTCGAGTCGGCGTACGACAGCTTCTGTCCGCCGCCGGGCGCGCCGAACGCGATCCGGTCCGCGGGCAGGCCGTCGATCCCGGAGATGTTCTGCCGGCCGAGCCCGGCGGTCAGCCCGGACAGCAGGCCGACCAGCAGAGTGATCAGCACGATGACGATTCCCATCAGGGCGAACCGCCCCTTGGCGAATCTCAGGTCCCTCCAGGCGACGAACACGTCCCTGCCTTTCATGTGGTGGAAGCGGTGCACCCCGACTCTCGCCGCCCGCACCCGCTCCGGGCATCTGGCCTGGGAGGGGACCTGGCGGATCGAAGGGCGGCGGCCGGGTTCTGTCTTTCGATGGATGTCCGAGCGGCCGCGGGATCGTACGCTTGGACGATCGTGAACACCCTGACCCCCACCACCCGGGCGCTCGCCTGGTGCCTGCACCTGCTCACCGCCGGCCTGCTTGCCCTGGCCGCGGGCCGCGCCGTGACCGACGGCGCGCCGCACGCCGTGGCCGTCGTCGCCGTGACCGCCGTCCTGGGCCTGGTGTACGCGGCGGGGCCGCTGCTGCCCCGCGTCGCCGCCTCCCACCGGGCCGCAACCTGGTGGCTGGCCGCCGTGGGGGCGGTATGGCTGGTGCTGCTGGGCCTGTCCGCCGACGGCGTGTGGATCGCCTTCCCGCTGTACTTCCTCCAGCTCCACCTCCTGCCGCGCCGCGCCGGCCCGGCCGCCGTCGCCGCCACGGCGACCGCGGCCATCGTGGCCTTCGCCGCCCACCAGGGCTCCTTCACCCTGGCCACCGCGATCGGTCCGGCCCTCGGCGCCGCCGTGGCGGTCGCGGTGGTCCGCGGCTACCAGGCCCTGTACCGGGAGAGCGAACAGCGCCGCCGGCTGATCGAGGAACTCACCGCCACCCGCGCCGATCTCGCCGCCGCCCAGCACACCGCGGGCGTGCTGGCCGAACGCGAGCGCCTGGCCCGTGAGATCCACGACACCCTCGCCCAGGGCCTGTCCAGCATCCAGTTGCTGCTGCACGCCGCCGAACGCGCCCTGCCGGGCAGGCCCGAGGCCGCCGCCCGCCACGTGGAGCAGGCCCGGCACACCGCCGTGGACAACATCGCCGAGGCCCGCCGCTTCGTCGCCGCCCTCACCCCGCCCGCCCTGGACGGAACCACCCTGGCCGGTGCCCTGGAACGGCTGTGCGCCACCACCTCCGCGCGCCACCCGCTCGACGCGCGCTTCCGCCTCACCGGCGAGCTGGTACGGCTGCCCACGGCACACGAGGTCGCCCTGCTGCGCATCGCCCAGTCCGCCCTCGCCAACACCGTCCGCCACGCGGGCGCCGCCACCGCCGAGGTCACCCTCGGCTACCTCGGCGACCACGTCGCCGTGGACGTCGTGGACGACGGCACCGGCTTCGACCCCGACACGCTGCCCGCCCCCGACCCGGCCGACGGCGGGTTCGGACTCGCCGCCATGCGCGCCCGGATGGACGCCCTCGGCGGCACGCTCACCATCGAATCCGCCCCGGGCAAGGGCGCCACCGTGGCCGCCAGGCTCCCCTTCGCCGAGCCCGCCGAGCCCGCCGACACCGATGCGGAGGCCCGCCCGTGACCGACACGCCGATCCGTCTGCTCCTCGCCGACGACCACCCCGTGGTCCGGGCCGGGCTGCGCGCCGTACTGGAGACCGAACCCGGGCTCGTGGTCGTGGCCGAGGCCGCCACGGCAGAGGAGGCCGTCGCCCGGGTGGGCGAGGGCGACATCGACGTCGTCCTGATGGACCTGCAGTTCCGAGGCGGCATGAACGGCGCCGAGGCCACCGCCGCCGTCACCGCGCGCCCCGGCGCGCCCCGGGTCCTGATCGTCACGACGTACGACTCCGACGCCGACATCCTGCCCGCCATCGAGGCCGGCGCCACCGGCTACGTGCTCAAGGACGCCCTGCCCGAGGAACTGGCCGCCGCCGTGCGCACCGCCGCCACCGGCCGCACCACCCTCGCGCCCACCGTCGCCGACCGTCTCATGAACCGGCTGCGCGCGCCCGGCACCGCCCTGACCCGCCGCGAGACCGAGGTCCTGTCCCTGGTCGCCGAGGGCCTGTCCAACCAGGCCATCGGCTCACGTCTCCACCTCACCGAGGGCACCGTCAAGTCCCACCTGGTCCGCATCTACGCCAAGCTCGACGCCGACTCCCGTACCGCCGCTGTCGCCACGGCCACCGGGCTCGGGCTCATCCGCCGCTGACGCCGGAACCGGCCGGAAGCTCAGCACGGGTCCCGTCCCGCCAGCACGTCCAGCAGCCGGTCCGCGGGCAGGGCCGGCAGGGTGTGGCCGCCGCGGCCCGTGGTCGTCGTCGCGGCGAGCAAGGAGTTGAGGACCGCCTCCTCGACCGCGTCCAGGACGGCCTCGAACAGGGGGCTCAGCTCGGTGTCCGCCACGGGGGCGCCGGGCTCCGGGCGGGTGGTGAGGGCGAGGGCGTAGTCGCCGCTGCCGTGGCTGTAGGCGGCGCCCGTGCGGGCCAGGGCGAACACGGCGCGGCGGGCGAGGCGGGTGAGCTGCCGGGCGTCGAGCGGGGCGTCCGTGGCGACCACGATCATGCAGGAGCCGGTCTCCGCGGCCGGGCCCGGGGCACCGGCCAGGCCGAGGGAGCGCGGTGTGACCGTGCGGCCGAGGACCCGCAGCGTGCCGCCGAAGTTCGCCTGGACCAGGGCCCCGGCCGTGCAGCGCCGGCCACCGAGGTCCGTCGTACGGGAGGAGGTCCCGATGCCCGCCTTGAAGCCCAGCGCGCCGGTGCCGGTGCCCGCGCCGACGCAGCCCTCGGCCACCGGGCCGCCGGACGCCCGGTCGAGCGCGGCCCGGACGTGCTCCTCGCGCACCGGGCGGGCCCGGATGTCGGACAGGAAGCCGTCGTTGCACTCGCCCACGACCGGGTTGAGGCTCCGTACGTCGGCGCAGCCGGGCCGTTCCAGCATCCAGCCGACGAGGGCGTCGGCGACCCGGAAGGCCGACAGGGTCGAGGTCAGCAGCACCGGGGTCTCCAGCGTGCCGAGTTCGGCGAGCTGCGTCGTGCCGATGAGCTTGCCGTAGCCGTTACCGGTGAACACCCCGGCGGGCAGCGGAGCGTGGGGGGCCACGGCGCCGGGCACGACGGCGGTCACCCCGCTGTGCACGTCGGGGAGCCGGCGGACGGTGGCGTGCCCGACCCGGACGCCCGGCACATCGGTGATCGCGTCGAGCGGCCCGGGGGCGAACTCCCCGATGACGATGCCGAGATCACGGGCCCGGGCACGCCTTGCCGACTGTTCCATGCCGCCGGACACCACCCGCCGCCGGAGACCCCGTCAGGCGGCCCGGTCCTCGATGTAGGACAGGCAGCCCCGCCGGGAGTCCTCCGCGTGGACGACCTCCCAGCCGTCCGGGACGGTGATGCCCGCGGGCCAGAGGGAGTAGTCACCGGGGGAGTTGCGCAGCACGACGTAGGAACGGTCCTCGTGGTCGAAGGGGTTGGTCATCGGGGGCTCCCGTCGAGGGGTCGGGTCAGTCGAACAGGCGACGGCTCATGCCGCGCACCGCGAGGAACCAGGCGGCCGCGGTGCAGCAGCCGAGCACCGCCAGATGCAGCAGGTCGACGGCGCCGAGCGTGCCGAAGGCCGCGTGCCGCACCAACTGCATGCAGTGGTAGATGGGGTTGACGGCCGCGACGATCCGCAGCCAGCCGGACAGCCCCGACAGCGGGAAGAAGACACCGGCGGCCATCACGAGCGGGGTGAGGACGCCCGAGACGACCAGTCGCAGCCAGTCGATCGCCGGGACCAGCGTGGAGACCCACATCCCGCCCAGCGCGAACGCCAGCCCCGACACCAGGGTGATCAGCGGTACCAGCAGCAGCGACGGCCCGAGGGGCAGACCGATGGCGATCGTGACGAGCAGCGGAACCGAGCTGTAGACGGCGGACTTCACCGCGATCCACGACGCCTCGGCCGTGACCAGCTCCCACACGTCCACCGGGCGGCTGAGCACCGCGTCGTAGAGGTGCTGGTAGCAGCGCCGGTTGTAGGTCTCGAACATGCCGGCGAACGCGGAGGCGAACAGGACGGAGGTGACGACCATGCCGACCCCGAGGAACTGCGGGTACGGGCGGCCCTCGGCCGAATCCACCAGGCGGTTGAAACCGGCGCCGAATCCGGCCAGGTACACCAGCGGCTCGATCAGCGAACCGAACGTGATCGCGGGCCAGTAGCGCCGGAACAGCAGGAGTTCACGCCGCCACACCGCGCGCAGCGCCGGCAGCAGGGCGGGCGTCGGGGCCTCGTCGGCGTCCGCCGGCGCGAGGGTCCTCGCCGGGGGAGCCGGAGCGGCACTCGTCATGAACGGGTCCCTTCGGGAGATGGTGCCGGCATCAGACGAACAACTCGCCGGTCAGGATGACGAACACGTCCTCCAGCGTGGTCGGACGCAGCACGTCCGCGGGACCCAGCGCCTCGCGCAGGGACTCGGGCATCGTCTCGGCGCGCAGCACCGACACCGACAGACCGGTACGACGGCTGGGCAGTCCCGCCCGCCGTACCAGCTCCTCCACCTCCGCGCGGCGGGCCGCGTCACCCCGGTACTCGGCGGCCTGGGCCCCCGCATGGACGCGCAGCAGCTCGTCCGGGGCGCCCTGGGCGATCAGCCGGCCCGCGAAGACGACGGCGACCTCGTCCGCGAGGCGTTCGGCCTCCTCGATGTAGTGCGTGGACATCAGCACCGTCGTACCGGACTCGCGCAGCGCCTCGATCACGTCCCACAGGCCCTGCCGGATCTGCGGATCGAGGCCGACCGTCGGCTCGTCGAGCAGCAGCAGCCGCGGTGAGGTGAGGATGCCCCGGGCGAGCAGCAGCCTGCGCCGCATTCCGCCGGACAGCTCCTCCACCCGGCTGTCCGCCCGGTCGGTCAGCCGCACGGCGGCCAGGGCGCGGTCCACCGCGCCGTCGTACTCGGCGGCCGGAAGGGAACTGAAGCGGACGAAGACATCAAGGTTCTGACGTACCGTCAACTCGATGTCGAGGTTGTCCTCCTGCGGTACGACACCGAGCATCGAGCGCACCCGGCGGGACCCGGCGGGCATGGCGTGCCCCAGCACCTCCACCGTGCCGCGGGTCGCCCGGCTCTGGCCGGTGATGAGCCGCATGGTGGTGGACTTTCCCGCGCCATTCGGCCCGAGGAGACCCATGAATCGGCCTGGCGGAATATCGATACTGAGTCCGTCCACGGCGTTCGTCGAGCCATAGGTCTTTACAACATCCCGAAAAAGGACAGTGGGGACGCTCACCCGGTAAATTCCCCCTTTGGATACGCGGCACGGACGAGGTCCCAAGGCGTCGAGCCCGCCGCATCCGCCCATACAAGCGCACCCGGCACCCGATTGTGAACCCCCTTCTGCCTGCGCGACGTTGTTGGTAGGGTGCGACATGATCAAGCCCCGACGTGGGCATGTTCCAATCCGGGGGGTTTGATGAGGGCACGCATAGTCGTGCTTGTCGCCGGGCTGCTGCTGGTGCTCATCGGTGTCGACTGTGCATTGGTCGTACACGCGGTCCCCGATCCCGTGCGGGCCGATGCGGCACCGTCGGCATTTTCCGCCTATCGCGCCAAGGCCGATATCGAGCATTTCGCGGACGCGCCGCATCCTTCGGGTACCGCGCGTGCGGAACAGACCCGTGCTTACGTGAGCGGTCAGCTGACGCGGCTCGGGCTGAAACCGGTGGAGGACGAGGCGACCGAGGTCGTCCCCGGCGACTCCGCCTCCCATCTGGCCGGCCGGGTCCACAACATCTCCGCCACCATCGCGGGCAGTTCTCCCACGGGGCAGGTCCTCCTGGTCGCCCACACGGACTCCGTCCTCACCGGCCCGGGCGCCTCCGACGACGGTCTCGGCGTGTCGTCCCTTCTGGAGATCGCGCGCATCCTGACCAAGGGCCCCCGCCCGCGCAACGACGTCGTGCTGCTGTTCACCGACTCGGAAGAGACCGGCCAACTCGGGGTGCGCGCCTATGTCCACAGCCTCGGCAAGGCAACCGACAAGCCCCGTGTCGTCCTCAACCTGGAGGCGCGCGGCACCTCCGGACGCGCCGTCATGTTCGAGACCGGCGATCACAGCTCCGCCCTGGTGAAGGCGCTGGGCGGCCGCCCGCCCGTGGCCACCTCGCTGTCCGCCGAGGTCTACCGGCGCCTGCCGAACGACACCGACTTCACCCAGCTGCGCAAGGCCGGCATGACCGGGCTGAACTTCGCCGTCATCGGCGACAGCGCCGACTACCACGCCCCCGGCGACGACCTCGCCCACGTCCACCTGGGCAGCCTCCAGGACCTCGGGGACACCGTGCTGTCCGCCGCGCGCCGGCTGTCCGCCACCGATCTGCGGGACGTCACCCGGTCCTCCGACGCGACCTGGTTCAACGTCGGCCCGGTGCTCGTCAGTTACCCCTCGGGCGCCGTGCTCCCGCTGGCCGTCGCCGCGCCGCTCGCCCTGCTCCTGGCCGGCTGGTACGCCCGCCGCCGCAAGGCGCTGCGGCCCGGGGCGGTGCTGAGGCCCGCGCTCACCTTCCCCCTCGTCCTCCTGGCCACGGCCGCGCTCGGCTGGGCCGCCTGGCGCGTTCTGGTGCTGATCCGCCCCTACTACGCGTCGTTCCTCACCGGGGACCCGTATCGCACCGGCCCCGCCGTCATCGGCCTGCTGCTGCTCACCGCCGCCGTCACCGGGCTGTGGGCCGCCTGGACGGGCCGGCGTGCCGGCGCCCTGGACACGGCCGCGGGCATCGCGGTGTGGCCCGCGCTGCTGGCCGTACCCACCGCCCTGCTGCTGCCCGGCGCGGCGTACGTGTTCACGTGGACGGCGCTCGGCGTGGCGGCCGGTGTCGCCCTCGGCGCCCGTGCCGTCGAGGAGTCCCCGTGGCGCACCACGGCCCTTCTCGGCGCGGCCCTGCCCGCGGTGGTCGTCCTCGTGCCGCTCGTCACCCTGCTCTTCCCGACGCTCGGCCTCGCCACGGCGGCGGCCCCGCTGGTCCTGGCCGCCCTGGCCCTCGCCGTCCTGGCGGCGCCCCTGGTCCGCCTGTTCCGCGGTCTGCGGGCCAGGCGGCTGGTCGCCCTCGCGGCCGTCGTCGCGCTGGCCGGCACCGCCTGCGTCGGCGGAGCCGTCGCCGCCGACCGGCCCGACGCGGACCATCCGCGGCCGGTCAGCCTCATGTACGCCCTCGACGCGGACCACGGGCGCGCCTACTGGGTGTCCGAGGACGCCGACCCGGCCTCCTGGGTCACCGGATACACCGGGCAGCGGCGCACCGACACGCTGGAGGACTGGTCGCCGGCCCTCGCCGCGCCGCCGGGCGGCCTGCTCGCCGGGCCGGCCCCGGTCGCCCCGGTCGCCACCCCCGAGGTCACCACCGTCTCCGACACCCGCGCCGGTGCCACCCGGACCGTCCGCCTCAAGGTCGGGCCCAAGAGCGGAAAACCCGCCCTGCTCGCCCTGTACGTCGACACCTCCACCACGCGGGTCGTCCGGGCCCGCGTCGAGGGCGCGCCCGCCGGGACACCCGACCTGTCCGGCGGGGAGAACCGCCCGTACGCCGGATCACCGTGGAAGTGGGGCCTGCTCATGGTGGCTCCCGACCCGCGCGGCCAGGAAGTGACCCTCGTCGTGCGCGGCGACAAGCCGTTGCGCGTGCTCGCGATGACGGAGGACGCCGGGCTGCCCGCCCAGGCCCTGAGCAGACCGCGGCCCGCCGACCTCACCTGGGAACCGGGCGCGGCGGGACTCTCCTTCGCCAGCCGCCGGTACACCATCTGACCCGGACACCCGGACACCCGGACACCCGGACACCCGGACACCCGGACACCCGGACACCCGGACGCCGGGACACCTGGCCACCACGCGACCAGGACCACATCAGGCCGGGCGACCCCTGGCCCCGACAGAAGAGAGCGCCCTGATGCCGTCCACCCCCCACCACGCCGACACCACCGCGGAGCCGGAGCCCGTCCGCCTGCGCACGGCGGTCGCGGCCGACGCGGCGGCGATCACCGCCGTCTTCCTCGCCTCCCGGGCCGCGGCCCTGCCCTACCTGCCCCGGCTCTACAGCGACGAGGAGACCCTCGGCTTCTTCGAGCACGTCGTCCTGCCCTCCAGCACCGTCTGGGTGGCCGAACAGGGCGAGGACGCGCGGATCGTGGGCTTCGCCGCCCTCGACAAGACCGTCCTCGACCACCTGTACCTGCATCCCGACGTGCGGCGCCGCGGCATCGGCACGGCTCTGCTCCAGACCGTGAAACAAGCGTCACCCGAGGAACTCTCGCTGCACTGCTTCCAGCGCAACACCGACGCCCGCGCCTTCTACGAGCGGCACGGCTTCACCGCCGGGGAGTTCAACGACGGCAGCCGCAACGAGGAGAACGAGCCCGACGTGACGTACCACTGGACGGCTCGCTGACCCACCGTCGGGGCCCGGCCCGACCGCGCATCACCACGCAGTGCATCCACCACAACGGCGGGCCGCGGCAGGACCTCTCCGGCCGCCGTGACCAGGGGAGGGAACACCCTAGTGCAGGGAGAAGGCACCGTCGCGGGCGAGATCCCGCTGTCCTACGCGCAGCTCGCGCTGTGGTTCAACGACCGGCTCCAGCAGGGCGACGCCTCCTACAACATGCCGGTGGCGCTCCGTCTGCGGGGCCCGCTCGGCATCGAGGCGCTGCGCGCCGCGCTCGCCGACGTCATCGGCCGGCACGCCGCCCTGCGGACCGTGTTCCCCGACCGGGACGGCACCCCCTACCAGCGCATCCTGGACGCCGCCGACGTCGCGACGCCCCTGACGGTGGAGCCCGCCGACGAGGCCGCCCTCCCGGGCCTGATCGCCGCGGCCTGCCGCGAGTGCTTCGACCTGGCCACCGAAATCCCGTTGCGGCTGCGGGTGTTCGCGCTCGGACCGCAGGACCACCTGGTCCTGCTGGTGCAGCACCACATCGCCGGCGACGGCTGGTCGATGGCCCCCCTGGCCCGCGATCTGAGCACCGCGTACGTCGCCCGCCTCGCCGGCGAGGCACCCGACTGGCCGCCCCTGACGGCCGACTTCGCCGAGTACGCGGTCGCCCAGCACCGCTCCCTCGGCAGCCTGGACGACCCCGACAGCGGCATCAGCGCCCAACTGGCCTACTGGAAAGAGGCGCTCGACGGAATACCGGACTGCCTGCCGCTGCCCACCGACCGGCCGCGCCCGGCCGCCGTGTCCCACGAGGGCGACTACTTCCCCTGGGAGATCCCGGCGGACCTGCACCGCGACCTGCTGGCCCTCGCACGCACCTGCCGGGTCAGCCTCTTCATGGTCGTCCAGGCGGCGCTCGCCACCGTGCTCAGCCGCTCCGGCGCCGGCGACGACATCCCGCTCGCCAGCCCGACCGCCGGGCGCGCCGACTCCCGGTACGACGACGTGGTGGGCTACTTCGTCAACCCGCTGGTGCTGCGCGTCGACACCTCCGGCGACCCCACCTTCCGCGAACTGCTCAAGCGGGTGCGCCATACCGATCTCCAGGGCTTCACCCACCAGGACATGCCGATCGAGCGGCTGATCACCGCCCTGAACCCGCCGCGCTCGCTCGCCTGGCATCCGCTGTTCCAGGTCATGCTGGCCTTCCAGAACCTGCCCGAGGCCGCCCTCCGGCTGCCCGGCGTCGAGTGCGAGGTGGTCGAGGCCGACCCCGGCGGCGCCAAGTTCGACCTGTCGTTCAACGTCATGGAGCGCAAGGACCCCCAGGGCGCCCCGGCCGGGCTGACCTGCTTCGTCGAGTACAGCAGCGACCTGTTCGAGCGGGCGGGCGCCGAGGACCTCACCCGGCGGCTCGTCCTGCTCCTGGAGCGGGTCGTCAAGGACCCCGACCAACGCCTCGGCGACATCGACCTCGTCACCGACCACGACCACCGCACGCTCACCGGACTGTGGCAGGGCCCGGCGGTCGACGTCCCCGCGCTCGCCTACCACCAGTCCTTCGAGGAGCGTGCCGCGGCCGACCCCGGCACGCCCGCGCTCGTCGCCGGGGACACCCGGCTCACCTTCGGCGAACTCGACGCCCGCGCCAACCGGCTCGCCCGCGAGCTGGTCGAGCGGGGCGCGGCTCCCGAGGCGCCGGTCCTCGTGCTGCTCGACCGCACCGCCGACCTCGTCGTGGCGCTGCTCGCCGTCCTGAAGTCGGGCGCCGCCTTCGTCCCGCTCACGCCGGACACCCCCGCCGAACGGCTGGCCGCCGTCGCCTCGACGCTGCGCCCCGTCTGCGCCGTCACCACCGCGGACACCGAGCCCCGGCTGCCCGCGGGCACGCCCGCCCTGGTGCTGGACGACCCCGGCACGCGCGAGCGCGTCGCCGCCCGCCCGGACACCGTCCTCACCGACGCGGACCGCGCGGCCCCGGTCGGCCCCGAGGACACGGCGTACGTCATCCACACCTCCGGCTCGACGGGCACCCCCAAGGGCGTCGCCGTGAGTCACGGGGCACTGAGCCACCTCGCCCACCACCACCGGATCCGCATGGCGCGTCGGTACGCGCCCGACGGCGCCCCCCGCCTCCGGCTCGGCCTGGTCGCCTCGATCACCTTCGACACCGCCTGGGAACCGTTCTTCTGGCTGCTCGAAGGGCACTGCCTGCACCTGCTCCCCGACGAGGTGCGCCTCGACCCCGAGGCCCTCGTCGCCGAGGTGCGGCGCGAACGCCTCGACTTCCTCGACCTCACCCCGACCTACGCCCAGGCCCTGCTGGCCGCCGGCCTCCTCGACGCGGGCCACCACCGGCCGCGCGTCCTCATGCTCGGCGGCGAGGGTGTCGGACCCGAGCTGTGGACCAGGCTCGCCGCGGTCGAGGGCACCGACGTGCACAACTACTACGGGCCCACCGAGTTCACCGTCGACGCGCTCGCCTGCGAACTGCGCGACAGCCCCGTCCCGGTCATCGGACGCCCCCTGGACAACGTCCGCGCCGCCGTCCTGGACGAGCGCCTCCGCCCGGCACCCCTCGGCGTGCCCGGCGAGCTGTACCTCTCCGGACCCCAGCTCGCCCGCGGCTACGTCGGCAGCCCCGCGCTGACCGCCGAACGGTTCGTCGCCGACCCCTACGGGCCGCCCGGCAGCCGCATGTACCGCACCGGCGATCTGGCCCGGCTGCTGCGCGACGGCCGGGTCGAGTACCTCGGCCGCGCCGACGACCAGGTCAAGATCCGCGGTTTCCGCATCGAACCCGGCGAGATCGAGGCCGTGCTCGCCCGGCACCCCGGCGTCGCCCAGGCCGCCGTCGCCGTACGCGGCCAGGAGACCGGCGACCTCCACCTCGCCGCCTACGTCGTCCCCGCCGCCGGCACCCGGCCGCCCGACGCCGCCGAACTGCACGACCACCTCGCCGAGCACCTCCCGGCGTACATGCTGCCCGCGG
This sequence comes from Streptomyces sp. NPDC001056, assembly GCF_053598955.1. Lineage (NCBI taxonomy): Bacteria > Bacillati > Actinomycetota > Actinomycetes > Kitasatosporales > Streptomycetaceae > Streptomyces > Streptomyces sp. NPDC001056. The sequence goes on along the minus strand of NZ_JBSFLI010000030.1, from coordinate 68,831 downwards.
CCTTCGCCCACCTCGACCGGCTGCCGCTCACCAGCAGCGGCAAGCTGGACCGGCGCGCCCTGCCGGAACCCGACCTGCGCGTCACCGACGGCGGCGGCCGCCCGCCCGCCGACGAGCGGGAGGCCACCTTGTGCGCGCTGTTCGCCGAGGTGCTGCGCGCCGACGCGGTCGGCCCCGACGACGACTTCTTCCGGCTGGGCGGGCACTCGCTGCTCGCCATGCGCCTGGTCAGCCGGGTCCGCGCGGTCACCGGCGCCGAACTCCCCATCCGCGCCGTCTTCGAGGGCCGCACCCCCGCCCGGCTGGCCCGCCTGCTCGGCGGCACACATCGGCGGCCGGCGCTCGTCCCGGCCGAACGCCCCGCCGAGACACCCCTGTCGCACGCCCAGCGCCGGCTGTGGTTCCTCCAGCGCCTGGAGACCGAGAGCCCGGCCTACCACATCCCGCTGCCGCTACGGCTCGACGGGCCCCTGGACATCGGGGCGCTCGGAGCCGCGCTGCACGACGTCGTGGTCCGCCACGAGGCGCTGCGCACGGTGTTCCCCGACCGCGACGGCGTACCCCACCAGCGGGTCCTGGACCCGGCGGAACTGCCGTCGCTGCTGGACATCGCCCCGCTCGACCCCGCCCGAGCCGAGGGTGAGGGGCTCGCGGCCGAGCTGCGGGCCGCCGCGTCCGTGCCGTTCGACCTCGCGAACCGGCCGCCGCTGCGGGCCCGGCTGTACCTGCTCGGACCCGGCCGCCACGTCCTGCTGCTGACCGTGCACCACATCGCCTGCGACGGCTGGTCCCTCCAGCCGCTCGCCACCGACCTCGCCGGCGCCTACCGGGCCCGCGCCGAGGGGCGCGCCCCCGACTGGTCGCCGCTGCCCGTCCAGTACGCCGACTACACCCTGTGGCAGCACCGGCTGCTGGGCGACGTCCGCACCCCGGGCACGCTCGCCGCCGGGCAGTGGGAGTACTGGCGTACGGCCCTGGCGGGGATGCCGGACGAGGTGCCGCTCCCCGTCGACCGCCGCCGCACCTCCGAGACCGGCCACGAGGGCGGCACCGTGCCCGTCCGGATCGACGCCGCGACCCACAAGGCCCTCGCGGACCTCGCGCGGGCCGGCGGCGCGAGCCTCTTCATGGCCGTCCAGGCCGCGCTCGCCGCCCTGCTGACGCGCCTCGGCGCCGGTACGGACATCCCGCTCGGCACCCCGGTGGCGGGCCGCACCGACGCCCACCTGGAGGACCTGGTCGGCTTCTTCGTCAACACGCTGGTGCTGCGCACCGACACCGGGGGAGACCCCACGTTCCGGGAGCTGCTGGAGCGGGTGCGGGAGCGGGACGTGGCCGACTACGCCCACCAGGACCTGCCCTTCGAGCAACTGGTCGACCTGGTCAACCCCGAGCGGCAGCCGGGCCGGCACCCGCTGTTCCAGGTCGCCCTCGTGGTGGACCAGGGCGACGGAGTCCGCCTCGACATCCCGGGTGTCACCGCCGAGCGGATCACCGTCCAGCTGGCCCCCGCCAAGTTCGACCTCACCGTGACCCTGGCGGCCGAGCGCGCCGAGGACGGCGGCGAGGGGCCGCTGACCGGCACCGTCGAGTACCGCACCGACCTGTTCGACCAGGCGGGCGCGGCCGCGCTCGCCGACCGGCTCACCCGGCTGCTCACCGCCGTGGCCGCCGACCCCGACCGGCGCATCGGCCGGGTCGCCCTGCTCTCCGACGACGAGCGGCGCCTCATCCTCGACAAGTGGAACGACACGCGGCACGAGCTGGAGCCCAGCACGCTGGCCGCCGCCGTGGCCGAGCAGATCGCCCGGACCCCCGAGGCGACCGCGGTCGTCTTCGAGGGCGAGGAGGTGACGTTCGGCGGGCTCGACGCGCTCGTCGACGGCCTCGCCGGACGGCTCGCGGCGCACGGCGTGGGACGGGGCGACACCGTCGCTGTCGCCGTACCCCGCTCCGTCGAACTGATCGTCGCGCTGTGCGCGGTGCACCGGACCGGGGCCGCGTACGTGCCGCTCGATCCGGACTACCCGGCCGACCGGCTGGCGTTCATGCTCAGGGACGCGCGGCCGACGGCGGTCGTCGCCACGCCCGCGGAGGCGGAGCGGCTCAGCGTGCCGGAGGGGGTGGCGCTGGTCTTCCCGGGAGTGGGGGAGGGCGCGCGGGAGCGGGACGGGGCGGAGGCTCCGGTGCCGGTGGAGCGGGGTGCGGTGAGTGCTCCGGTGCCGGTGGAGCAGGGTGCGGCGGGTGCCCCGGTGCCGGTGGAGCGGGGTGCGGCGGGTGCCCCGGTGCCGGTGGAGCGGGCCGCGACCGCCGTCCCCGCCCCGACCGACCCGGCCTACGTCATCTACACCTCCGGTTCCACCGGCCGCCCCAAGGGCGTCGTCGTGCCGCACGGCGCCGTGACCAACCGGCTGCGGTGGGGCCAGGACCAGTACCTGCTCACGGCCGAGGACCGGGTCCTCCACAAGACGCCGTCCAGCTTCGACGTCTCCGTGTGGGAGATCTTCTGGCCGCTCAGCACCGGCGCCACCCTCGTCGTGGCCCGGCCCGAGGGCCACCGGGACCCCGGATACCTGTGCGAGCTGATCCGCGAGGAGCGGGTCACGGTGGCGCAGTTCGTGCCGTCCATGCTGGACGCGTTCCTCCAGCATCCCGACGCCGGCCGGTGCGACTCGCTGCGCCTGGTCATCGTCGGCGGTGAGGCGCTGAGCACGGCGACCGCCCGCCGCTTCCACCAGGTGCTGCCCGGGATCCGGCTCGTGGACCAGTACGGCCCCACCGAGGCCGCGATCGAGGTGACCGCCTGGACCTGCCGGCCGGAGGACGACGACGGCCGCCCGGTGCCGATCGGACGGCCCGTGTGGAACACCCGGGTGCACATCCTCGACGCCGAACTCCAGTTGGCCCCTCCCGGGGTCGCGGGCGAGCTGTACCTCGACGGCGCCCAGCTGGCCGACGGCTACCTGGGCCGCCCGGCGCTGACCGCCGAGCGGTTCGTCGCCAACCCCTACGGGCCGCCCGGGTCCCGCATGTACCGCACCGGCGACATCGCCCGCTGGCGCGCCGACGGGGCGGTGGAGTACCTGGGCCGCGTCGACGGCCAGGTGAAGGTCCGCGGCTTCCGTATCGAACTCGGCGAGATCGAGGCGGCGTTGAGCGACCACCCGGCGGTCGCCGCCGGGGTGGTCCTGGTCCGCGAGGACCGGCACGGCGCGCCCCGTATCGTCGCCTACGTGGTGCCCGTGGGGCAGGGCCCGGAGCCCACGGCCGGGGAACTGCGCGAACACCTGCGCGCCCGGCTGCCCGAGCACATGGTGCCGACCGGCTACGTCACCCTCGACGAGCTGCCGGTCACGCCCAACGGCAAGCTGGACCGCGCCGCCCTGCCCGAGCCCGCGGCCGTCCCGGACGCCGAGGAGCGGACCGCACGGGAGCCCGCCACCCCGCTGGAACGGGTGCTGACGGCCCTCGTCGCCGAGATCCTGGAGGTCCCCGGGGCCGGCCCGGACGACGACTTCTTCCTGCTGGGCGGGCACTCGCTGATGATGGTCCGGCTGGTCGAGCGGATCCGCGCCGAGACCGGCGTGCAGCTCGCCGTGCGCACCCTCTTCGACCACCCGACGGCCGCCGGGCTCGCCGAGCGGATCGCCGGGGACCCGGGGCTGGACCACCGGTTCGCGGACGACCGGACCTGGGAGCCGGTGCTGCCGCTGCGCGCGCAGGGCAGCCGCAGGCCGCTGTTCTGCGTGCACCCCGTCGTCGGCGACGGCTTCGGCTACATCGGCCTGCTGCGCGGCCTCGGCCCCGAGCAGCCGGTGTACGCCCTCCAGGGCGCGGGCCCGGCCGGCAACGGCCCCCGCCCCGCGACACTCGGCGGGCTCGCCACCGAGTACCTCGCGCGGATACGGCGGATCCAGCCCGAGGGCCCCTACCGGCTCCTCGGCTGGTCCTTCGGCGGCGTCCTCGTGCACGAGATGGCCGTCCAGCTCCGCGAGGCGGGCGAGCGGGTCGAGCTGCTGGCGCTGATGGACAGCGTGCCGCCCCAGGAGCACGACCGGCGCGCGCCCGACGACCCGGTGAGCGAGAAGGACGTGGTGCTCAGCCTGCTCGACGGCGTGGGCGTGCCGGCGGCGGACATCGCCGCGGTGCGGGACGGCAGCCGGGTGCCCGAGCCCGCGGAGCTGCTGCGGCTGCTCGCCCCGGCGATGGGGGCCTCCGCCCCCCAGGACCCGGCCGGGCTCGCCGCGATGGTCGATACCTGCCGCTACCACGGCGAGCTGATGATCCGCTGGACGCCCCGCCTCTACGACGGCGGCCTGCTCGCCTTCACCGCGACCGCCGAGGCCAGGCGGGCGGCCGAGCTGGGCGGGGCGAGCAGCGCCGAGCTGTGGGCGCCGTACCTGACCGGCGAGGTCACCGAGCATCCGATGGCGGCCCGGCACCTGGAGCTGGCCGAGCCCGGCCACATCGACTTCATCGGCCGCGTCCTGGCCGCCGAACTCGCCCGGCTGGAGGAGCGGTGAGCCCCGCGGGTACCCGCCGCCCGGAGGCCGCCGCGGCCTCCGGGCGGCGGGGCACCGGCTCAGCCCACCGCGTCGGCCCGGCCCACCGCGTCGGCCCGGCCCACCGCGTCGGCCCGGCCCGCCGTGCCGGCGTGGTCCGTCACGGCGGTGGAGATCTCCGCCATCACCTCGTCCACCCTGCTGTGCAGGAAGAAGTGGTCGCCGGGCAGGATCCGCTGCCGGAAGCCGCCCGCGGTCACCGCGCGCCAGCCGCCGATCCACTCGGCCCCGGACAGCAGATCCTCGGTCCCGCCGAGCGCGACCGTGGGGCACGGCAGCACCGTCGGCCGGACATCGCGCATGTACGCGTCGAGCAGGGTGAGATCGGCCCGCAGCACCGGCAGCAGCATCTCCAGCAGCTCGCGGTGCCGCAGTATCTCGGCCGGGGTGCCGCCGAGTTCTCCCATGTCCTTGACCAGCTGCTCGTCGTCGCGGTCGTGCAGGGGCAGCGCGGCCGGGGAGCCGGGCGGCCGGCATCCGGAGACCACCAGGGCCCGCGGCAGCGGCCGCTCCTCGGCCACCAGGCGGCGTGCGGTCTCGTACGCGATCTGGGCGCCCATGCTGTGCCCGAAGAGGACGAACGGCTCGTCGGCCGGCCGGGTTTCGAGCACCGACAGCACTCCGTCGACCACGTCCCGCATGGAGGTCAGCAGCGGCTCTCCCATCCGGGTGCCGCGGCCGGGCAGTTCCACCGGCACGAAGTGCAGTCCCGGCGCCTGCCGGGAGCGCGCCCAGGCCAGATAGGCACCCGCCGAGCCGCCGGCGTGCGGCAGACAGTAGACCCGGACCGGAGCCGTGCCGTCGTCGGTCGCGGGGGCCGAGTCCCAGGGAGTCCATCGGTTGTGTGTCACTGCGTTGTGCCCTTCCGCTGTCGTGGAGTTGCGTGCCGTACCGCGGCCCGCACCGCGAGCCTATTTGGGTTTTCGCCCGTCAGGCCAGTACGACGGGTCGTCAATAACGTTGTGCGGTAGTGCCGTCCGAAAACTTTTCATTGATCTGGAAAAACTTCTCGGCTAGGGTGACACTCGCATCCGGCAATGCCGTGCAAACGTGAAACGGGGATTTTCCAACGTGTGTGGAATTGCGGGAATGTTCTCCCTCGGCAGGGCGCGCCATTGCGAAACAGATGTTATTCGTGAAATGACATCCGAGTTGATCCACCGGGGTCCCGACGATGTCGGCCACTACACCGGCGAGGGAATCGCACTGGGTTTCCGCAGACTCGCGCTCAACGATCTGGAGCATGGAAACCAGCCGCATCTGTCCGAGGACGGCGGCCTGGTCTCCGTCTGCAACGGCGAGATCTACAACCATCGCCGGCTGCGCGCCGAACTCGGCGGCGCGGGCCACCGGTTCCGCACCGAGTGCGACACCGAGGTGCTCGTCCACCTCTACCGTCGCCACGGCGTCGGCCTCACCGACCGGCTCGACGGCCAGTTCGCCTTCGCCCTGTACGACACGGCCGCGCGCCGGCTGGTGCTGTCCCGCGACCACGCCGGCATCGTGCCCTTGTTCTACACCGTCGTGGACGGACTGCTGCTCTTCGCCTCCGAGATCAAGGCGATCCTGCGGCACCCCGCGGTCAGTCCCCGAGTCGACCTGCGGGGCCTCGACCAGGTCCTCACCCTGCCCGGACTCGTCAGCCCCCGCACCATGTTCGAGGGCATCCACGCCCTGCGCGCGGGCGAGCGGCTGCTGGCCGACGCCGACGGGGTGCGGGTGGAGCGCTACTGGGACCTCGACTACCCGGCCGCCGCCGACCTGGACCCCGCGCCGGCCGCTCCCGACGCCGAACTCGACCGCGCCGCCGACCACATGGCCACGCTCCTCGACGGCGCGGTGCGCGACCGGCTCATGGCCGACGTCCCGGTCGGCCTCTACCTCAGCGGCGGGCTGGACTCCAGCCTCCTCGCCGCCCTCGCCGCCGGCGCCCGCCCGGGACACGCCTGGCCCAGCTACTCCGTCGTCTTCCCCGGCCACGACTTCGACGAGAGCCGCCACCAACGGCTGGTCGCCGCCAAGCTCGGCACCCGCCACCACGAGGTGCCGGTGCACGGCCACGACCTCGCCGACCGGCTCCGGCAGATGGTCCGGCACGCCGAGACACCCGTCCGCGAGTCGTACAACGTCTGCTCGCTCAAGCTGTCCGAGGCGGTCCGCGCCGACGGCACCGTCGCCGTCCTCACCGGCGAGGGCGCCGACGAACTCTTCGGCGGCTACCCCGGATACCGCTACGACGCCGCGGGCCTCGGCGGCAGCCGCCTCGACGGACTCGACGCCCTGCTGGAGCACGAGATACGCGAGCGCATGTGGGGCGTCGACATCGCCTACGAGCAGGACCAGATCACCGCGCAGGAACTGCGCCGCGACCTGTACTCCCCCCAACTGGCGCCCTCCTTCGAGGAGTTCACCGTCACCGGGCAGCGGCTGGTGGACGCCGACCGGCTGCGCGGCCGCCACCCCCTGCACCAGCGGTCGTACCTCGACTTCCATCTGCGGCTGGCCGACCACCTCCTCGGCGACCACGGCGACCGCATGGCCCTCGCGAACGCCGTCGAGCCGCGCTTCCCCTTCCTCGCCCGCCCGGTGGTCGACCAGGCCCTGCGCCTCCACCCCGACCTGATGGTGGCCGGCGGCACCGAGAAGGCCGTCCTGCGCAGACTCGCCGCGCCGCTGGTCCCCGGCGAGGTGCTCGCCCGGCCCAAGTTCGGCTTCCGCGGCCAGACCAGCAGTCATCTGCTGGCCACCGGCGCCGACTGGTTCGCGGAACTCCTCTCTCCCGAAGTCGTGCGGAAGCAGGGCTACTTCGACCCGGACACGGTCTCCGCGCTCGTGCGCCACCAGCGGGCCGGCGGCGACCAGGTGCACGCGCACCTCGACACCGACTACCTGATGGTCATCGCCACCTTCGCGCTCTTCGTAGAGGAGTTCGGCCTGCCGTGTCTCGGATGACCCGCCTCTCCGCACCACCGGACCACCCCGCGCCCGCACCCTCGGACCGCGCCCGCGACATCCCTCCCGCCCTGCCCCTGGTCGGCGTCGTCGGCGGCATGGGCCCCCTCGCCTCCACCGAACTGCTGCGCAGTGTCTACCTCCCGGCGGACGACCGCCCCGAACAGCAGGCGCCGCGCGTGCTGTTGTGGTCAGATCCCGCCGTGGTCGACCGCACCGAGGCCATCGGCGCGGGCCGCCTGGAGGCCCTGTACCGGGCCGTCGAGAAGGCCGTCGAGGGACTGGTCACCGCCGGCGCCGAGCGGGTCGTCGTCGCGTGCGTCACCGCCCACCGGGTCCTCGGCGACCTCCCGCCCGCCCTGCTGAGCCGCTGCGTCTCCCTGGTCGACGTCGTCCACGAGGAACTCGCCCGCGACGGCCGCCCGCACCTGCTGCTGTGCACCAAGGGCACCGCCCAGGCCGGCATCCTCACCGCCGGCCGCCCGACCGCCGCCCGCCATCTCGTCGCCCTGCGCCCGGACGACCAGGAGGCCCTGCACCGCGAGGTCTACCGCCTCAAGACCGGCGGCGACCCGCTGGGCACCCTCGACTTCCTGCGCACCGTCCTGCCCCGCTACGGCGTACGGCGGTTCGTCGCCGCCTGCACCGAGCTGCACCTCGTCACCCGGGCCGTCGAAGCCGCGGGACTGTCCGCCGAGTTCCCGGCCATCGACCCCCTGGCCGTGGTGGCCGGGCGGATCAAGAACGGAGAGCTGTGAGCCACACCACGATCCTGCGCCGGTGGGCCGACCACGTCGAGAATGACCCGGGCGCCCTCGCGATCGCCACCCCGGAGCGCCCCTGGACCAGGCGTGAACTCGCCCGGCACGCCGCCGGGTTGAGGGAGCGCCTGGCCGACGGCGAGGGACCCGTGCTGATCGCCTGCGCCGACCCCGTCCCCGTCGTCGCCGCCCTCCTCGCCTGCGCCGCCGTGGGCCGCACCTTCGCCCCCGTCGACACCCGCCAGCCCGCCGCGCGCTGGACCGCACTCCTCGAAGACCTGGCTCCCACGGCCGTCGTCGCGGACGCGACCGGCCGCGCGGCGCTCGCCGGGCACGCCGTACGGCCCATCGACGCCGGGCAGGCCGAGCACGGCTCCTGGCACGCCGACGACTGGCGCGACCTCGACGTCCCGGACGCCGGATACGTGTACTTCACCTCCGGAACCACCGGCCGCCCCAAGGGCATCAGGGGCAGCCTCGCGGCCGTCGAGCACTTCCTCGACTGGGAGAGCGCCGAGTTCGCCGTCACCGACGGCACCCGTGTCTCGCTGCTCACCTCGCCCGGGTTCGACGCCTTCCTGCGCGACACCCTCCTCCCGCTGCGCGCCGGCGGCAGCGTGCACGCCGCCGCGCCCGGCACCCCGCCCGTCGCGGCCGGACTCGCCGCCTGGCTGGAGGCCGAGCGGATCGAGATCCTGCACTGCGTCCCCACCGTCTTCCGCACCCTGCGCGCCGCCGGTCTCACCGCGGGCTCGCTGCCCGCGCTGCGCACCGTGCTGCTCGCCGGGGAGGCCGTACGACCCGCCGACATCGCCTGGTGGCGCGGCCTGTTCGGCGACCGCAAGGACCTGGTGAACCTCTACGGTCCCTCCGAGACCACCATGACCAAGGTCTTCCGGCGGCTGCGCGCCGAGGACGCCGACGCCGGCACCGTCCCGGCCGGACTGCCCCTGCCGGGCGTGGAGATACGCGTCCTCGCCGCCGGCCGCCCCGTCACCGGCACCATCGGCGAGATCGAGATCCGCACCCCCTTCCCGCTCGGCGGCTACCTGGACGGCCGCACCGGCGGATTCGCCGAGCCCCACGCCTACCGCACCGGTGACCTCGGACGGCTGCGCGAGGACGGCGCGTTGGAGGTGCTGGGCCGCCGTGACCAGCAGGTCAAGGTCAACGGCGTGCGCGTCGAACTCGGCGAGGTGGAGGACGTGTTGCGCCGCCACCCCGGGGTGCGCGACGTCTGCGCCGCCGCGGTGGCGGAGGGCGACGCCGACCCCGTGCTGTGCGCCTACGTCGTCGCCGAGGACGCACTCACCGACGAGGAGTTGCGCGCCCACACCGACGCCGGGCTCCTGCCGGGCAGCCGGCCCGCCGTGTTCGTCCGTCTCGCCGCCATTCCGCGCACCCTCAACGGCAAGGCCGACCGGCGCGCCCTTCCCGTGCCCTCGGCGGCGCGGACGGTCGAGGCCGACGACCGCCCCCGGGACGGCGTCGAGGCCGAGATCGCCTCGCTGTGGTGCGAGTTGCTGCACCTGCCCGCCGTGGGACGGCAGGACAGCTTCACCCTGCTCGGCGGCGACTCGCTGGCCATCGCCCGGCTCCTGGACCGGCTCCGCTCGCGCTACGGCACGGACCTCCCCCTGCGCGTCTTCGCCGAGAACCCCACCGTCGCCGGCCTCGCCGCCGCCGTGAGCGCCGGGAGCAGCCGATGACCGCGCCCTTCCCGCCGCGTCCGCACCGGGACCGCGCCCCGCTGTCCTACGCCCAGCGCGCCATCTGGCGTGCCGAACAGCTCGTCCCCGGCAGCGCCCTGCACAACGAGACCGCGGCCTTCCGGCTCACCGGACCCGTGGACGCCGACGCCCTGGAACGCGCCCTCGCGGAGATGGCCACCCGGCACGAGGTCATGCGGTGCGTGATCGCCACGGACGACGCGGGAGAGCCGTACCAGCGGTTCGCGGACCTGGTCCGCCCCACCGTCGAACGCGTCGACCTCACCGATCTGCCCGAGGAACGGCGGGAGGCGCGCCTGCTCGAACTCGTCGCCCGCGCGGCCGCCGAGCCCCTCGACCTGACCCGGCCGCCGCTCATGCGCACCTGCCTGTTCCGGCTGGGGGAGGAGCGGTACCTGCTGTTCTTCGTCGCCCACCACATCGTGGTGGACGCCTGGGCGTTCGGCCTCTTCCTGGAGGAACTCGCGGCGCGGTACGCCGGGACGGCCGGTCCGCTCCCCACCGCCGACGTCGACTTCGGCGACTACGCGGCCTGGCAGCGCACCGACCCCGGCGCCGGCGCGGGCCTCGCCCACTGGCGAGAACGCCTCGGCACCGACCTGCCCGTGCTCAGCCTGCCCACCGAAGCGACGGCGGGGGCCAGCCCCGCCGACGCCATCGCGGGCGGCATCCACCACTTCGTCATCCCCGCCGAGCTGGTCGCCGCCCTCGCCGCCCTCGCCCGCAGCCGCGTCGCCACCCTGCCCGCGACCCTCCTGACGGCGTACGGCGCGGTGGTCCAGCGCTACACCGGGCAGGACGACCTCGTCGTCGGCATGCCCGTGGCCACCCGTAACCGGCCCGCCCTCGGCGCGGTGGTCGGTCCGCTGCTGAACGTCATCGCCCATCGCGTCGACCTCAGCGGCACCCCCACCTTCGACGAGGCCCTGGCCCGCACCCGGCGCGACCTGAAGGCCGACCTCGCCCACCGCGACACGCCGTTCGACCTCGTCGTGGAGGACCTCGCGCACGCCTCCGGGGGCCGGTCACCGCTGTTCCAGCTGATGTACGCCTTCCACAGCGGGCCCACCACGACCCTCGCCCTGCCCGGCGTCGAGACCACGCCCGTGCCCTCGCACAGCGGCGCCGCCAAGTACGACCTCTCCCTGTTCCTGCGGCCCCGGCCCTCCGGCGACCTCGACGCGGCCCTGGAGTACCGGACGGCCGCGCTCGCCGCGAGCACCGTCGAGGGCATCGCCGACGGACTGCTCCGCCTGCTGCGGGCGGCCGTGGCCGACCCCGGGCGCCGCCTCGCCGATCTGCCGGTGACCACGCCGGACGCTCACGACCGGGTGGTGAACGGTTTCAACACGGCGGAACGGACCCCGCCGCCGTGGCCGACGGTCTCGCACGCGCTGCGGCTCCTCGCCGCGCGCGAGGGCGACGCCCCGGCCGTGGCCGACGAGGACCGGGTGCTGACCCGGGCCGAGGTGGACCGGGCGGCCGACCGGGTCGCCGCCCGGCTGGCCGGCCGGTGCGGCGTGCGCCCGGGGGACCGGGTGGCCCTGCTGGTGCCGCGTGACGCAGCGCTCGTACCCCTGGTCGTCGGGTTGTGGCGGGCCGGGGCGGTGCTCGTGCCGCTGGACGCCAACCTGCCCGGGGAACGGGTCGGGTACGTGGTGCGGGACAGCGGGGCGCGGTGGGTGGTGACCGGGTCCGGGGAGCGGCCGGTGGCGGCCGACGGCCCGGACCGGGTGGAGGCCCGGACGCTGCTGGCCGAGGCGGACGAGCTCTCGCCGGCCGGGGACGCCCTCCCGGCCGTCCCCTTCCCCGACGGCCCCCCGGCCGACTCGCTCGCCTACCTCATGTACACCTCGGGCTCCACCGGCCGCCCCAAGGGCGTGGCGGTGCCGCACGACCGCGTCGCCAACCTCCTGCACAGCGTCGTCCGCGAGCCCGGCATCGGCGCCGAGGACGTGCTGGTCGCCGTCACCGCGCTCACCTTCGACATCTCGGTGCTCGAACTGTTCGCGCCGCTCGTCGCGGGCGCCCGCGTCGTGATCGCCGCGCACGAGACGGTCCGCGACCCGCGCCGGCTCGCCGCGCTGCTGCGCGAGCGCGGCGCCACCTTGATGCAGGCCACCCCGTCCCTGTGGCGGGCGCTGCTCGACGAGGGCCGGCAAGGGCTGCCCGGACTGCGGGCGCTCAGCGGCGGCGAGCCCCTCGACCAGGCGCTCGCCGGTCGGCTGCTGGAGCGCTGCGCGGAACTGTGGAACCTGTACGGCCCCACGGAGACCACCATCTGGTCCACGGCCGGACGCGTCCTGCCCGGCGAACCGGTGACCGTCGGCCGCCCGCTGGCCCGCACCTACTGCCACATCCTCGACCGGTACGACCGCCCGGTCCCGCTCGGCGCCGTCGGCGAACTCGTCATCGGCGGCGCCGGTGTCGCCGCCGGGTACTGGAACCGACCCGACCTCACCGCCGCCGCCTTCGTCCCCGACCCGGTCGCCGCCGACCCGCTCGCAACCGGCGACCCGGACGCCCTCGTCTACCGCACCGGCGACCTGGCCCGCTATCTGCCCGACGGGCGGATCGTGGTCCTCGGCCGCTCCGACCAGCAGGTCAAGATCCTCGGCCATCGCGTCGAACTGGGCGAGATCGAGGCCGGGTTGACGGCCCACCCGCTGGTGCGGGCCGCCGTCGTGGTGGTGGACCGGGAGCGGCCCGCCGCACCCCGGCTCGTCGCCTTCGTCGTACCCGGCGCACCCGACGGCACCGGAGCGCCGGCCGCGGGACCCGACGCCATGACCGCCGAGCTGCGCCGCCATCTGCGCACCCTGCTGCCCGCCGCCGTCGTGCCCGCCGTCTTCGCCGCGGTCGCGGAACTCCCGCTGAACACCAGCGGCAAGGCGGACCGTCCGGCCCTCGCGCGCAGGGCCCGGACGATCGACGGGCGTGCCGCGCCCACGGCGCCGGCCACCGACACCGAGCGGACCGTGCTCGGGCTGTGGGCCGAACTCCTCGGCGCGGCACCGGAATCCGTCGGCACCACGGACGACTTCTTCGCCGCCGGCGGCAACTCCGTCGTCGCCACCCGGCTCCTCGGCCGCCTCCGCGAGACCCTGGGCCGGACGCCCTCGCTCGCCGACTTCTACGCCGACCCCACCCCGAAGGGCCTGGCCCGCGCGGCCGACGCTGCCGAGGTCCGGGACACGCCCGTCGACGAGCAGCCGGTTCCCGAGGGTCCCGTCCCGCTCACCGACCAGCAGCGGCAACTGTGGCTGACCCAGCGCCTGGCGCCCGAGTCCGCCGCCTACAACCTCGCCGCCGCCGTCCGCCTCGACCACCCCGTCGACCTCGCCGCGCTGACCCGCGCCCTGCGGGACCTGGCCACCCGCCACCCCGTCCTCGCCGCCCGCTGCGCCCTCACCGACGAGGGCCCCGTCCTGCTCCGGCTGCCCGCGGACTCGGTGCGCCCCCGCGTCGTGTCCGGGGAGACCCGTCGCGCCCCGGACGACGTCGTCGAGACCGAGGCCGTACGGCCCTTCGACCTGTCCGAGGGGCCCCTGCTGCGGGTCACCGTGGTCGACGGCGACGAGGTGCGCCTGATCGTGACGGCCCATCACATAGCCGTCGACGGATGGTCGATCGGCGTCGCCGTCCGCGAACTGGCCGCGCTGTACGCGCAGCACACCGGCAGCGGGCCCCGACCCCCGCTTCCCGCGGTCGATTTCCTCCGGTACGCCGCCGCCCAGGCCCGTCCCGCCGCCCAGGCCGTCCGCGACGAGCACCTCGCGTACTGGCGCGACCGCCTCGACGGCCACCCCGGCGTCCTGGAGCTGCCCGCCGACCCCGACGCGGAACCGGCCCCCGCGGGCGCCGGCGCCACCGTGCCGTTCGTCCTGGAGCCCGACCTCACCGCCCGGCTGCGCACGGTGGCCGCACGGCTGCGCGTCACCCCGTTCACCCTGCTCCTCAGCGCCTACGCGTCCCTGCTCGGCCGGTACGGCGGCACGGACGACATCGTGGTGGGGGTGGCCGCCGCCAACCGGGGCGCACCCGGTCTCGACGGGCTGATCGGTTCCCTGGTCAACACCCTGCCGGTGCGCGTCGACCTCACGGGCGGCGCCTCCTTCGCCGAGCTGGCGCACCGCACCGCGGCCCTGCTCGCGACCGACCTCGACCGGTCCCTCGTCCCGCTGGACCGGCTGGTGGACGCCCTCGGCGTGGCCCGCGACCCGGGGCGCCCCGCCCTCGCGCAGGCCACCCTCGTCCTCCAGGACGCGCCCGAGGACCGGCTCCGGCTCGGTGCCGCTTCCGGCGTGCTGCGGCCGGTGTCCACGCGGACCGCCAAGTACGACCTGACGGTGGCCCTGGAGGAACACCCCGACCGGATCGAGGGTGTCCTGGAGTACGCCACCGGCCGCTTCACCGCCGCCTGGGCGACCCGCTTCGCGCACCACCTGCGCACCCTGCTGCACGCGGCCCTGGACGACCCGGACGCCGAGGCCGCACGCGCCCCCGTCGACCCGCACGAGCGGGAGACGCCGTCCCCGCGCCCGGCGGACATCGGCCGCGAGAGCCACGCGGTGCCCGTGCACGAGCTGTTCCGCGCCCGCGCGGCCGCCCACCCGGGCGCCCCCGCCGTCCGCCACGAAGGACAGGTCGTCAGCTACGGCGCGTTGGACGCCTGGAGCGACCGGATCGCCCTGCGCCTGCGCGACCGCGGTGCCGCGCCCGGCCGCTTCGTGTCGGTGCTGCTGCCCACCGGACCGGCGCAGACCGCGGCGATCCTGGGCGTGGCCAAGACCGGGGCCGCGTTCGCGGTCCTCGACGCCGACTCGCCGGAACTGCGCCTGCGGGCCGTCCTCGCGGACGCCGAGCCGGTGTGCGTCCTGGCCGCCGAGGAGTGCCTGGCCGCCCAGCCGGGCCTGTGGGACGCCGGGCGGGGAACGTTCGGCCGGGTTCCCGTCGAGCCGCTCGAAGGGAGAGTGCCGGAGCCGGGAGCCGTGGCGGCCGTGCCCGCGCCCGCCGTCACCGGCGACGACACCCTGTGCCTGGTGTACACCTCCGGCTCCACCGGCACCCCGAAGGGCATCGCGCTGCCGCACGCGACGCTCGCGCAGTTCGCCCACTGGCAGGGCGAGTACTTCGGCATCAGGCCAGACAGCCGCGTCGCCCAGTGGGCGCCGTTCACCTACGACGCCGCCTACACCGAGGTGTTCGCCGCCCTGTGCCACGGCGCGGCGCTGTCCATCCCGCCCGAGCACGTCCGGCGCGACCCGGTCGCGATGGCCGACTGGCTCGGCGCCGAACGCGTCACCCAGATCCAGACCGTGCCCGGCTTCTTCGCCGTCCTCACCGAGGCGCTGGACCGCTCCGACGGTGAACTGCCGGACCTGGAACACGTGTTGCTCGCAGGCGAGGTACTGCCGCCGTCCCTCGCCGCCGCCTGGGCCGAGCGCCCCGTGCGCCCCCGTCTGCACAACCTGTACGGGCCCACCGAGTGCGTCCTCGCGACCTACCGCGAACTCGCGCCCAGGGAACGCTTCTCCTCCTCCGTCCCCATCGGGCGGCCCATCCCCGGACGGCAGGCCCTGGTGCTCGACCATCGCGGCCGGCCCTGCCCGGTCGGGGCGGTCGGCGAGATCCATCTGCGCAGCGGCTTCCTGGCGGGCTCCTACCACCGCCGCCCCGAGGAGAGCGCGCGGGCCTATGTGCCCGACCCCTGGGTGCCCGGCGGCACCCTCTACCGGACCGGCGACCTGGGCCGCTGGCTGCCCGACGGCGAACTCGCCTTCACCGGCCGCACCGGCAGCCTCGTCAAGATCAACGGCAACCGGGTCGAACTGGAGGAGATCGAGGCGCTGCTGGAGGCCCACCCGGCGGTACGGGAGGCCGCGGCCGCCCTGCACGGCACGGCCGCCGCGCCCCGCCTGATCGGGTACGCGGTGGTGAGCGGCGACGTCACGGGCGCCGAACTCCGGGCGCGGCTGGCGGAACGGCTGCCCGCCGCCGTCGTACCGGAACGCGTGCTGCTCCTGGACGCCCTGCCCCGCACCCGCACCAACAAGCGGGACCGGGCCCGGCTCCCGGCGCCGCAGGACGCCGCCCCGGACGCGGCAGCGCCGCCCAGGGGCGCCACCGAGCAGCTGGTCGCCGACGCGTGGCGGCAGGTGCTGGGCGCCGACCGTCCCATCGGCCGGCACACCAACTTCTTCGAGGCGGGCGGCAGTTCACTGCTCGCCGCCCGGCTCCAGCTGGACCTCGCCGACCGCCTCGGCCGCCCGGTCCGCCTCGTGGACGTCTTCGCCCGGCCCACGATCGCCGAGTTCGTCGCCGGTCTGGACGGCCCCGCCGGGCCGGGACCCGGAGCCCCCGACGCCCCCGCGGACGATGCCGCGGCGCGCGGCACCCGACGACGCTCCGCCGTGCGCGCCCGCGCCCGCGGCCGGGCCGGGAGATCCGACACGCGGCCAGGGGGCGACACACCGGCAGGTTCCGGCATGCCCACGGGGTCCGACACACCGACAGGGAGAGACTGACATGGACGTGCAGAGCGTGATGACGGAGCTGCGGGACGCCGTGGGCGGCGAAGGCCTGGAACGGGTCGAGGAGTGCCTGGCGATCCTCGTCGGCGAGAAGGCCCCCGAATACCTGCACGACGACCAGGAGCCCACCCGGCTCTTCTTCCCCGGGATCAGCGCGCTGCCCTGGCACGACACCGCCGCCCAGCCGTGGGCGGCCGGCGTGGAGGCGGCCTTCGCGGACATCCGCGCCGAGTTCCTCGCCCTGCGCGAGGCACAGGCCCGCTTCGCCCCCTACGAGGACCTGTACACCAAGGAACTCGGCTGGCAGGGCTGGGACACGTACCAGATCTACCGCGACGGCAAGTGGCGCGACGAGGCGCGGGAGCGCTGCCCGAAGACGTGCGAGGCGCTGGCGGCGACCCCGCACGGGCCCCGCGACGGCATGTTCACCATCCTCAACCCCGGCGTGCACATCACCCCGCACACCGGAGGGGTCAACCTGCTCCTCACCGCGCACCTGCCGCTGATCGTGCCGCCCGGCTGCGCCATCAAGGTCGGCGACGACGAGCGCGGCTGGGAAGAGGGCAAGGTCATCCTCTTCGACGACAGCTTCATCCACGAGGCGTGGAACCGCGGCAGCCGGCAGCGCGCCGTCCTGCTCTGGGACGTCTGGCACCCCGAACTCACCGAGACCGAGGTCCGCGCGCTGGAGCACCTCATGCCGCGGTTCCAGCGCTATCTGATGGCGGTCTGACAGCCGCCGTCGCGGGGAAGCAGCCGCCGGGACGCGCGAGCGGTCGCCGTCGTGCCGGGACCGGCCTCGTGCGGCACACGGCCGTACGGGCACCGGCCACCCGACGGCGCTCCGACCCGCCGCCGCTGGGGCCGTACCGGTTCCCCGACGACCGTCCGACCCACCCGGGCCCCGCCCCCGCCCTCCTCGTCCGCCGCCGCGCGGTGTCCGCGCCGAGCCACCAACGGAGACCAACGTGAACGCAGAGCCAGTCCAGCCCGACCCGGACGACGTCGAGGGCCGTATCGCCGTCGTCGGCATGGCGGGCCGCTTCCCCGGTGCCGACACGCCCGACGAGCTGTGGCGCCTGCTGGATTCCGGGGCGGACGCCGTCACCCGGTTCACCCCGCGGGAGCTGCGGGACTCCGGTGTGCCGGCGAGCGAGGCGGCCGCGCCCGGTTACGTGCCGGCCAAGGGCGCCCTCGACGACATCGCGGGCTTCGACTCCCGGCTCTTCGGCTACGGCGCGCTGGAGGCCTCGGTCATCGACCCCCAGCAGCGCATCTTCCTGGAGTGCGCCTGGGCGGCCCTGGAGGACGCCGGCTGCGACCCCGACCGCGCGGGCGGACCGATCGCCGTGTACGCGGGCTCGCTGCTGAGCACCTACCTCATCCGCAACCTGCTGCCGCGCGCCGACCTGCGCGCGTCCCTCGGCGTGCCGCTGCTGTTCCAGAGCAACCAGCCCGACCAACTCGCCACCCGCGCCGCCTACAAGCTGAACCTGCGCGGTCCGGCCATCACCGTGCAGACGGCCTGCTCCACCTCGCTCGTCGCCGTGCACCTGGCCGTCCAGAGCCTGCTCGGGCAGGAGTGCGACGTGGCCCTCGCGGGCGGTGTCACCGTCACCGTGCCGCGGCGCTCCGGGTACCTGCCCGTCGAGGGCGGCATCGAGTCGCCGACCGGCCGCTGCCGCCCCTACAGCGCGGACGCGGACGGCACGGTCTTCGGCAACGGCGCCGGCGTCGTCGTCCTCAAGCGGCTGGCCGACGCCCTCGCGGACGGCGACCGGGTGCACGCCGTGATCCTCGGCTCCGCCGTCACCAACGACGGGTCGGCGAAGGCCGGTTACACCGCTCCGGGCGTAGCCGGGCAGACGGCGGTGATCAGCGAGGCGCTGTCCGTCGCCGATGTCTCGCCGCGCACGATCGGCTACGTGCAGGGCCACGGCACCGGCACCGCGCTCGGCGACCCGATCGAGATCGAGGCCCTCACCCGCGCCTACCGGGCCGCCGGCACGGCGGGCGACGACGCGGCCTGGTGCGCCCTCGGTTCGGTGAAGTCCACCGTCGGCCACCTCGACGCGGCCGCCGGTGTCACCGGGTTCATCGCGGCCGTGCAGGCGCTGCGCCACGGCAGGATCCCCGCGACCCTGCGCGGCGACGCCGACACACCGGGCGAGGCGCTGTCCGGGACGCCGTTCCACGCGCCCGGCCGGTCCGCCGAGTGGCCCGCGGGCGAGACGCCCCGCCGGGCCGCCGTCAGCGCCTTCGGCATCGGCGGCACGAACGCGCACGTCATCCTGGAGGAGGCGCCGGTGCCCGCCCGCCGCCCCGCGCCGGGCAGGCCCGCCGTGCCGGTCGCCCTGCCGCTGTCGGCCCGTACCGCCACCGCCCTGGACACCCTCGCCGAACGGCTCGCCGCGCACCTGGAGGAACACCCCGAGGTCCCGCTCGCGGACGTCGCCCGCACCCTGCGCACCGGCCGCCGGGAACTGGACCACCGGCGTGTCGTGCTCGCCCACGACACGGCGGAGGCCGTGGCCGCCCTGCGCGCGGGCGGGCGGCGCGACACCGTGGCGGCCCGCACCGAGCGCGTGGACGCGCCGGTCGCCTTCCTGCTCCCCGGACAGGGCAGCCAACTGCCGTCCATGGCCATCGGGTTGTACGACACCCACCCCGCCTTCCGCGCCGCCCTGGACGAGTGCGCGGAGCACCTGCGGCCCGTCCTCGGCCGGGATCTGATCGAGCTGCTGCGCGACGGCGAGGAGGAGCTGCGCGGCACCGACCTGCTCCAGCCCGCCGTCGTCGCCATCGGCCACGCCCTCGCCCGGCTGTGGGCGCACTGGGGCGTCCGGCCGGCCGCGCTGCTCGGGCACAGCCTCGGCGAGTTCACCGCCGCCGCCCTGTCCGGGGTCTTCGCGCTGCCCGACGCCCTGCGGCTGGCCGCCGAACGCGGCCGGCTCATGGCGGACACCGAGCCCGGGGCGATGCTCGCCGTGCCGCTCGCCGAGGACGCGGCGGCCGCGGAGGCCGCCGCCCACGGCCTCGACCTGGCCGCGGTGAACGGACCGGAGGCGGCCGTGCTGGCCGGCCCCCTCGACGCCGTCGAACGCGCCGCCCGCGCCCTCGGCGAGCGCGGCCTGCGCACCCTCCGGCTGCCCGTCGACCGCGCCTTCCACAGCCGGCTGTGCGACGAGGCGGCGGCCCGGTTCGCCGAGGCGGTGGCACAGACCGCCCGCAGCGCTCCCCGCGTCCCGTTCGTGTCCGGAGTGACCGGCGACTGGATCAGCGACGCCCAGGCCACCGACCCCGGCTACTGGGCCCGGCAGATGCGCGAGCCGGTCCGCTTCGACCGCGGCCTCGCCACCCTCGCCGCCCTGGACGACGGCCTCGTGCTGGTGGAGAACGGTCCCGGCAGCGTCCTCAGCGACCTGGTGCGCGCGGTGCGCCCCGGCGGCGGCGCGCCGCACACGGCCCCCGCGCCGCTGCCCGTCCGGGGGCGGCGCGGTCCCGGGGACGAGCCCGCGAGCGCCGTCCTGTCGCTGGGCGGGCTGTGGACGCGGGGCGCCGCCGTGACCTGGGAACCGGTCGGCGAGGAGGGCCGGGTGACCGGACTGCCCGGTTACCCGTTCGAGCACCTCGACCACTGGATAGATCCCGGCACCGCTCCCGCCGAGGAGCCGGAGACGCGGGAGTCGGCCGACGCCGTGCTCGCGGGTCTCGTCTGGCGCCCCCTGGACACCGCCGCGGACGGCGGGGAGCCGCTGCGCGGCCGCCGGCAGACCTGGCTCGTCCTCATGGACCGCGCCGGCGCCGCCCAGCCCGCCGTGGACCTGCTCACCGCGCGCGGCCAGATCGTGACGGTGGTGCAGCCCGGCACCGAGTACCGGCGCGTGCGCCGGGGCGTGTACGAACTCGACCCCCGCGACCCCGCCCAGTACGCCAAGCTCATGGCCGACCTGCGCGCCCTGGTCCGCACCCCGACCGCCGTCCTGTACGCCTGGGGCCTGGACTCCGCGCAGGACGGCGAACCGGACGAGACCGCCTGCTACTTCGGGCTCGTCCGGCTGGCCCGCGCCATGGCCGAGGAGAGCGTCGTCAACGAGGTCCGCGTCGGCGTCGTCACCACCGGAGCCTTCCGCACCAGCGACGACGAACACCCCGACCCGGCCGCCGCGATGCTCAGCGGTCCGGTGCAGGTGCTCCCCGAGGAGTACGGCAACCTGCGCTGCGCCCAGATCGACCTGGCGCCCGGCGCCGCGCTCGACACCGCCACGGCCGGGACCGTCCTCGGCGCCGTCCTGACCACGCCCGCCCGGCTCCTCGCCCTGCGGGACGGCACCCTGCTCACCCGCGCCGTCACCGAGCGCACCGCCCCGACCGTCCCCGACCGCCTTGCCGACGGCGCGACCTGGGTCGTCACGGGCGGTCTCGGCGGCATCGGCCGGACCCTCGCCGCCGAACTGGCCCGCACCCGGGGCGCCCGCCTCGCCCTGCTGGGCCGCACCGCCGCCGAGGCCGGCGTCCCGCGCGAGCTGCGCGACACGGGCACCGAGGTCATCGCCCTGCGCGCCGATGTCACCGACGCCGGCTCCCTGGGCGCGGCGCTGGACGAGGTGCGCGCCCGCTTCGGCCGGATCGACGGCGTCGTGCACGCAGCGGGGACTCCCGGCGGCGGCTCCGTGGCGCTGCGGGAGGACGCCGAGGCCCGCGCCGTGTTCGCCCCCAAGATCACCGGCATGCGCAACCTGCTCGCCGCGCTCCGGCCCGACGAGGCCCGCGTGCTGCTGGTGTGCTCCTCGCTCGCCACCCTGGTCCCCACCTACGGACAGTCCGACTACGCGGCCGCCAACGCCTACCTCGCCGCCGCCGCGGAGGCCGAGGCGCGGCACGGCGACCGCCACGTCCTCGCCGTCGACTGGGACATGTGGCGCGAGGTCGGCATGGCCGCGGACGCCGAAGTCCCCGCGGACCTGAAGGCGTTGCAGGAACGGATGCTCGCCGGGGCACTCACTCCGGACCAGGGCGCCCGCGCCTTCGCGGCGCTCCTCGACGGGCCTGCCGGCCGCCATGTGGTGGCTCGCGCCTCGGCGGTCGTCGCCGAGGGCGCCCTGCGCCTCACCGACGGGCCGGCCGTCGCCCGCCCGGCCGCCGTCGCGCTGCCCCGACCCGACCTCACCACCCCGTACGTCGCCCCGCGCACCCCCACCGAGGAGCGCCTCGCCGCGATCTACGCCGAGATGCTCGGCCTGGACCGGGTCGGCGTGGACGACGACTTCCTCGATCTCGGCGGCCACTCCCTGCTCGCCGCGCAGGTCGTGGCGCGGCTGCGGGCCGAGTTCGACGTCGAGGTGCCCGCCCGCGCGTTCTTCGAGGGCGGCCGGGTGGCCGACCTCGCCGAGCTGATCGAGGACAGCATCCTCGCCGAACTGGAGAACCAGTGACGAAGCCGACCGGCCGGGAGCACCGACTCGCCCGGCTCACCCCCGAACAGCGGGCCGCCTTCGAGGCACGCACCCGCGGCCGCGCCGTCGCGAACGCCACCGCGTCCTCCGGCGCCGACCAGAAGTCCGCGATCACCCCGGCCGAAGGGCCCGTGCCGCTGTCCTTCGGACAGGAACGGCTCTGGTTCCTGGAGCAGTTGGCCCCCGGCCTGGGGGTCCACAACGAGTACGTGGCGCTGCGGCTCACCGGCGCGCTCGACCTCGCGGCGCTCGACGCCGCCCTGACCCGGCTCGCCGACCGCCATGACGCGCTGCGGACCGTGGTCGAGGTGGCCGACGGGGTGCCGGTGCAGCGGGTACTGCCGCCGGGGCGGTCCGTCCTCGATGTCGTCGAGGTCGACGGCAGCGGGACCGACGACGGTGAAGCCGACGACGGTGAAGCCGACGGCGGCGGGACCGACGGCGCGTTGGCGACCGCGTGCTCGACCGCCGAGCGCTCGATCGCCGAGCGGGAGGCCGCCCGGCCCTTCGACCTCGCCCAAGGCCCCCTGTTCCGCGCCGTGTTGATCCGCTCGGCGCCCGACCGTGCCCTGCTGCTCGTCGTCAACCACCACATGGTCGGCGACGCCTGGTCCCGTGCCGTCCTGGTGGACGAGCTGTGTTCCGGGTACCGCGACCACCTGGAAGGGGACGGCGCCGCGCCCGCCCCCCTGCCCCTGCGGTACGGGGACTGGGCCGCCTGGCAGCGCCGCGAACTCACCGACGAGCACCTCGCCGACCACCTCTCCTACTGGCGGGAGCGCCTCGCCGGCACACCGCCGCTGCTCGACCTGGTCACCGACCGGCCGCGTCCCGCCGTACCCACCCACCGGGGCGGCCGCACCCGGTTCACCCTGGACGCACGGCTCACCGAGGCCGTGGAGAGCGCCGCGCGGCAGGCCCGCGCCACCCCGTTCATGGTGACCCTCGCCGCCTGGCAGGCCGTCCTCATGCGGCACTCCGGGCAGGAGGACGTCGTCGTCGGCGTGCCCACCGCCGGCCGCGACCGGCCGGAACTCGCGGGCCTCGCCGGGATGTTCGTCAACAGCCTGGTGCTGCGCGCCGACCTGTCCGGCGACCCCACCTTCGAGGAACTGCTCGCCCAGGTGCGCGAGACGTCCCTCGGCGCGTTCGCCCACGCCGAGGTGCCGTTCGAACGGCTCGTGCGCGAACTGAGCCCCGACCGGGCCCTCGGCCACGCCCCGCTGTACCAGGTGCAGTTCGGCTACCGGAACGTGCCGGAGCGTGAGCTGTCCCTGCCCGGCGTCCGTGTCGAGCCGGTCGACCTCGACAACGGCCTGTGCCGCACCGACCTCAGCCTCGAACTGGCCCGCAGCGGCGAAGTCACCGAGGGCATCTGCGAGTTCAGCCGCGACCTGTTCGACGCGACCACCGCGAAGACCCTGACCGGGGCGCTCGAACGCGTGCTGCGGCGCGCCACCGCCGACCCGGGGCTGCGCCTGTCCGAACTCCTCGCCCTCACCCCCGCCGAGCAGGCCGTCCTCGACGCGGCCGGGGACGGCGGGCCCCTACCGGACGGCACGCCGGACGTGCTCGCCTCGTTCGCCGAGGCCGTGCGCACCCGCCCCGACGCCGAGGCGGTCGTCTCCGGCGGCGCCACCCTCACCTTCCGCGCCCTGCACGAGCGCGCCCGGCGCATCGCCGCCCACCTGCACACCGCGGGCGTCCGCCCCGGCGACCGCGTCGGCGTCGGGCTGCGGCGCGGCGCCGATCTGCCCGCCGCGCTGCTCGCGGTGCTCATGAGCGGCGCCGCCTATGTGCCGCTCGACCCGGACTACCCGGCGGAGCGACTGCGCTACGTGTGCGACGACGCCACCCCCGCCGCCGTACTGGTGCACACCCCGACCCGGGAGGCGTTCGTCTCGGGCGTCGTCCCCGACGGGGTCGCGCTGGTGGACGTCGACATCGACGCGGGGCCGCCGGACGCCGCCGGGAACGCGCCCGCGCACGCGGCGGTCGATCCCGAGGCCCCCGCGTACGTCATCCACACCTCCGGCTCCACGGGCAGGCCGAAGGGTGTGGTGGTCCTGCACCGCAACCTCACGGCCTTCCTCGCCGCGATGGACAGGGTCGTGGTGACCGGTGGCGAGCCGGTGACCTGGCTCGCGGTGACCAGCGTCTCCTTCGACATCTCCGTCCTCGAACTGCTGTGGACCGTCAGCCGGGGACACCGGGTGGTGATCAGCCCCGACAAGGACGCCGCCACCGCCGTACCGGTCACGACGGAGACCACCCCGGCCGCCACGGAGACCACCCCGGCCGCCACGGGGACCACCCCGGCCGCCGCGGACTCCGCCCCCGAGTTCAGCCTGTTCTACTTCGCCAGCGACACCGGCCACACCCTCCCCGGACCCGACCAGTACCGGCTCCTCATGGACGGCGCGCGCTTCGCCGACGAGCACGGGCTCAGCGCCGTGTGGCTGCCGGAGCGGCACTTCCACGCGTTCGGCGGCCCGTTCCCCGCGCCCTCCGTCCTGGCCGCGGCGGTGGCCACCGCGACCCGCCGGATCGGCATCCGCGCCGGCAGCGTCGTCATGCCCCTGCACCACCCCGTCCGGGTGGCCGAGGAGTGGGCCGTGGTCGACAACCTGTCCGGCGGCAGGGTGGGCCTGTCCTTCGCGTCCGGCTGGCACACGGACGACTTCGTCCTCGCCAAGGACGCCTACGACGACCGCCAGCGCCGTACCGTCGAGGGCCTGGACACGGTCCGCCGACTGTGGCGCGGCGAACGCGTGCCCTTCGAGGGACCCGCCGGACGCACCGTCGAGGTCGGCGTCCTTCCCCGGCCCGTCCAGGGTGAACTGCCCGTCTGGCTCACCTCGTCGGGCAGCCCGGAGACCTGCCGCAGGGCCGGCGAGACGGGCGCCCGGCTGCTGACGCACCTGCTCGGGCAGAGCGTCGAGGACCTCGCCGAGCGCATCGCGGTCTACCGGGACGCCTGGCGGAGCGCGGGCCACGCGGGCGAACCGCACGTCACGCTCATGCTGCACACCTTCGTGGGCGCCGACGCCGACGACGTCCGGGCGCACGCCTGGGGGCCGTTCCGCGAGTATCTGCGGTCCTCGGTCGGCCTGATCGAGAACATGGCCCGGGCCCTCGGCGTCGACATCACCGCGGACGACTTCACGGACGACGACCAGGAGGCCCTGCTCGACCACGCCTGCGCCCGCTACCTGGCCGACAGCTCCCTCATCGGCACGGTCGAGGACCGGCTGCCGCTCGTACGGCGGCTGACCGGGGCGGGCGTGGACGAGATCGCCTGCCTGGTCGACTTCGGCGTCGACGCGGGCGCCGCCGCGGCGGCCTGGCCCGCGCTGGCGGAGCTGAGGTCCCGCGCCGCCACGGCCGCGGCGTCGGACCCCGGCACCCCGGCGGGGGCGGAACCCGCCGCGGCGGGGGCGGATCTCACCGCCCTGATCCGCGCGCACGGCGTCACCCACCTCCAGTGCACCCCCTCCCAGGCCCGCACCCTCCTCGACGAGGAGGACACCGCCGCCCTCGGCACCCTGCGCGAACTGCTCCTCGGCGGCGAACCCCTCGACGCCGACCTCGTCCGCGCCCTCGCCGGACACCTGCGCGGGACGCTGCGCAACATGTACGGGCCGACCGAGACCACGGTGTGGTCCACGACCGACACCGTCGACCCGGCGGAGGGCACCGTCACCATCGGGCGGCCCATCACCGGCACCGCGGTCCGCGTCCTGGACCCGCACGGGCGCCGCGTCCCCCTCGGCGTCCCCGGTGAACTGCACATCGGCGGCGCCGGGGTGACCGCCGGATACCTCGGCCGCCCCGAACTCACCGCCGAACGCTTCGTCACCACCGGCGAAGGCGGACTCCTCTACCGCACCGGCGACGTCGTGCGCGTCCGCGCCGACGGCCGGCTCCAGTACCTCTCCCGCAACGACAACCAGCTCAAGATCCGCGGCTTCCGCATCGAGGCCGGCGAGGTCGAGGCCGCGCTCACCGCCCTGCCGTCCGTGCGCCAGTGCGTCGTCACCGCCCACGCGCCGGG
Source organism: Streptomyces sp. NPDC001056 (assembly GCF_053598955.1). Classification (NCBI taxonomy): domain Bacteria; kingdom Bacillati; phylum Actinomycetota; class Actinomycetes; order Kitasatosporales; family Streptomycetaceae; genus Streptomyces; species Streptomyces sp. NPDC001056. The sequence continues at coordinate 42,783 of NZ_JBSFLI010000030.1, read as the reverse complement.
CACCTCCCGGGCCGCGCTCGCCGCCTACGTCGTACCCACCACCCCCGAACAGCCGCCCGCCCCGGCCGAGTTGCGCGCCGAACTGGCCCGCCGTCTGCCCGGGTTCCTCGTGCCCTCGCACTACGTGCTGCTCGACGCGCTGCTGCTGACCGGAAACGGCAAGATCGACCGCGCCGCGCTGCCCGCGCCCGGCCCGCTGGGCCGCGAGGACGGCACGGCGTTCACGGCACCCACCACCCCCACCGAGGAGGCGATCGCGCGGGTGTGGCGCGAGGCCCTGGGTGCCGAACGCGTGGGCGTCCACGACGACTTCTTCGAACTGGGCGGGCACTCGCTGCTCGCCACCCAGGTCGTCGCCGGCATCCGCCGCGCCCTCGGGGTACGGCTGCCGCTGCGCACCCTCTTCGAGGCCCCCACCGTCGCGGCCCTCGCCCGCGCCGTGGACGACACCGACACCGGGACCGCCGCCGGACAGCAGGACACCGCTGCCCCGGCCGGACTCCAGCCGGACCCCGGGCACCGCCACGACCCGTTCCCGCTCACCGACGTGCAGCGGGCCTACTGGATCGGGCGCAGCGGCGCCGTCGGCGGCGACGTCTCCTGCCACCTGTACGTCGAACTCGACATCGACGACGTCGACGTGAAGCGCCTGGAGACCTCCTGGCAGTCGCTCGTGCGGCGCCACGACGCGCTGCGCATCGTCGTGGACGAGGACGGCGAACAGCGTGTCCTCGCCGACGTGCCCGACTACCGGATCGGCGCCGAGGACCTGCGCGACCTCGACGCGGCCGACCGGGAACGGCGCCTGGAGGCGACCCGGCAGGCCATGTCGCACCAGGTACTGCCCTCCGACACCTGGCCCCTGTTCGACATCCGCGCCAGCCGCACCACCGGCAGCGCCGTCCGCCTCCACCTCGGCATCGACACCCTGATCGCCGACGGCGGCAGCGTCCAGATCCTGCTGCGCGAACTCCTCGCCGTCTACCGGGGCGAACTCGACCCACGGCCGATGGAGTTGTCGTTCCGGGACTACGTCGTCGCCGAGCGCGCCCGCCGCGAGGGACCGGAACGCGCACGCGACCTCGCCTACTGGCGCGACCGCCTCGACACCCTGCCGCCCGCTCCGCCACTGCCCCTGGCCCAGCGCCCCGAGCAGCTCACCGAGACCCGCTTCCGGCGCCGCGAGGCCCATCTCGACGCCGACCTGTGGGCCCGGCTGAAGGAACGGGCCGCCGCGGCCCGCATCACCCCGTCCGCGCTCGCCCTGGCCGCCTACGCCACCGTCCTCGGCACCTGGTCCGGCACCGACCGCTTCACCCTCAACCTCACCCTCTTCAACCGCGTCGGCGACCACCCCGAACTCCCCTACCTCGTCGGTGACTTCACCGCGCTGACCATGCTGGAGATCGACGGCGCCACCGAGGACGCGTTCGAGGCACGGGCCCGTCGCATCCAGGACCGGCTCTGGAACGACCTCGACCACCAACTCGTCAGCGGCGTATGGGTCGCCGGTGAACTCGCCCGCCGTCGCGGCGTCGCCGAGGCCGTCATGCCGGTCGTCTTCACCAGCGAACTCGGCGCCGCCGACGCCGGTGCGACGCCCCCGGCCGGGCTGGGCGCGCGGGTCGCGTACACCATCACCCAGACACCCCAGGTCTGGCTCGACCACCAGATCGCCGAGGACGGCGGCAGGCTCCGGCTCACCTGGGACGCCGTGGAGGCGCTCTTCGCGCCCGGCACGCTGGACGACATGTTCGGCGCGTACACGGCGCTCCTCACCGCACTGGCCCGGGAACCCGTCGCCTGGTCCGACCCGCACCGCGAGATCCTGCCGCCGGAGCAGGCCGCGCGCTACACCGCCCTCAACGCCACCGAGGGACCGCTCCCGGGCGGACTGCTGCACGAGCCGTTCCTGGAGCGCGCCCGGCGCACCCCGGACAGCACCGCCGTCGTCTCCGCGACCGGCACCGTCACCTACGGCGAACTGGACCGGGTCTCCCTGGCCGTCGCCCGCACCCTGCGCGCGTCCGGCGTCGAGGACGGCGACCTCGTCGGCGTCCTCGCGCACCGCGGCTGGGAACAGGTCGCCTCCGCCCTCGGCGTCCTGCGCGCCGGCGCCGCCTACCTGCCCCTCGACAGCGGCCTGCCGCCCGCCCGGGTGAGCCGCTCCCTCGAACACGCCGGGGCGGTCGCCCTGCTCGCGCCCGAGCGGACGGCGGTCGAGGACGCGGCGCCCGAGGGCGTCACCGTCCTGCGGTTCGCCGAGGCCGTCGCCCGCGGCACCGCCCTCGGCGCGGACCACGACCCGCGCCCCGCCACCGCCCCGGGCGACCTGGCGTACGTCATCTACACCTCCGGCTCCACCGGCGACCCCAAGGGTGTGATGACCGACCACCGGGGCGCCCTGAACACCGTCGCCGACATCAACGAACGCTTCGAAGTCCGCGCCGAGGACCGGGTGTTCGCCCTCTCCTCGCTCGGCTTCGACCTGTCCGTGTACGACATCTTCGGCACCCTCGCCGCCGGCGCCGCGCTCGTGCTGCCCGGTCCGGGCGAGGAGCGCGACCCGGTCCGCTGGGCCCGGCTCCTCGCCGACCACGGGGTCACCGTGTGGAACTCCGTGCCGGCCCTGATGGAGATGCTCCTCGTGCACGCCGCCGGCAACCCGGCCGTGGACGTGAGCGGGCTGCGCCTGGTCATGCTCAGCGGCGACTGGATACCCGTCAGCCTGCCCGACCGCATCCGCGCGGTCGCCCCGAAGGCCGAGGTGATCAGCCTCGGCGGCGCCACCGAGGCGTCGATCTGGTCGGTGCTGCACCCGGTCGGCACCGTCGACGCGGAGCGGCCGAGTATCCCGTACGGCCGCCCCATGCGCAACCAGCGCATGTACGTCCTCGACGACGCCCTCCGGCTGCGCCCCACCGGCGTGCCCGGCGCCCTGTTCATCGGGGGAGTGGGCCTCGCCGTCGGCTACCGCAACGCGCCGGACCTCACCGACCGCGCCTTCCCGGTCCACCCCGTCACCGGCGAACGCCTCTACCGCACCGGCGACCTGGCCCGCCTGCTGCCCGACGGCGACCTGGAGTTCCTGGGCCGCGCCGACTCCCAGGTCAAGGTGCGCGGCATGCGCATCGAACTGGGCGAGATCGAGTCGGCGCTGCTGCGGGCCGAGGGGGTCCGCGCGGCGGCCGCGCTGGTCGAAGGGGCGGGCATGACGGCGCAGCTGGCGGCGTACGTGGTGCGGGACGTGCCGCGGCCGACCGGTGTGCCCGAGGCTCAGGTGCCGCGGCCCATGGGCGCCGCGGCACCCACCGCCCTCGACGCCACCCGCGTGCGCCGGCTGGAGACCCGGCTCCGCCAGCCGGGCCGCCGCGAGGACCTGGCCGGGCGGGAGATCGTCCCCGTCGCCCTGCCCGCCGACACCGGACAGCTGCGCGCCGCCTCCGCCGCGTGGAGCGCCGCGACCGGCTTCGGCACGGGAACGGTCTCCGCCGCCGACCTGTACGCGCTGCTCACCGTGCTCGCCCGCCAGGACGCCGACGGAGTGCCCCGCTACGCCTACGGCTCGGCCGGGGGCCTGTACCCCGTCCAGACGTACGTCGCGGTCGCGCCGGGCGGCATCGACGGCATCCCCGCCGGCACCTACTACCTGGACCCGGCGGGCCCCGCCCTGGTCGCGCTGGACGGCCCCGACGGCGCCGGCCGCGCCCTGGAACCCCTGCTGTTCGACGAGTCCAACCGGGCCCTGGCGGGCGCGGCGGGCTTCGCCGTCTACCTCGTGGCCCGCAATGCCGCCGTGACCCCGGTCTACGGCGGACTCGCGGGGAGGTTCGGACTGCTGGAGGCCGGCGCCATGGCGCAGCTGCTGCGGCAGCGCGCCGGTGACTGCCGGATCGGCCTGTGCCCGATCGGGGACGTGTACGCCGAGCCGCTGCACGAGGTACTGCGCCTGGAGGACGACCAGACGGTCCTGCACACCCTCCTGGGCGGCCCCCTCGCGGGCGCGGTCACCGCCGCCGACGCGACGCCGTGGGAGGAGACGCTCCGTGCCGGACTGGCCCGGCAGCTCCCCGCCTACATGGTCCCCCGGCACATCCGGATCGCCGACGCGCTGCCCCTGTCGGCCAACGGCAAGGTGGACCGCAAGGCGCTGGCCCGGCTGGGCGACCCGGTCCCGGCCGCCCCCGCACAGGCACCGGCACCGGCAACGGCCTTGCCTCCCACGCCCGTTGCCGCTCCCGCGTCCGCCCCGACGGTCCGGTCCGGCTCCGCGGTGGAACGGCTCACCGCCCTCTGGCGGGAGGTGATGGAGGGCCAGGAACTCGCGATCGACACGAACTTCTTCGACGCGGGCGCCACTTCACTCCACCTCGTGCGCGTCCAGCGGCGCGTCACCGAGGGGTTCGGCGTCGAACTGTCCGTCGTGGACATGTTCGACCGCCCGACGGTACGGCTTCTCGCCGAGCTGCTGGAGAACACCGTCCCCGCCCCGGCAGCCCCGGCCGCTCCGGTCACCCCGGCCGCGAACCCGCAGGCCCAGGACACGGAACCGGCCGCCGGCCGGCGCAGGCACCACGAACGGCGGCGCGCCGTACGCCGCCCGGGCGGACCAGAAGCCCCGTCCGCCGACTGAGGCCCACCGCGCGGGCGGGACGGCACCGCCGCCCGCCCGCGCGGCCCTCGACCGCGGCCCGCACCGCCATGGCACGCGGCCCGTACCGCCCCGATAGGAGAAAGACTTCGATGACCAGTCAGGACACCGGGTACGGTCCCGACACCTCGGCGGACCTGCCGGACGCGATCGCCGTGACCGGACTCGCCTGCCGGTTCCCCGGCGCGCCCGACGCCACGGCCTTCTGGGCCGGTCTGCTGGCCGGCCGCGACAGCATCACCGTCCGCGACCGCGACGAGCTGGCCGCCCTCGGCGTGCCCGCCGACCGCCTCGCGGACCCCCGGTTCGTGCCCGCCGGGGGAGTGCTGGAGGGCATCGACGAGTTCGACGCCGAGTACTTCGGCATCACCCCCGCCGACGCCGCGCTGATGGACCCCCAGCAGCGGCTGTTCCTCCAGTGCGCGGTGACCGCGCTGGAGGACGCCGGGCAGCGCACCCGGAACACGGCGGGCGACGTCGCGGTCTACGCGTCGGCCGGCTTCAACTCGTACCTGACCCACCATCTGCTGCCGCACGCCGCGCAGCTCGGCCACCGTGCCGACGTGCAGTGGCTGGCCGGCGGCGACAAGGACTATCTGGCCACGCAGACGTCGTACCGGCTCGGTCTGACCGGTCCGAGCCTCAGCGTGCAGACCGCCTGCTCCTCCGCGCTGGTGGCGGTCCATCTCGCCGGGGAGGCGCTGCTCAGCGGGGAGTGCGACGTCGCCCTCGCGGGAGCGGTGTCCGCGGGCGTCGCCCAGGGGCTCGGCTATCTGCACGCCGAGGGCGGCATCCTGTCGGCCGACGGCCGCTGCCGGCCCTTCGACGCCGACGCGACCGGCACCGTCTTCGGCAGCGGGGTCGGCGTCGTCGTCCTCAAGCGGCTCGCGGACGCGGTGCGGGACGGCGACACGGTACGGGCCGTACTGCTCGGCTCCGCGCTGAGCAACGACGGCGACCGCAAGGTCGGCTTCACCGCACCCGGCCTGGACGGGCAGGTCCGGGTCATCACCGCGGCCCAGGCCGTCGCCGGGGTCGAACCCGCCGACATCTCCCTCATCGAGGCGCACGGCACCGGAACCGCCCTCGGCGACCGCATCGAACTCACCGCACTCAACCGGGTGTTCCAGAACGCCCCGGACGACCGCAGGGTCCTCGGCGCGGTCAAGTCCAACGTCGGCCACCTGGACACCTGCGCGGGCATGGCCGGGCTCATCAAGACCGTGCTCGCCCTCCACCACCGCACGCTGCCGCCCACCGCGCACTTCGAGACGCCGTCCCAGGACCTGGATCCGCGACGCTTCCGCGTCCTCACCGCCCCCGAAGCGTGGCCCGGCGCGGACGGCACCCGCGTGGCGGGCGTCAGCTCCTTCGGCATCGGCGGCACCAACGCGCATGTGGTGCTCCAGGACGCCCCGCCCGCCGCCCGTCCCGCTCCCCGCGCCGGCGGCGCGGGCACCTGGCAGGTACTGCCCCTGTCCGCCCGTGCCCCCGAGGCACTGGACCGCCTCACCGAACGATTCCGCGAGACGCTGGCCGGCCCCGACGCCCCGGACCTGGCCGATGCCGCTCACACCGTGCAGACGGGCCGCGAGCCCCATCCGTGGCGCCGGGCGGTCGTGGTGGGGCCCGGCCGGCCGGAAGCCCTCGGCGCCGACCCGTCCCAAGCGCCCGTGCGTGCGGCGGACACCTTCCCCGGCGTGGCCCTGCTCTACCCCGGCCAGGGCGCCGGGAGCCCCGGCATGGCCGCCGAACCGTACGCGCACGAGCCCGTCTTCCGCGCCGCCCTCGACCGCTGCCTGGACGCCCTGCGGCCCTGGGCCGACGACTCGCTCCGCGAACTCCTGCTGAATCCGGCGCACGTGGACGGCATCGAGCGCACCGAGGCGGCCCAGCCGGCCCTGTTCGCGCTCGGATACGCGCTGACCGAGTGGTGGACCGCGCTCGGCCTGCGGCCGACCGCGCTGGCCGGGCACAGCGTCGGCGAACTCGTCGCGGCCTGCGCCGCGGGGGTGTTCACGCTGCCGGACGCGGCCCGGCTCGTCGCCCGGCGCGGCGCCCTGATGGGCACGATGCCCGAGGGAGCCATGCTCGCCGTACCGCTGCCCGAGACGGAACTGCGCGCCCTCCTCGCGGACTGGAAGGAGGACGGGGCGGCCGCGCCCGGGATCGCCGCGGTCAACGCGCCCGACCGCTGCGTGGCGGCCGGAGACCCCGCCGCGATCGCCCGCCTCGCGGACATGCTCGCCGACGCGGGCGTGCCGGCCCGTTTGTTGTCCGTGCGGCACGCCTTCCACACCCGCCACGCCGACGGCCTGCTCGACGACTTCGCCGCCCTGGTCGCCGCCACGCCGATGCGCCCGCCCGTCATCCCCCTGATCTCCGCTGTCTCCGGGCGGCCCCTCAGCGCCGAGGAGGCGACGTCACCGCGGTACTGGGCCCGGCAGCTGCGGGAACCGGTCCGCTTCGCCGACGCCCTGCGCGCCCTGCCCGACGGCGTGGTCCTGCTGGAGGCCGGACCCGGCACCGCCCTCACCGGCTTCGCCCGCCGCACCCTCGGGACCGGCCGGACCGCCCTCCCGGGCCTCGGCCGCCCCGGCGCCGAACCCCCGACCCGCCTGGCCACCGTGGCCCGGCTGTGGGAACACGGCGCCGGCCTCGACTGGACGGCACTGGGGGAGCGGACCGGCCGCCGCCGGATTCCCCTGCCGACGTATCCGTTCGCCCGGACCCGCCACTGGTTCGAACCGGCCGCCACGCCGACGGCCGCCCCCGGGCCGACGCGGCCCGACTCGGCCGCGGGACCCGGAACCGTCTTCCCCGCCGCGGCGCCGCCCAGCCCCTTCCGCACCGCACCGGACACGAGCGAACCGGCCGCCACGACCCGGATCGACGACTGGCTCCACGTCCTCACCTGGTCGCCCACCCTGCCCCCCGCTCCCGCCTCCGTACCCGGAACGGTCCTCCTCCTCGCCGACCGTTCCGGCCTCGCCGACGAGATCGCGGCACGCCTCACCGGTGCCGGCGCCCGCGTCCACCGGGTGAGCCCCGGCGACCCGGGGTCCGGCCTGGTGGCCGAGGACGACGGCCACCGGATCGACCCGGACGACCCCGCGTCGTTCCCCGCCCTGGCCGCCGCGCTCGCGGCCGCCGGTGCGGCGCCCGAAGCCGTCGTCTCCTGCTGGGCGCTGGACGACTCCTGCGTCGACCAGGCGAGCCCCGACGACATGGCGCGGTCCGCGCTGAGGGCCGTGACCGTCCCCGCCGCGCTGGGCCGGGCCCTCGGCGACCGGTTCCCCGGCCGGCCGCCGCGCCTGCTCCTGGTCAGCGAGGAGGCCCTGGCCGTCGGCGGGCAACGCCCCCGCACCCCGGCTGCCGCCGCGGCCACCGGCCCCGCCCGCGTCCTGCCCCAGGAACTGCCCGGCTGCGCGGTCCGCGTCCTCGACCTGGACCGCTTCCCCCGCTCCGGCCCCGGACTCACCCGGACGGCCGAAGCCGTCGTCGCCGAACTGTCCGCGCTCGGCGGCACCGACCCCGGCCCCGCCGCCCCCGTCGTCGCCCTGCGCGGACGCACCCGACTCGTCCCCGAGCCGACCCGCCCCGTCCTCACCCCCCACGGCGACGGACACCCGCCGGCTGCCCAACTCCCCACCGGCACCTGGCTGATCACCGGAGGTCTGGGCGGCATCGGCGCCGCCGTCGCCAACCGGCTGGCCGCACCGGGCCGCACCCTCGTCCTGCTGACCCGCCGCCCCGTGCCGGACGGACCGGCCTGGCACGTGATCCGGGCCGGGGGCGGCCCCGCGCCGGAGTGCCCGCCCGCCCTCGCCGACTCCCTGACCCGGCTCGCCGACCAGGGCGCGGCGGTCTGCGTCGTCCAGTGCGACGTCTCCGACGAACAGGGCCTCGCCGCCGCCCTGGCCGAGGTCCGCGCACGCCACGGCCGGATCGCCGGTGTCGTCCACGCCGCGGGCGTCCCGGGCGGCTCCGTCATGGCGCTGCGCGCCCCCGAGGACATCGCCCGCGTCCTGGAACCGAAGGTCCGCGGTACCGTGCTGCTGCACCGGCTGACCGCACCGGACCGCCCGGTCATGGTGCTGTGCTCCTCGGTGCTCGCCGTCGCAGGAGGCCCCGGCCAGGCGGACTACGCCGCGGCCAACGCCTTCCTCGACAGCTACGCCCACACCACCGACACGGCCGTCTCGATCGGCTGGGACCGCTGGTCCGAGACCGGAATGGCCGTACGCGGTACGACCCTCGGCTGGACGGCCGACGCGGGCGAACCGCTGGACCACCCGCTGTTCGCGGCCCGCCGCGACACCTCCGACGGCTGGCACGAACTCCTGCTCCGGTACGGCCCCCAGACCTCCTGGCCCGCCGACGAACACCGCCTGTCCGGCGAACCGGTGCTGCCCGGCACGGCCCTCCTCGACCTGGCCGTGGCCGCCCACCGCCTCCTGCCGGACACGGGGGGCACCGGCCCCGGACCCGTCGTCCTCGACGCCGTGTTCACCGGCCCCCTGCACATGCCGGCGGAACACGTCGTCGTACGGCTGCGCCCGCACCCGGACGGCGGCCACGACTGGGAGGTGCGGTCCTCCACCGCGCCCACCCGGCCCCACGCCCAGGGCCGCATCCGGTACGACGGCGCCCCGCGCCCCGAGCGCCTCGACCTCACCCCCCTCGGCGCACCCGGCCAGGACACCGTGGCGCCGGTGCGCGAGGCCGGGGGACTCCTGGAGACGGGCCCCCGCTGGGCGTGCGTGGAACGGGCCGTACCCGGCGGCCGGGAGCAGGGCCGGCCGGACCTGCTGCTGGCCCTGCGCCTGCCCGAGCGCTACCACGACGACACCGGGGCCCACCCCCTGCACCCGGCGCTCCTGGACGCGGCCACCGGCGCCGTCGCCCAGACCACCGGACGCCACCTACCCGTCGCCTACCGGAAGGTGATGGTGCATCAGGACATCGGTGCGCAGGCGTACGCCCGGATCGTGCTGCGCTCGGGCGACCCCGCCGCCGAGAACGACACCCTCGTGGCCGACGTGACGCTCACCGACCCGGACGGGCACCCCACCGTGACCGTCGAGGGCTTCGTCCTGCGCCCCGCCGCGTCCGCGCCACGCCACGCCCCGGGCGCGCGGCCCGCCGCCGAGCACCCCGCGGAGGGCATCCCCACCCGCGAGGGCCTGCACGCCCTGGAACGCGTCCTGGACAACCCGCACCTGGCCCACGTCCTGGTCACCCCTCGCGCGACCCGGCCCCGGCCCGCCGCCGCTCCCACGCGCCCCGCACCAGGGCACCGTTCCGACGGCAGCCAGGGCCCGGACGACATCCCCTCCCGGATCGCGGGGATCTGGGCCCACATGCTCGGACTGCCCGCCGTGACCGCGGACGACAACCTGTTCGAGCTGGGCGCCGACTCGCTGACCATCGTGCAGATCGCCGGCGAGATGAGCGGGGCCGGCCTGCCCGTCTCACCCGGCGACATCTTCGCCCACCCCACCCCCGGCGCCCTCGCCGCCCGGCTCGCGGCGAACGAGCCGGACCCGTCCGCCGCCCCCGAAGCGCCCACCGCCTCCGCCACCACCACCGCCCCCGACCCGGATCCCTTCCCGGACGCGGATCTCAGCACCGAGGACCTGGCCCAGGTCATGAACCTGTTCCGGTCCGGAGAGGACACCCAGTGAACGACATCGAGGACATCTACCCCCTCTCGCCCGCCCAGGAAGGGATGCTCTTCCACACCACCACCTCCCCGGACCAGGGCCTCTACGTCGAGACCACCACCTTCCGCCTCCTCGGCGCCCTCGACCTCGACGCGCTGACGGCGGCCTGGCGGTCGGCGGTCGCCCGGCACCCCGTGCTGCGCACCGCCTTCGTCCACGAACGCATCAGCGCCCCGCGCCAGGTCGTCCTGCCGAGCGCCGAGGTCCGTATCGACGTCCGCGACCTCACCGACCTGGACGGCGCGGCCCGCGACCGGGCCGTGGACGCGGAGATCGCCCGCCGCCGCGCCGAGCCGTTCGACCTGACCCGGGCGCCGCTGATGCGACTGCTCGCCCTGCGGCTGGGCCCCGACGAGCACCTGATGGTGTGGACGTACCACCACATGATCCTCGACGGCTGGTCGGCGGCCCTGCTGCTGGCGGACGTCACCGCCCGCCTCGCCCGACCCGACGCCGCCATCCCGCCCCCGCCGCCCGCCTTCCGGGAGCACATCGCCTGGCTGCGGCGCCAGGACCCGGCGCGGGACCGCGCGTTCTGGACCTCCTACCTGGACGGCTACGACGAGCCGGCCGTGTTCACCCTGCCGCGGGTACGGCCGGGCGCGAAGCCGTCGGGGGAGTTCCGCACCGTCCACGCCACCCTGCCCGCCGAGGCCGCGGGACGGCTGCGCACCCTCGCCGCGGCCCGCTCCACCACCCTCGGCAGCCTGGTGGAGGCCGCCTGGGCCGGCACGGTCGCCCGCTACTGCGGCCGCGACGACGTGGTCTTCGGCGTCACCGTCGCGGGACGCCCCCCGCTGCCGGGCGCCGACGCCATGATCGGCATGTTCATCAACACCGTGCCCGTGCGCGCCCGTGTCGAGCACGACCTGCCCGCCGAGGAGTGGCTGACCCGCTACGCCTCCTCCCGCCACCCCGTCCTGGAGCACCAGCACACCCCGCTCACCGAAGTCCAGCGCTGGGCGGGCACCGAACGCGGGGCCCGACTCTTCGACACCGTGGTGGTGTTCGAGAACTACCCGGACGCCTCCCAGGCCGTCCTCGCCGACGGGGCGCTGCGCACCACCGACGTGCGCTACGAGACCCGCACCAACTACCGTGCCACCCTCGTGGTCCGCGCCGCCGGTGATCTGCGCGTCCAACTGATCGTGGACTCGGCCGCGTTCGACGAGGACGAGGCCCAGGGCGTGCTCCGCCACTTCACCGCCGTACTGGAACGCCTCGCCGACCGCCCGGCCCGGCCCGTCCGTGAACTCCTCGCCGTGCCCGAGGAGACGCGCGCCCTGCTCCTCGACCGCTGGAACGGCACGGACATCGACCGCACCCCGCCGCGCGCCCTGCTCGCGGACCTGATCGCCGAAGCGGTCCGCACCCGCCCCGGGCACCCCGCAGTCGTCGGCGACGACGCCACCCACACCTACCGGCAACTGGACGACCGCGCCACGGCGTTGGCCCTTCGCCTGACCGCACACGGAGTGGGCACCGGCGACCGGGTGGCCGTCTGCCTCAGCCGCGGCACCGACCTGGTCACCGCCCTGCTGGCGATCGCCCGGGCCGGCGCCGCGTTCGTCCCCCTCGACCCCGCGCACCCCGCCGACCGGATCGCCTACGTCCTCGCCGACGCGGCCCCCGCCCTGCTGCTCACCGACGCCACGGTGGCCCTGCGCCCCGACGGCTGGGAGGGCACCGTCCTCGACCTCGCGGACGAGCCCCTCACGCCCGCCGACCCGGCGGCGGCCGCCACACTGCCCGGCTGCGCACCCGACCGGCTCGCCTACGTCATCCACACCTCCGGCTCCACCGGCCGCCCCAAGGGCGTCGCCGTGAGCCACCGCGCGCTCGCCAACCTCGTGGACAGCCTGGCCCTGCGCCACCCCGGCCTCACCCCCGAGGACCGGTTCCTGGCCCTGACCACGCTCACCTTCGACACCTCCCTCGCCGAACTCCTCGTCCCGCTCGCCGTCGGGGCGACCGTCCACATCGGCGGCGGCACCCTCGGACTCAGCGGCCGCGACGTGGACGCCTACCTCGCCCGGCACGGCATCACCGCCCTCCAGGCCACCCCCTCGCGCTACCGGGCCCTGCTCGACTCCGGCTGGCAGGGCCAGGGCAGCCCCCGCCTGTACAGCTGCGGGGAGGCGTTCCCGCCGGACCTGGCCGAACCGCTCGCCAAGCGCGGCCGGTCCGTCTGGAACATGTACGGCCCGACCGAGACCACCGTCTACTCCAGCGTCGAGGAGATCCACGCCGGTACCACCCGGGTCACCGTCGGGCGGCCCATCTCCCGCACCACCCTGCGCGTCCTGGACCGCGACGACGCGCTGGTGCCCGTCGGCTGCGTCGGCGAACTGTGCATCGGCGGCGACGGCGTCGCCGAGGGCTACTGGAACCTCCCCGACCTCACCGCCGAACGGTTCGTCACCGACCCCTACGCCCCCGGCTCCCGGATGTTCCGCACCGGCGACCACGCCCGGGTGCTGCCGGACGGCCGGATCGAGGTCCTCGGCCGCATCGACCGCCAGCTCAAGCTCCGCGGCTACCGCATCGAGCCCGGCGAGATCGAACAGGTGCTGCTCGACGTGCCCGGCATCGCGGCCGCCGTCGTCGACGCCCGCGACGACCGCCTCGTCGCCTGGACGGTGCCCGCCGACCGCGCGGCCCCGGCCACCCCGGCGGAGCTGCGCGAACGGCTGCGGCTGCGCCTGCCGTCCTACATGATCCCCGAAGTCCTCGTCACACTGGACGAGTTGCCCCTGACCCCGGCGGGCAAGACCGACCTCCTCGCGCTCGCGGTCCCCGCCCACGAGCCCGCCCCCGCCGCCCCCGCGGACCCGAGCACCCCGCACGACCTGGAGGAACTGGTCGCCCGCCTCTTCCGGGAGGTGCTCGCGCTGCCCGAAGTCGGGCCCGACGACGACTTCTTCGACCTGGGCGGCGACTCACTGCGCGCCATGCGCATGGCCGCGCGCATCCAGGCCGAACTGGGCACCGACTTCGACGTCGAGCTGCTCTTCGACTACTCCACGGTGCGCGAACTCGCGGCCGGGATCGCCCGGATCACGGCAGCCGACAACTGACCGGGAAGGTGCCCCCACCATGGAAACGCCCCCCGAAGCCGCCCACCCGGCCCCTGGGCACGTCGCGGACGACAGCGGCGCCGTGCACCCCGGCACGGCGCCGGACACCCCGGCGCAGCGGCGCGTCGAGGAGATCCTGGCGGAGCTGACGGGATCGGGAGTGGAGGCCGGCGTGCAGGTGGCGGCCTGGCACGACGGCGAGGCGGTGGTCGACGCCTGGGCCGGGACGGCCGACGCCGCCGAGGGCCGGCCGATGCGGCCGGACACCCTGGTGCCGGCCTGGTCGACCGGGAAGGGTGTGGCGGCCGCCCTGGTCGCCGTCCTGGTGGACCAGGGAGTGCTGGCGTACGACACACCGGTGGCACGGTACTGGCCGCGGTTCGCCACGGCGGGGAAGGCGCGGATCACCGTGGGGCAGGTGCTCGGTCACACGGCCGGGCTGCCCCACCTGCCGGCGGACGTGACGCCGGAGCGGCTGCTCGACCTGCCCGCGATGGCCGACTGGATCGCCGGGCAGCGGCCGCGGTGGGAGCCCGGCAGCGCGTTCGGCTACCACGCCTGGACCTACGGGGTGCTGCTGGCCGAGATCTTTCGCCGGGCCACCGGCCGGACCTGCGACCGGCTGCTGCGCGAGGAACTGGCCGGCCCGCTCGGGATCGGTGACGAACTGCTCTTCCACGTCCCCGGGCACCTGGCGTCCCGGGTGGCCACCTGTGACGACGGCGGTTGGGCGGCCCGCCTTGAACGGATGCCGCCCGGGGCGCCGTTCTTCACGTGCGTTCCCCGGGGAGTGCTGCCGGTGGCGGAGTTGGGCAACCGCGACGACTTCCGGCGCACGGCCCTGCCGGCCAACGGGATCATGACCGCGCGCGGGGCCGCCCGGCTGTACGCGGTGCTGGCCTGCGGCGGTGAGTCGGCGGGCGTGCGGCTGCTGTCGGCGGCGACCCTGAAGGAGGCGACGAGGGGGTGGGTGAGCGGGGTGGACAGGATGATGGGCACCACCTGCACGATGGGCGGCGGATTCGTGATCGGGGACAGCGGGGCGAAGCCGGTGCGCCCGCCGGGCGCCTTCGGGCACAGCGGGTCGGGCGGCAGCACGGCCTTCGCCGACCCCGCGCACCGGTTCTCCTTCGCACTGGTCAAGAACCGCATGACCGTGCCGGGCCTGGACGCGCGACTGGCGGGCGTGATCCGTTCCGCGCTCGGCATCGCGGACGACTGAGTGTCGGAGGCGGCGGAACCGCACCGAGCCAGGGCACCGGGGCTTCGCCGGTATCGGGGCAGGGGCGGCGGTACCCCCGTAGCCGCCGCCCCACCGCATGATCGTGCTACGGACGGACACGCACTGTCAACGATCGTTTTCGGCTGGTCAATCGATCGTTGAATCCCCGTGTCACCGCTCGTTGCGCCACGGATGTGCCGCCCCGCGTTCCGGCGGCCGGCGGAACCGGGCCACGGCCTCGTCGACGCGTCCGGCCCGCACGAGGTGCGCGGCGAGGGCGTGCCGGTGGGCCGGGACGGTCGGCCGGCTCGACGACCCGGCCCCCGCGTCCGCCGGGCGAAGGGCGGTCTCCGGACCGGGTCCGCGGCGGCCCGGGTCACGACGGCGGTCGCACCGGACCGGCCTCGGCGTGCGCGCGCCGCGCTTCCACGTGTGTAAGGGCCTCCTCGCCGGGCCGGTCCGGCGCACCACGGGCGGGCGCCGGCGCCACACCGGTCCCGGCGTCGACCGGCCGACTCCGCGCGTCCGGCCTGCCGTCGGCGACCTCAGGCGCCGCGCCGACCTCGTAGGCCAGGGACCGGGCAACGAAGCGGCACGCGTGGAGGACCGCCGTCCACGCCGAGCACCTCGCCCGCGGGAAGGGTCGGCGGGGCTCCGGGACCCGGCGGCCCGGCGTACGGCGTCCGGACGCCCGCGGCCGTCACGCTCCCGCCCCGGCCCCCACCGCGGCGATGCTGACCCTGCGGCTGTACCGCTGCAGCGCCAGCTGCCCGTCGTGCGGCTCACCCGGGTAGCCGTCCAGCATGGACCCCAGCCGTGTGACCCGCAGCGCGCCCGCCCGGAAGAACTCGGTGGCGAGCGGTACGACGCGGTCGTCGGCGGCGTGCAGGCCCACGGTCTGCAGATAGCGGCGCATCGGGTGGAGGACCCGCACGATGTCCTCGCGCGGCAGCGGCTTGACCCAGACGGTCCCGAACAGGGGAGAGGCGGTGAGCCCGGGACGCTTGTCCGCGAGGACGTGCCAGCGGCCTCCGGGTCCGCTGAAGGTCCGGGTGAGGCCCAGGTGTTCTTCGAGCCGCGCGACCGCGACGACGTTCGTGACCTCCGCCTGTTCGGCCAACTCCCGTGGAAACTCGGGGAAACCGCCCGCCTCGGCCGACAACGCGTCGGCGAGGGCGCGGGCCTCGGTGAACAGCGCCTCAGCGTTCTCCGTGTCGTCCGTGTCGACGTACACGACCTGCGGGCTGGTGCACGTGCGCTGGCCGTTCCGCAGGATGTCTCGCGCCAGCGCCCGCAGCGCCCGCCCGTCCCGCCGGTCGCCCGTACGGTCGAGATAGGCGAGGGAGATCTTGGGCCCCCACTCGACCAGCCGGCACCCGGACGGGAGGAACCGCGCGACCCCCTCGACCGCCTCCTCGGTGCCCCAGACCGCCACCGCGTCGGCCGGGCGGCACAACCGGCGCAGCCACTCGGTGTTCCGGGAGGAGAACCGCAGCACCACCAGCCGCTCGCGCACCTGCCCCGACGGATCGGCATCGGCCAGCGCCGCCAGCGCGTGCTGGGTGAACATGCCTTCCGTACCGCTGGTCTTGACAACGTTGACGTTCCCGGCGAGCAGCCCCTCGACGACGCTGAGCACACCGGCGACGGCCACGTTCCGCGGGGCGATGTGGACCAACGTCCCGATCGGCTGCCACAGTTCGGCCGCGCCCTCCCCGAAGGCCGACGGGACGGGCTGGTAGGGCGCGGTGCCACCGAGTTCGGCGGTCAGCTGGGCGGACAGCGGCTTGGGGTCGAGGGCGGCGGCCAGCCCCGCGAGGGCGGACTCCGCGTCCTCGGCGGGGAGCGCCGTCGTGGCGGGGTCGGTCAGGTCGGCGAACAGCCGGCGGTACCCGGCACCGTCCGGGTCGCCGAGGACCGCCGCCAACTTCCCGCACGCGGCGAGGACATGCTCGACGTCCAGCGGCCCGGACAGGGCGGGAAGCACGTCCCCGAGCCCGTCGAGCCGGCGTCCGGCCTCCTCCTCGTCGACCCATTCACCCTGCCAGAAGTAGGGCGTGGTCTGCGCGACGGCCTTCATCGGACCTCCAGAAGCTCCGCCGCGGCGACGGCGCAGGTACGGTTGCGGCGGACCCCGGCCCGCCCGTGGACCTCGAACCACGGCGTGGCGATCCCGCAGTCGCCCGGCGGACGCAGGGTGCCCAGGTCGGCCATCAGGATGCTGTGGGCGGGCAGCGCCGTGACGAACGGCGACACGAACTGCAGATAGCCGCGGGCGCCGTGGCCCACCGGCTCCAGGGTGCGCACGTCCCGCACCACACAGCGCGCCCACACCGGCACATGGAAGTGATGCTCCGCGCACTCGATGTACGGCAGGCAGTGCTCGACCGAGCCGTAACAGTCCCGGACCCGCTCGCCCGCGATGCCCAGCCGCCGCTCGATCGCCTCCCGGAACTCCACGCGTCCGATGGCCCGATCGGCATGGCTCTTCCAGCCGCCCCCGGTCAGCACGAGCGATCCCTCGGGCAGTCGCAGCGGCGGCACCCCCATCGTCGCCATCCGTTCGAGCACGGCGTGCAACAGCGCCGGGAACCCGACGATCCTCACCGGCTCCGCACGCGCCGCGAAATCGAGCAGGGCGTCGACACAGCCCATGGGATCGAACTCGTGCCCGTCACCGGTGTTCCGCAGCGCGTGCACCACGGAGGCCACGGGCGCGAAGTCGCACAGCTC
Source organism: Streptomyces sp. NPDC001056 (assembly GCF_053598955.1). Lineage (NCBI taxonomy): Bacteria > Bacillati > Actinomycetota > Actinomycetes > Kitasatosporales > Streptomycetaceae > Streptomyces > Streptomyces sp. NPDC001056. Next base: position 25,374 of record NZ_JBSFLI010000030.1, on the reverse strand, counting down.
GCTGAGGCCGTGCGCGGCACCGACGGTGAGCCGCGGGTCCGGCTCGTAGCCGAGGACGAGGTAGTTGGCGGGACGTTCCACGTCGATCAGCCCCAGCGCCTTCATCGTCCAGGCGTCCATCCGCTGCGCCGCCCCGATCGACCAGGCGTCGAAACCGATCTCCGTCTTCTCACCACCCGTCCCCGACGACGTCAGCCGCAGGGCCACGGCATCGTCCGCGATCGAACTCAGCGCATGCCGCTTGAACAAGTTCACATGTATATAGGGAAGGTCGGTGATCCGCCCGATACTGTCCATATCCGGTGCCCCCGCCTCCTTCCACACGGACCCGTAGAGCGGGTTGCGCAGCGCATGCCACGCATTGATCTCCCGCATGGCCGCGACGAACAACTCGTCGGCGGCCTCATCGGCGCGAAACGGGTCGGAGACGCCGCACAACTCCCGCACCTTCGGAAGCTCTTCCGGGTCCGGCACCTCCAGGGGCCGGAAGTACTTCCCGAGGGAGTCGAGTCGGCGTACGAGGTCGACATCAGGGGTCGACGCGGTGGTCATGGCACTCCTTCTTGATCACGACGTGTGCGGACCCAATTGAACCCGCCGAGCCGGAAATCGCCGACGTGTCCGAAGGATTTGAGCCACGCCGGTCGTGCGGGCGTCACGCGGGTCTCGCGGGGGAGTGCTTGGTGAGGCCGAGGCTCATCGGTGGAGATGAGCCAGGACCCCTTCCTCCACGGGGTAGGGACGTTCAGGAGGCAGGAGTCGCCGCGCCGCGTCGAGATCTCCGTCCCGTACCCGCGCGTGGACGGTGTGGGCGAGCGGGGTGACGTCGGTGATGGAGACGGTCCACTCGTCGGCGTAGAGACGCGCGGCTTCACCGGCGAGGCCGAGCTGGAGCGACCGGTGGGCGAGCGGCTGAAGGCGCAGGTCGCGTTCCGGGTCCCACTGGACCCGGGCCGGAGCCCGCTTCAGCCCGTTCTTCCACGTGGCGCGGTCGGCGTGGAGCCCCTGCTCGTAGTGGGACAGGCAGGCGTGTTCCAGCGCCCACTCGAAGCCCGCACGGGATATCTCGATGGCGAGGACGGTCTCCTGCCCTTCCTTGGTGCCCCAACCGCAGCGGTACATCATCCACAGGAACGAGGGCTTGACCCAGGTCATCCGGTCCCGTTTCCACACCGCCGGAAAACGGCCGTCCCGGGCCGCCGGCAGGCCGATCTCCGGGGTGTACGCCTGGTAGACGGTCACCGTGGAGTCGGTGTACACGGCTCGGATTCGGTATTCGGGTTCTGTCACGGGGACCAGAGTGGTCACACCTTTTCGCGCACGCCATCGAATTTCCGCGGTGCGGAGCCCCGCCGCGGCGCTCCGCATCCGCCGGGAGGGTGCTCAGTCGAGACAGAACTCGTTGCCCTCGATGTCCTGCATCACGATGCACGACTCGTTGTGCTCGTCGGCGAACAGCGTCTGCACGTGTGTCGCGCCGAGCGCGACCAGCCGTGCGCACTCGGCTTCGAGTGCGGCGAGGCGTTCCCGGCCTATGAGCCCGGTGCCGACCCGCACGTCGAGATGCACCCGGTTCTTGACGACCTTCCCTTCGGGAACGCGCTGGAAGTACAGCCGCGGGCCCACGCCCGAGGGGTCACCGCAGGCGAACGACGAACCCTGCCGCTCGGGCGGCAGCGAGCGATCGAAATCGTCCCACGTGGCGAACCCCTTCGGTGGCGGCGGCACGACGTACCCCAACACCTCACACCAGAAGCGGGCGACGCGCTCGGGTTCGGCGCAGTCGAAGGTGACCTGGAACTGCTTGATCGATGACATCGGCGCACCATAGCAGGACGGGAATCCGCCGCCGGCGGGGTGTCCGAGAAGTGCTGACGGTACTTCAACCTCGCTCAGGATTCAGTCAGTTGATATGTGTATTGGCCATTCGTGTCACAGGAATGTCTCAGGGGCGGGTGCGGGGCAACCGGGGGGACGGGGGTTCTGTCTCGATAGTCGCAAGGCCCGCTCACCAGGAGCGGGGCCCGACCTCAGGGGGAATTGATGCGCGTTCAGAAGATCTCGGTGCTCGCTGTCGCGGGTGTGGCTCTCGGCCTCTCGCTCACGGCCTGTGGCGGCGGCAGCGGCTCCGACGGCGCCTCGCCCTCCTCGACCGCATCGTCCACGTCCACGAGCACCGCACAGCCCGCGCCCTCCGCCTCCAAGTCCGCCCAGGGCCCGACCCACACCAAGCCGGCGGGCACCGCGAAGAAGCCGGGTGTGAGCTGCACCAACCAGATCGACTACGCGGGCGACCCGCGGTCGAACGCGGAGATCAACAGCATCGGGGAGCGGACGGGTCACTGCCCCGCGCCGGAGAAGGGCACCAAGCCGGCGGGCACCCCGAAGAAGCCGGGTGTGAGCTGCACCAACCAGATCGACTACGCGGGCGACCCGCGGTCGAACGCGGAGATCAACAGCATCGGGGAGCGGACGGGTCACTGCCCCGCGCCGGAGAAGGGCACCAAGCCGGCGGGCACCCCGAAGAAGCCGGGTGTGAGCTGCACCAACCAGATCGACTACGCGGGCGACCCGCGGTCCAACGCCGAGATCAACTCCATCGGCGAGCAGACCGGCTACTGCCCGCCGGTCCAGCACTGACCTCACCGTCCGCTTCGGAGACGGACCGGTACGAGCGCGACCGCTGCCCGACAGGAGCGGCGGTCGCCCTCGCCGGCGGCCGGGCCCGCTATGTCCGTTCCCTGCACCCGGACCCCGCCGCGCCGCCACGCCACCTCGTCCTCGTCCCGCTGGCCTCCTCCTTCGGCTCCCTCGGCACCCCGGTCACCCTCGCCGTCCTCGGCGGGACCCTGATCGTGGCGTCGCGGTTCGACCCGGCGGGCGCGCTGCGGCTGGTCGCCGAGCACCGGCCCACCCACCTGTTCGCGGTGCCCACCATGCTCCGGCGCATCGCCGAACTGCCGCCCCGACCGGGCGAGGACACCTCGTCGTTGCGCGCCGTCGTCTCCAGCGGCGCCGCCCTGCCGCCCGCCGTGGCACAGGCCTGCCGCCGGCGCTTCGGCCGCCCGGTGGTGACCGTCTACGGCTCCTCGGACGGCGTCAACTGCCATACCGCGGGAGAGAGTCACCCTCCGGGCGACAGCGTCGGCACCCCCGACCCCGCGGTCGCCCGCATCCGGATCACCGGCCCCGACGGCACACCGCTGCCCGCCGGGCACGGCGGCCAGATCGAGGCCCTGGGCCCCATGACGCCGATGTGCTACGTCGACTCGCCCGAGCTGAACGCCCGTTACCGCGCCCCCGGCGGCTGGGTGCGCACGGGTGACCTGGGCCGGCTGGACGAGCACGGCAGGCTGCACGTCCTGGGCCGGCTCAAGCGCGTCGTCGTACGCGGCGGCCTCAACATCAGCCTCGCCGAGGTCGAACACGAACTGGGCGGCCATCCGTCCGTCGCGGAGGCGGTGTGCGTCCCGGTGCCCGACCCGGACCTCGGGGAACGCCTGTGCGCCTGCGTCCGCCCGGCCCCCGGCACCCCCGCCCCCACGCTGACCGACCTCACCACCCACCTGCTGGCCCGCGGCCTGGGCCGCCGCAAGCACCCCGAACGGCTCCTGCTGCTGGACGAGATGCCCCTCGGCCCCACGGGCAAGATCTGTTATCGGACACTCGCCGCCCGCGCGAGCCGCACGGGGGGCGACGGAGGGCTGGGTGAATGACGGGAGCCCGGCCCCTCCTGCCGGGCGGAGAAGGCCGTCTCGACGACGGCCGACGGCCCGCGGCGGCCGGCGCCGTGAGCGGGGCGGGCGAGCCCGGAGACCCGCTCGGCCCCGTCGTCCCTGGCGTTCACCGCCGGCCGTGACGCCGCCCGCCGCGATGCCGTCGGCCGTGACGCCGCCGGGCGCGAGGGCCCGGGACGATCGAGGGTCACCCGAGGGCCGTGGCCGACCAGTGCGCGGCGTTCCCGGCCGGCACGGCGTCGACGCCGCCCGCGCCTCCTCCGGACGATCCTCGGCCGACGCGACCGCGGCGCCGCTTTCCGGCCGCGGTCACAGGGTCCCGGTCGTCGCCTCTCCGGAGGAGCTGCCCGCGAGCCACTGGTCCCAGCTCAGGTTGAAGGCCGCGTAGCCGTTGTCGGGCGCCGCCTTGGCACGGGGCGAGCCGGTGATGGTGACGGGGTCGCCCTGTTCGACCTGGCCGTAGAACCACTTGGCGTCCGACAGGGACAGGTGGACGCAGCCGTGCGAGCCGCGGGCGCTGCCGCTGCCCGGACTGGGGTCGCCGGTCGAGTAGTGCACGTAGGTGCCGCTCTGGGTCAGGTGCACGTCCCAGGGCAGGGTGAGGTCGTAGTAGTTGGGGCTGCCCTTGTCACAGCTGATGCCGACGCTGCAGGAGGTCATGTGGACCTTCTCCTGCTTGTCGATGACGGCCATCGTGCCGTTCCACGTCGGGTACTGGGCGCTGCCCGCGTTGATGGACAGGGTGCGTTCCAGCTTGCCGTTGCGGGTCACCCTCATGGTGTGGCCGGTCACCGAGACGTCCGCGCGCACGTCGTCGCCGACGGTGAAGGTGTGCGTGTAGTCGTGCACGCCGTAGCGTCCGGCGCCGTTGCCGACGCCCTTCATGTCGGCGTCGATCCTCACCTTCGTACCCGAGGGCCAGTAGGTCTTCGGCCGCCAGTCGGCCCGCCTGTCGCCGAACCAGTGCCAGGCGCCGGCCACCGGCTGGGAGGCGCTCACCTTCATGTGCTTCTCCACCGTGGCGCGTGCCTTGGCCGCCACGGGGTCGGTGAAGACCACCGAGATCGGCATGGCCACGCCCACGGTGGCCCCGGTCTGCGGGGTGATCGTGTCGAGCAGCATCGGCGGCCCCGCGGGCTTCGTCGGCGACGCGGAGGCGCTCGCGGTCGAGCTGCCCGGTGCCTTCGCGTCGTCCCCGCCCGCCTTGGCGCCCCCGCCCCCGCCGCAGGCACTCGCTCCCATCAGCAACGCGCCCGTGACCAGTGCGATCGCTATGCCGCCCTTGCGCCGTCCCACTGCCTGCCCCGCTCTCTCGCTCTTCGGCCCTGTCGGCCCCGACTCCCTGCCAGACAGGAAGAAGGCGGGCCACAGTTGCGGGTGCCGTGCAAAAAGTGTCCCAAAACCCGTGCGCCGGGCAACCGGTGGACGGCGGGCGCACTCGGGCGACCGCCGACCCGGGTGCCGCTCCTCACGGTGCACGGCGCAGTTCACGCACCACCCGGGCCAGGTTCACCCCGTATCCGACGCCGAAGGTGTGCGGCGTGAAGAAGGCGTCGTTCCCGGGATCCCAGAACTCGCGGGCGATCCGTCGCGCGGTGGGCCACCGGAAGTCGTACGGGAGCCCCAGGACGGTCCCCGTCCAGGTGCGGGCCCCCGGCGGCTTGCGCAGCTCCTTGGCCACGGCCGCGGCGACGACGCCCATGGCGACGAGGGCCAGGTCCCGGCGCAGTGCTCTGTCCATGGCTGGACGGTACGCCGGGCCCGGACGCCGGTCCACGGCGGGGTCCCCGGTGTCAGCTTCCGGTTCGCTCCGTGTCGATGCCGAGTGACGCCCACAGCTCCCGCTCCTGCCGGCTCGGCGGGGTCGCGCAGTACCGCTCCGGGTGGCCGGGCGGAGGGCCCGGCAGGGCTTCACGGCGAGCATGGCCGGCGTCGCCGCCGAGGTCGTCGTAGTGCACCCCCGGCAGGGGGCCGGTGAAGAAGATGCCGAGGCCGCGGAGCTGGACGAGCAGTTCCCTCACCGCGACGGCGCCGGTCCTGCCGAGCCAGATCCTCAGTCTCACGCGGGCCCCTCCTTCGAGCTCATACAGGCCCCTCCTTCGATCCGGTCCCGAGGCCGTGGCGGGACGACCCCGCCGGCCTGATGGTCACCGGCCGGCCTGAAGCGTCGCTTAAAGCCGACGGGGCATGAAAATCTCATGCCCGGACCCGGCCAGATTCCTAGACGCGATCATGATCGGCTGAGTGTCGTCGCAGGCGGCAACGTGTCACTGTTCCGCCAAGTGGAAGGAGGATTGGCATGAAGATCGGGGTTCTGGGGTCGCTCGTGGTGGACATCTGCGGCACCTCCGTGGTGCCGAGCGCGGCCAAGCCTCGCCAGATGCTGGCGGTGCTGGCGGTCAACGCGGGCGGGGACGTGAAGGTGACGACCCTGACGGAGGAGTTGTGGGACGCGAGTCCCCCCAAGGGGCCCGCGGGCGTCGTACAGACCTATGTCAAGCAGTTGCGCCGGGCCATCGCCCTGGCTCTGGGACCGGGACACGAGTGCGCGCCGAAGGAGGTCCTGAGCCGCAGCTACGCCGGGTACGTGCTGAAGATGCCCACCTGCGCGATCGACGCCGAGGTCTTCCAGCAGCTCACCGCGCGCGGGCTGCGGGCCCTGGCGGGCGGGGACGACGAGACCGCGTCGAGGGTGCTGGGCGAGGCGCTCGCCCTGTGGCGCGGGCCGGTCCTCGCCGACGTGCGGATCGGACCGGCCCTGCGCGTCGAGTCGCTCCGGCTGGAGGAGACCCGGCGCTCCGCGCTGGAGGGGCGGATCACCGCGGACCTGCGGCTCGGCAGACACGCCGCGGTGATCGGCGAACTCCTGGTGCTCACCGAGCGGTTGCCTCTTGAGGAGAATCTGCACGCGCTGTTGATGCTCGCGCTCTACCGAAGCGGTCGTTCGTGGCAGGCGCTTGAGATTTTCCGAAAGCTACGCGCGTCGACCGTCGAGGAGCTGGGTATAGAACCTTCCCTGCGCATCCAGCGTTTACACCGGGCTATCCTTGCCGGTGATCCCCAACTCGACCTCACGACACCGAGTTTGGCAGCCTTTTAGCACTCCCGGACAGTCTGGCCGGCATCCGCCGGACCCGGCCCCACGACCCCGGGTGTCTGGACCGGACCCGGGATACCCCCCACCCGCCCCTGGACGGAACCGAGACGGACCACCATGACGCGATACCTGTCCCGGAAGCGCCCGGATCACGAACCGGCCCCCGCGACACGCTTGTTCTGCTTCCCCTACGCGGGCGGCGGAGCGTCGGCGTACAGGCGATGGCAGCGCGGCCTCGACGCCCTGGACGCCGGAGTCCGGGTGATGCCCGTGCAACTGCCCGGCCGTGAAGAACGCTTCGGCGAACCCAGGTTCACGGATCTCGACGCCCTCATCGAGGACATGGACGCGCAGCTCGACGACGAGCTGTCCGAGCCCCACCTCTTCTACGGCCACAGCATGGGCGCGCTCATCGCGTACACGCTCGCCCGGCGCCGGCAGCGGCGCGGCGCGACCCTGCCCCGGGCCCTCGTGCTCAGCGCCTGCCGCGCCCCGCACCTGCCGCCCCCGGCGATCGCCGATCCCGACGCCGGTGACGAGGAACTCCTCGCCGCCCTGGTGGGGCTCGGCGGCATCCCGCGGACGCTGCTCGACCATCCCGAAATCCTCCTGGCGCTGCTCCCCGTGGCCCGCGACGACCTCCGGCTGTGCCTCGGCAGCACCGCCGTCCCCACCGAGCCGCTGCGCGTGCCGCTGCACCTGTTCGCGGGGGTGGCGGACCGGCTCGTCGGCGTCGACGAGATGCTCTCCTGGCGGCGGCACGCGGGCGCCGGCTGCGCGGTGCGGACGATGCCCGGCGGCCACTTCTTCATCAGGTCGGACGAGGACGTGTTCCTGCGCGAACTGGCCTCCCTGACCCGCCGGTACGCCACGGAACGGGTCCCGGCGCACCAGGTGCCGGCCGCGGCCGGGGCGTGAGGCTCCCGCTCCGTTGCCATTGACATGCCATACCGGGGCCACGCCGCAGGTGCCGTCACGCCCCTCACGGCGGTGCCCCGGAGTGTTCACGGAACCATCGCGAAAGGAACCAGCGCCGTGACCCACGACGCCACGCAGGGCGCCATCAGGAGCTCGGCCTCCCGGCAGGTCCGCATCGCCTGGGGGGTGTTGTCCGTCTTCCTGCTGACCTGGGCCGTGTTCGAGGCGGTGAAGTACGGCGGTTGGGTGATCGCGGCGGTCGTCGCCGGCCTCGTCGTACCCGACCTGTCGTTCCTGGCCGGCCTGTCCGGGCCGCAGCAGCACGGGCGGCTGTCCCCCAAGGCCGTCCCCCTCTACAACCTCCTGCACCGGCCCGTCGTCGCCGTCCTCGTCATGCTCTCCTGTCTGATCCCCGATTCGCCGGCCGTCGCCGTTCCCCTGTTCAACTTCGGTCTGGTCTGGTTGCAGCACATCGCCTCCGACCGGGCCTTCGGTTACGGCCTGCGCACGGCCGACGGCTGGCAGCGCTGACCCGGGGCGATCCCGGAGGAGGCGGGGGCGCGCTTTGCCCCCGCGCAAGCCCCTGCTGCGAGGCTCGTCGGGTCCCCGGCGCGCGGGCCTCGCGGCCTCCCGGAGACGGACCACCGCATATCAGCGACCCTGACCACCTGTTGCCGGAGGAAGCGTATGGAAACGACGGAGACAACGGAGACGACTGAGGCGACGGAGGCGACGGAGACGCGGGGGAGCGGACCGGAGACGGACCAGTCCCTCCTCACCTACCCGTTCCACCGTCCTTCGGCCGTCGAAGTCCCTCCCGTCTACGAGGAGTTGCGGGCCAAGTGCCCCGTCGCCCACGTCCGGCTGCCCAGCGGCGACGAGGGTTACGTGGTGAGCCGTTACGACGACGTGCGCACCGTGCTCGCGGACGCCAGGTTCAGCCGGGCCGCCACCATCGCGCCCGACGCGCCGCAGCTCACCGGCACGCCTCCCGTGCCGGGCAGCCTGTTCACCACGGACGCGCCCGAGCACACCCGGCTGCGCAGGCTCGTCTCGCGCGAGTTCACCGCCCGCCGTGTGCAGAACATGCGTCCGCGCATCCAGGAGCTGACGGACGGTCTCCTGGACGAGATGGCGAAGGCCGAAGGGCCCGTCGACCTCAACGCGGCGCTGGCCTTCCCGCTGCCCGTGATGGTGATCTGCGAACTGCTCGGTGTGCCCTTCGAGGACCGCGACCGGTTCCGCGAGTGGTCGGACGCGTTCGTCTCGCTGACCGCGCACACCGCGGAGGAGACCGCCGCGCAGCGCCAGCAGATGATCGAGTATCTGGCCGCCCTGGTCGGGCGCAAGCGGGAGGAGCCGACGGACGACCTGATGGGGGCGCTCGTCGCCGCCCACGACGAGGAGGGAAGCCTCAACGAGTACGAGCTGATCGTCATGGCGGCGACCATCCTCGTCGCCGGTCACGAGACCACCGTCAGCATGATCGGCAAGATGGTGCTCACCCTGCTGCGCCACCCGGAGCACATGGCCGCGCTGCGCGAACGTCCCGAGCTGATGGAGCACGCCATCGAGGAACTGCTGCGCGTCAACCCGATCGGTGACGGCGGCCCGCTGCGGATCACCCTGGAGGACGTCGAGGTCGGCGGCACCGTCATCCCCAAGGGCAGCGCGGTCCTGGCGGCGGTCTGCTCCGCCAACCAGGACCCCGCGCGGTTCCCCGGCGCGAAGGCGGACGAGTTCGACCCCGCGCGGCCCGAGGCCGTCCACCATGTGGCCTTCGGCCACGGCCCGCACTTCTGCCTGGGCGCCGCGCTGGCCCGGGCGGAGCTGCAGATCGTCCTCAGCTCGCTGCTGAGCCGCTTCCCCGGCCTGCGGCTCGCGGAGGACGTCGAGTCCCTGGAACTGACCACCGGCATGATGGTGCACGGCCTGACCCGCCTGCCCGTCACCTGGTGACCGACCCGCCGGAACGCCACCCCGCCGTCACCAGCCGGCGGCCGGGGGGTGTTCCGGCAAGCCCGACGAAGGCCCTGGACCGTACGTTCCCGTACGGTCCAGGGCCTTCGTGCCGTCCGCCGCCCTCACCCGGCCGCGGCGTCATACCCGGGTGGCGGGCACCTGCGCCTCCACGGCGTGCGGTCCCGGCTTCTGCAGCTGGAAGTACGCACCTCCCAGCACCTTCTCCTTCAGCTTCTGGCTCTGGTCGACCACCCGGTACAGCGAACGGCGGAGGACCCCGCCGGCGCCGTGCAGGGCGAACAGCCGCTCCTGCCGCAGTTGCAGCCCGCGCGACCTGCCCACCGCCTCCTCGCGTGCCCGCTGGAACTCCTCGCACGCCCGCAGCAGCGCCGCCTCGTCCCCGCCCGCGTCGATCGCCTCGCGCACCAGCGGAGCCAGGGTCACCGCGTCGATGATCGCGTGGTTGACGCCCTGCCCGAGGATCGGTGTCAGCGTGTGCGCCGCGTCGCCGATCAGGACCAGGCCGGGCATCGACCAGCGCGGCACCAGCGCGGTGAAGATGTCCAGCATCGAGGTGTCGGACCACGAACGGATCTCGCTGCGCACCGATCCGGACAGCTCGGGCGCGAGCAGGTCGAGACGCTCGTACAGCGCGGGCAGCCCCTGGGCGCGCAGCGCCTTCAGACCCCCCTTGGGGATGTTGAAGCCGACGCGGACGCTGTTCGGGTGGGTCGGGATGAAGAGCCCGTGCTGGTCGCCGCGGATGCGGATGCGGTACGTGCGGTCGTCCCACTCGGGCGGGAACGGCAGCTTCAGCCACACCACGTCACGGTCCAGCGGCAGCTTCGTGTACGGCAGCCCCGCCATCTCGCGGACCTTGCTGAACCGGCCGTCCGCCGCCACGGTGAGCGCCGCCCGCACCGTGATCTCGCCCTCCGGGGTGCGCGCCGTCACCCCGGTGACCGGCCCGCCGCCGTCGGCCGAGCGCAACAGCCGGGTGGCCGTCGCCCGGCGCACCAGGACGAAGTGCTCCGGATGCTCCTCCTGACCGAGGGCCGCCAGCGCCGAGAGCAGCGCCGGCTGGGGCATCTCCACCGGGTAGGGATGCGGGAACCGGAAGCGGCGGAAGTCGGCGCTCAGCACGGTGCTTCCGGAATCGACGATCTCCATTCTGTGCATCTGCTGGTAGGCGCCGTTCAGCCGGTCGAGGACGCCCAACTCGTCGAGCAACCACACCGAGTCGGGAGAGACCGACTCGCCCCGGAACGACCGGTCGAAGTGCCCGCTCTGTTCCAGGACCACGACGGAGACGTCACGCTTGGCGAGCTCTACGGCCAGCGTGAGTCCCGCCGGGCCTCCTCCGACCACACACACCTCTGCGGTCAGCTCAGTTGTCGTCATCAACGCTGCCTTTCAGAAGGAGTCATCCTGCGCCGATGGTCCACACCGCGCCTAAAGCAGCTCTTGCGGACGACAGCGGCCCGCTCGGACGGCACACGAAGCGGCCCGCACGGGCAGACACGGAGCGGCCCGCACGCGCGGCGCGCGGAACGGCCCGCCGAACGGGCGGGCGCCCGGCGCAAGCCCGTCTTTAGGGCCGGGGCGCACCCTCTGAGGAGCCCGCCCGCCCTGTCAGAGAGGCGAACGAACCGTGAGCACAGCAGTGACGACGCCGTCCGGCCCGGAGCCCACCGGCCCCGAGGGCCCCCTCGACCGGCTGCGCGCGCTGTACGGCGAGAAGAGGATCGCCGCCGCCTACCCGGCGGTGCCCGCGCTGCTCGCCGAACTCGCGCGACAGGACGACGGTCCGGCGCAGCTGTCCCGCGCGGGCCGGCTGCTCGCGAAGGTCTCCCCCGAGGACATCGCGGAGCGCCACCCCGGCATCGAACCCGCCGCCGTCGCCGTCACCGGACACGGCACGATCGACGGGCTGACCGCACCGCTCACCGCCGAACTCGCCCGCCACGGCGTACCGTTGCGCGTCAGCGTCGGCGACCACGACGCATGGCTGCGCGATCTCCAGGACACCGGCAGCCATCTGTACGCCCCCGGCACCGAACTCGCCCTGTGCCTGCTCGACGCCCAGGTCGTCTTCGGTGAACTGCCCCTGCCGTGGGGCACCGAGGACGTCGCCAAGGCCGTCGCCGGGAAGCTCGACCTCCTCGACGCGCTCGCCGCCCGCTACGACGAACACGGCACCGGCACCCTCGTGCTCAACACGCTGCCGCTGCTGCCCGAGCACACGCGGCAACTGGTCGACCACCGCTCCCGCACCGAACTGTCCATCGTGTGGCGCGAGTTCAACATCGGCCTGCTGCGGCTCGCCGCCGCGCACCCGAGGCTGCACGTCGTCGACCTGGAACCGCTGATCGCCGAGGGCGGACCCGTCCGCGACCCGCGGCTCGCCGCCTATGCCGAGGTCCACCTGGGCGAGGAACTGCTCGGCCGGTACGCGCGGCAGGCGGGTCATCTGCTGCGGACGCTGCGCGGCCGGACCAGGAAGGTCCTCGTCGTGGACCTCGACAACACCCTGTGGGACGGCATCCTCGGCGACGACGGACCCGACGGCATCGCCGCCGCCACCACCTACCGCGGTGCGGCGTTCGGCCGGTTCCAGCGGGTCGTCAAGCAGATCGGCGGCCAGGGCGTGCTGCTCGCGGCGTGCAGCAAGAACGACCACGAGCCGGTCCTCGACGTGCTGCGCACCCACCCCGACATGATCCTGCGCGAGGACGACTTCGTGCGGATCAGCGCCGACTGGGAGCCGAAGGACGGCCGGCTGCGCGCCATCGCCGACCGGCTCAATCTCGGGACCGACAGCTTCGTCTTCGCCGACGACTCGCCCTTCGAACGCGGTCTCGTCGCCTCCTCGCTCCCGGAGGTCGCCCTGATCGCGCTCGACGAGGAGCCGGCGCTGCACATCGAACGGCTGCTCGCCGACGGCTGGTTCGACGTACGGGAACTGACCACCGCGGACCGGGGCCGCGCGGCGCAGTACCACCAGGAGGCGAAGCGGCAGGACCTCCAGCAGGCCACCGGCTCGATGGAGGAGTACCTGGACGCTCTCGGCGTGCGCGTCGAGGTGACCCCGGTGCGCGACCACGAGGTGGCCCGACTCGCCCAGATCACGCTGCGCACCAACCAGTTCAACCTCACCACCCGCCGGCTCCAGGTGCCCGACGTCCGCGAACGGCTCGACTCCCCGGACCACCTGGTGCTGGCCGTGCGCTCCCGCGACCGCTTCGGCGACAACGGGGTCGTGGGCGCTCTCTTCGCCCACCGCGAGGATCAGGCGCTGCGCATCGACAACATGCTGCTCAGCTGCCGGGTCTTCGCCCGTGGCATCGAACAGGCCACGCTCGCCGCGCTGTTGGACCACGCCCGGGAATCGGGCGCGGCCGAGGTGCGCGCGAGCTACCGGCCCACCGCCAAGAACCACAAGGTGGCAGGACTCTACCCCTCGCTCGGCTTCGAGCGGACCGGCGAATCGGCCGACGGCACGGTGGAGTTCCGGCACCCGCTCACCGAACTGCCCGAAGTCCCCGGGCACATCACCCTCGACACGGACTTCCGCCGCGACGCCGGCTGACCGAAGGCCCGTCCCCTGCACGCACCCGGGGCGGGCACCCCCCTGTCCCCAACCCCATCCCCCACCGCCGCGGGGCGGACACGCACAAGCGTCTCCTTAGCGCCGCGGACGACGATCGTGATGTCACAGCGACCCGTGCCGGCGCCACGCCAGCGGATCTCGGAGAGGTCGGAGAAAGACGTTGACGAACTTCCGGACCTTCACGCAACTGGTTCTGGAGCGCACCGAAGCCCGCAGCGCCGCGGATGCCTTCATCTTCCTGCCCGACGACGCCCGCGGCTCGGTGCCGCAACACCTCACCTTCGCGGGGCTCGACCAGGAGGCACGCCGGATCGCCTCCTGGCTCCAGGCGCGCGGCGCGGCGAACCGCCAGGTCCTGCTGCTCTACCCGTCCAGCCTCGACTTCATCAAGGCGTTCACCGCCTGCCTGTACGCCGGTGCGGTCGCCGTGCCCGCGCCGGTGCCCACGGAACAGGGCCGGAAGTTCACACGGGTCTCCGGCATCCTGCGCGACGCCGAGGCGGTCGCCGTGCTCACCGACTCGGCGAGCGCCCCGGAGATCTCGGCCTGGCTGGCCGCGGAGGGCCGCACGGACGTGCCCTGCCTGGCCACCGACGACCCCGCCCACGGCGACGCGAACGCCTGGCACGCGCCCTCGCTCACCCCCGAGAGCCTGGCCTTCCTCCAGTACACCTCCGGCTCGACCAGCGAACCCAAGGGCGTCGCGGTCTCGCACCGCAACCTGCTCGCCAACGAGGCGGCGATCCAGCGGTCGATCGGCACCGGCCCGGACACCGTCTGCGGCGGCTGGCTGCCCTTCTACCACGACATGGGCCTGATCGGGCACATCCTCCACCCGCTCTACCTCGGCACCCCCGCCGTCCTGATGGCTCCCTTCACCTTCCTCAAGCGTCCCTACCGCTGGCTGAAGATGATCGGCGACTACGGCGTGACCACCGGCGGCGGTCCCAACTTCGCGTACGACCTGTGCGTGCGCAGGGTCACCGACGAACAGCTGGCGACGCTGGACCTGTCCAGCTGGACGACCGCCAACAACGGTGCCGAACCGGTGCGGGCCGAGACGATCCGCGCCTTCACCGAGCGCTTCGCTCCCGCCGGCTTCCGTCCCGAGGCGTTCTTCCCGTGCTACGGCATGGCCGAGACGACCCTGCTGGTCTCCGGCATCCCGCGGACCGCGGGCCCCCGCGTGCTCGACGTCGACGCCGCGGCCCTGGAGCGCGGCGAACTGGCCGGCCCGCGCGGCGACGACCCCAGCCGCTCCCTCGTCAGCAGCGGAGTCGTACGGGACTTCGAGATCCGCGTCGTGGACCCGGAGACCCTCACCGAGAAGCCCGAGGGACACGTCGGCGAGATCTGGCTCAAGGGCGACAGCGTGGCCCGGGGCTACTGGAAGCGGCCCGAGACCAACAAGGAGATCTTCGACGCGGCGGTCCGCGACGGCACCGGCGCGGACGACGACGGCGGCTGGCTGCGCACCGGCGACCTGGGCGTCCTGAAGGACGGCGAACTCTACGTCACCGGCCGGCTCAAGGAGGTGGTCATCCTGGCGGGCCGCAACCTCTACCCGCAGGACGTCGAACGCGCCGTGCAGTCGGTCGACCCGGCCTTCGGCACCGGCGCGGGCGCCGTCTTCGCCGTCGACACCGACCACGAGCAGCTGGTGGCGGTCCAGGAGGTCCGCCCCGGCGCCGTCTCCACCGACCTGCCCACCCTCGCCTCCGCGGTCCAGCGGTTCATCAGCGCGGAGTTCGCGGTCCCCGCCGGCAACGTCGTGCTCGTACGGCCCGGCACCGTCCGGAAGACCACGAGCGGCAAGATCCAGCGGACCCTGATGCGCCGGCTCTTCCTGGAGGGCGGGATCACCGCGCTGCACGAGGTGCTGGACCCCGCCGTCCGCGACCTGATCGCCCCCGCCGCCGACGCGGCCCCGTCCCTGGAAACGGTGGTCTGACATGGAACACCGGCCCTACCGGCTCGCCGAGGAGTTCGACCACTACCTCGGCGACCCCCACGACCCCGGTGAGGTCTTCTCCTACGCGCGCTGCGCGGACCTGGACGACAGGGAGGAGTTTCCCGCCGCCATCTGCCGCCGCTTCGAGGAATGGGGTCTGCCCGAGGAGTACGTGCCGGTCGAGTACGGCGGCCGGCTGCGCGACTACGAGCAGGTGCTCCAGCTCGTGCGCGCCGTCGCCCGCCGCGATCTGACCTGCGCCATCGGCCACGGCAAGACCTACCTCGGCGGGGTCTGCGTCTGGGTCGCGGGCTCGGCGGAGCAGGGCGCCCGGCTCGGCGCCGACATCATCGCCGGGGTCCCCGTCTCCCTCGGGCTCACCGAACGCGCCCACGGCAGCGACCTGCTGGCCGGTGACGTGCGCACCGACGACAAGGCACCGGACGACGCCGGCCACTGGCTGGTCAGCGGCGAGAAGTGGCTGATCAACAACGCCACACGGGGCTCGGTGCTGTCGCTGCTGACCCGCACGCGCCCGGACGGCGGCCCGCGCGGCTTCAGCGTCCTCCTCGTGGACAAGCGGGAACTCGACGCGGACACCTACCGCCACCTCCCGAAGATCCGCACCCTCGGCATCCGCGGCGCCGACATCTCCGGCATCGCCTTCGACGGCGCCCGGGTGCCGAAGAGCGCCCTCGTCGGGGCCGAGGGCGCCGGCCTGGAGATCGTGCTCAAGGCGCTCCAGCTCACCCGCACCATGTGCGCGGCACTGTCGCTCGGCGCCGGCGACCACGGGCTGCGGCTCGGCCTGGACTTCGCCGAGGAGCGCGAGCTGTACGGCCGCCGGCTCATCGACCTGCCGCAGGCCCGGCACGTGCTGGCGGGTGCCGCCGCCGACGTCCTGCTGCACGAGGCGGTCGCGCTGGTCGCCGCCCGCGCCGTACAGGCCCAGACCGCCGAACTCGGCGTCACCTCGGCCGTCACCAAGTACCTGTTGCCCACCGGCACCGACCGGGTCCTCGCCGACCTGACCGGGCTGCTCGGCGCCCGCGCCTTCCTCAAGGGCGTCCACGCCGACGGCCGGTTCCAGAAACTCGTGCGCGACCACCGGCTCGTCGGACTCTTCGACGGCAACACCCTGGTCAACCTCAACTCCCTGGTGAACCAGTTCCGTTCCCTGGTCCGCGGGTTCCGGCGCGGCACCGGCGACACGGCGGGCGCCGGCATGGCCTGCGACCTGACGGCGTCCCTGCCTCCCCTCGACCCGTCGCGGCTGTCGCTGGTCGCCCGGCACGGCAGCGGCATGACGGCGTCCCTGTCCGCCTCCGTCGACGAGATCACCCGGCGGGCGGCGCAGGACCAGGCACTGGCCCCGGTGGCCGAGGCCGCGCGGCGGCTGCTCGTCGTCACCACCGCGGTGCACACCGAGATGGAGGAGTACCAGGGCGTCCTCACCGAGGTCCCGCCCGCCGCCTTCGAGACCGCGCGCCGCTACACCTTGTGCTGGGCGGGCGCGGCCTGCCTCGGCCTGTGGACGCAGAGCACCGACCACATGCGCGACGACCCGGACACCGGGCGGCTGTGGCGCGACGGCCTGTGGCTGCACACCGTCCTCGACCGGCTGCTGCTCCGCCTCGGCGAACCGGCGGCGGCGGGCGAGGAGACGTACGAAGACCTGCTCGGCGCCCTGCGGGCGGCCCGTGCCGAGGGCCGGCTGTTCTCGCTGCTGCCCCAGCGGACCCCGGAGCGGCAGCCCGCGACGACCGGCGGGGCCGCCGGGGGGAGTGAGAGGACGTCATGCTGATCGGCACAGAGCCCCGGGGCGCCGTGGAGGACGGCACCGGACAGGAAGCGCGGGCCGCGGCCCGCGTCGCGGAGCTGGAGCGGCGGCTCGGCGACCCCACCGACGAGAACAACGAGCTGTCGTACGCCGGGCTGCTGGCGGCGGACGAGGCCGGTGAACTGTCCGCGGCCGGCGAACGCGCCCTCGACGAACTGGGCCTGGGCGCCGACTTCGTGCCGCGTGACCAGGGCGGCCGCCTGGAGCGGCTCGACACCCTGGTACGGGTGATGCGCCAGGTGTTCCGCCGCGACGTCGCCCTCGGCCTGGGCCACGGCGTGACCTCTTTCATGGCCGCCGTCAACGTGTGGACCTCCGGGGACGACGCGCAGCGCGAGAGGCTCGCGCGGATTCTCACCGGCGGCGGCAAGGTGTCGGTCGCCTACCACGAGCTCGCGCACGGCAACGACTTCGTGCGCAACGAGTTCGAGGCCCGCCCCGCCGACGGCGGCGGCTTTCGGCTGCACGGCGCCAAGCAGGTCATCAACAACGCCGGACGCGCCGACGCCTGGGTCCTGTTCAGCCGCACCAGCCCCGCACCCGGCAGCCGCAGCCACTCCGTGCTCCTCGTCGAGCGCGCCGGCCTGGACCCGGACAGCTGGCGGGTACTGCCCCGCTACGACGCCGTCGGGGTGCGCGGCTGCCATCTGTCCGGCCTCCGGTTCGACGGCACGCCCGTACCCGACTCGGCCCTCGTCGGCGAGCGCGGCAAGGGCGTCGAGACGGCCCTGCGCGCCTTCCAGATCACCCGGTCCGCGCTCCCCGGCATGGCCGTCGGCACCACCGACACGGCGCTGCGGACCGTCGTGCGCTTCGCGCTGGGCCGACAGCTCTACCGCAGGTCCGTCATGGACATCCCGCACGCCAGGGACACCCTGTCCGGTGCCTTCACCGACCTGCTGACCTGCGACAGCCTCTCGCTGGCCGCGACCCGCGCGGTGCACCTGCTGCCCGAGCAGACCAGCGTCTTCGCCGCCGCCACCAAGTACCTCGTCCCCAAGGTGCTCACCGAGGCGATGCACGAGCTGTCCGTCGTGCTCGGGGCCCGCTTCTACATCCGCGACGGCGAGCACGGCATCTTCCAGAAGCACCTGCGCGACCTGCCGGTGCTCAGCCTCGGCCACGCCGGCTCGGCCGCCTGCCAGGCCACGATCATCCCGCAGCTGTCCCGGCTCGCCCGGCGCTCCTGGTTCAGCGACGAGCCCGCCCCCGCGGAACTCTTCCAGCCGCGTACCGGCCTGCCCGGTCTCCCCTACGACCGGCTCACCCTGGCGAGCGGGCGCGACGCGCTCAGCGCCACCCTGGTCGCCGCCGTGGACCGGTTGCCCGGCGCCTCGCCCGAGGAGCGGGCCGTCCAGGGGCTCGCGCTCCACCTGGTGGACGAGCTGCGGCAGGTCCAGGAGGCGAGCCGCGCGCTCGCACCCGAGGACCGCACGGCCCTCGCCGGACCCGCCGTCTTCGCCCTCGCCGACCGGTACGCCGTCCTGCTCGCGGCCGCCGCCGCGACCGGCGTGTGGCAGCAGGCCGCCCGCGACGGCGGCGACGCGTTCCTCGCCGACCCCGCCTGGCTCGCCGCCGTACTGCACCGGCTCGCCCGGCGCCTCGGCCGGCGGCCCGCCGACCTCCCGCCGTCCGTGGCGGCGCGCCTGCACGAGGAAGTGCTGCGCCGATTCCACGAACGCACCAGCTACGACCTGTACGACACCCCGCTCGCCGGCTGACGGCGCCGGCCGGCGCGGCCAACGTCCCGTCCGCGCCGACGGCCGGCCCCCACCACGACAGCACGCGACAACCGCTCACCCCCGCGAGGAGTGCACCATGACCGTTCCGACCGCCGGACACACCACCGAGTCGCTGACCACATGGCTGGCCGAACGCATCGCCCTTTATCTCAAGCGGCGGCCCGCCGAGATCGACCCGGACGTGCCCCTCGCCGAGTACGGCCTGGACTCCGTCGCCGCCCTCAGCCTGTGCGGGGACATCGAGGACGACTTCGACCTCGTGATCGAGCCGACGGCCGCCTGGGACTACCCGACCGTCCACGCGCTCGCCGACCACCTCGTGGCGGAGCTGGCCGCGCAGGAGGGCGGCGCCTGATGGAGCCCATAGCCATCGTCGGCATCGACTGCAGATTCCCGGGGGCGCCCGACACCGGCGCCTACTGGGACCTGCTGATGCGCGGCGCGGACGGGGTGGGGGAGGTGCCCCGGCAGCGGTGGGACGCCAAGGAGTTCCACTCGGCGGCCGGGGAGGAAGGGCACTCCAACACCATGGAGGGCGGCTTCATCGCCGACCCGGACGCCTTCGACAACGAGTTCTTCACCATCTCGCCGCGCGAGGCGGCCGCCATGGACCCCCAGCAGCGGCTGCTGCTCCAGTGCGCGTGGCGGGCGGTCGAGGACGCGGGCGTCGCGCCCCGGACCCTCGCCGGCACCCGGACGGGCGTCTTCGTCGGCATCATGGGCAACGAGTGGGCGCACCTGCACCTCACCGACTACGCCCATGTCACGGCACAGGTCGGCTCCGGCAACGGCTACTGCATGACCGCCAACCGGATCTCGTACCACCTCGACCTCAAGGGCCCCAGCCTCGCCGTCGACACCGCCTGTTCGTCCTCGCTGGTCGCCGCGCACCTCGCGGCGAACGCGCTGCTGGCCGAGGAGTGCGACACCGCGCTCGTCGGCGGCGTCAACGTGGCCCTCACCCCGGCCCTGTCGATCTTCTACACCCAGGCCGGGCTGTCCGCCCCCGACGGCCGCTGCAAGCCCTTCAGCGCCGCGGCCGACGGTATCGGCCGCGGTGAGGGCGTCGGCGTGATCGTGCTGCGCAGGCTGCGGGACGCCGTCGCGGACGGCCAGCGCGTGTACGCCGTCATCCGCGGCACCGCCGTCAACCAGGACGGCCGCAGCAACGGGATCACCGCCCCCAACCGCTGGTCCCAGCAGGAGGTGATCGCCGCCGCCTACCACCGGGCCGGCGTCGAGCCCTCCGACGTCGCCTTCACCGAGGCGCACGGCACCGGTACCGCGCTCGGGGACATGATGGAGGTCAGGGCGCTCGGCCACCACCACGCCGACCGCGCCGCGAAGCCCATGGCGATCGGCTCGGTCAAGGGCAACCTCGGCCACGCCGAGGGGGCCGCCGGCATCGCCGGACTCATCAAGGTCGCCCTGTCCCTGCACCACCGGGTCGTCCCCGCGAGCCGCTTCGCGGCCAAGGAGAACAAGCAGCTCAAACTGCGCGAGCACGGGCTGCGGCTGCTCAAGGCACCCCTGCGGCTGCCCGCGGGGCCCACCGTCGCCGGGCTCAGCAGCTTCGGCATGGGCGGCACCAACGCCCACGCCGTCCTGGAATCCGCGCCCGCGCCCGCGGCCCGCCCCGCACCGGCAGCCGACGCCGCCGCACCGGCCGGCATCGGCGCCGCCGTCTTCACCCTCACCGCGCCCACCGCCGACGCGCTGCGCCGCAACCTGCTGGCCCAGGCGGACGCGGCGGCGGCCCGCCGGGTCCCGCTGGGCCCGCTGGCGAGGTCGAGCAACCGGGTCAAGGCGGGACACCGCCACCGCTTCGCGACCGCCGCGACCGACACCGGTGAACTCGTCGCCGCACTGCGGGAGTCGGCTGCCGACCCCGGGCTGCTGGACCGGCTGTCCGCGCGGCCCGCCCAGCGGCCCCGCACCGCGTTCCTGTTCACCGGGCAGGGCTCGCAGTACCCGAGGATGACCGCCGGACTGTACGCACAGGCGCCGCTGTACCGGCACTTCCTGGACGAGGCCGACGCCGCGCTGCTGCCCTACACGGGCGCCTCCGTGCGCGATCTGCTCCTCGCCGGGGACGAGGCGGTCCACAGCACGCGGTGGACCCAGCCCGCCCTGTTCGCCGTCGGCTACGCCCTCGGCCGGACCCTGACGGAACTCGGCGTGCGTGCCGACCTGCTCCTCGGGCACAGCGTCGGCGAGTTCGCCGCCGCCGTCCTCGCCCGCGCCCTCCCGCTGGACGGGGCCGCCCGGCTGATCGCCGCCCGCGGCGCCCTGATGCAGGAACTGCCCGAGGGCGGCGGCATGCTGGCCGTCCGGGCCCCCCGGGCGGTCCTGGAGGCACGGATCGAACACGAACCCCTGGTCGGCGTCGCGGCGGTCAACGGCCCCACGTCCACGGTCCTGTCCGGCGACCTGGAGACCCTGGAGAAGATCGGCGCCGAGCTGGCGGAGCGGGGAATCGGCACCCGCCGCCTCCAGGTCTCGCACGCCTTCCACTCACCGCTGATGCGGCCCGTCCTGGACCGCTTCGCCGTGATCGCCGAAGAGGTCGGCGGGAAGGCGCCCGAGATCCCGCTGTACTCGACCGTCCGCGGGCGGGTGCTCGACGGCGAGGCGATGGACGCCGCGTACTGGGTGGAACACGTCAGCGCCCCCGTGCTGTTCGCCGACGCGGCCGGCGCCCTGCTCGCCGACGGCCCGACCCACCTGGTGGAGACCGGCCCCCAGCCGGTGCTCTCCGGGATGGTGCGCCGGCTCGCCGGCCCCGCCTCGGGCGCGGGCCCGGCGCACGTCCTGCCGGTGCGCGGCCCCGAGTCCGCCGGCCGGGACCTCGCCGAGGCCCTCGCCGCGCTGTACCGGGGCGGCGTCGATCCCGACTGGGACGCCGTCCACCCGCCCGAGGACCGGGTGCCGCACCCGCTGCCGCCCTACGCCTTCTCGACGGAACACCGCTACTGGTCGAGGAATCCGGTGCACGGCCGGGGAACGGTCGCCGAACCGGTGGAACAGACGCCCGCACCCGCCGCCGTCCTCACCCTGGACCGGCCCGGCGGCCCGCCGGACCCGCTCGCCGACGCCGTCCTCGGCGCCGTCCGGACGGTCGGCGGCTACACCGACGCCGAGGTCGGCCCGCACGACCGGCTGTACGAGGATCTCGGCTTCGACTCCGTCATGATCATGGAGCTGAAGAACCGGCTGGAGTCCCGGCTCACCGGCATCGCCACCCTTTCGGTGCAGGACCTCCTGCCCCGCCTCTCCTCCGTCGGCGACCTCGTCGCCTTCCTGCGCGAGAGCGGTGCGGCGCCGCCCCCCTCCGCGGGCTTCGGCGACGCCGCGCACCAGCGGACGCCGCGGGAAGAGGCACATCAGCGGACGCTCATGGAAGAAGAGAGGACGGCATGACCACCCCGACGGCCGCCACCACCTACCTCGCCTCCCTCGGTACCGCTCTGCCCGGAGAGCCGGTGGACAACGCCACCCTGTCCAAGGTGCTGGGCATCAACGAGGACTGGATCGAGGTCTTCATCGGCACCAGGACCCGGCACTTCGCCCGGGACCTCGGCACCGGAGTCGTCCGCTGGTCGCTCGCCGACCTGTGCGCCCAGGCCGCGCAGCGGGCACTCGCGGCGCCCGACGTGGACCCGTCCGAGATCGACTTCATCGTCCTCGGCACGGCGACCCCCGACACCCTGATGCCCGCCACCGTCAACCATGTCGCCGACCAGCTCGGCCTGGACCAGGTGCCGACCTTCCAGCTCCAGTCCGGCTGCGCCGGTGCCGTACAGGCCCTGGGCGTCGCACAGACGATGATCGCCTCCGGTCAGTACCGGACGGGACTCGTCATCGGCGGCGACGTGTGCAGCAAGCACCTCGACCTCCAGCGGGACGTGGCCGGCGCCGCCCCCGGCGACCTCGTCAACTACGTCCTGTTCGGCGACGGCGCCGGCGCGGCCGTCGTCACCGACGAGCCGCGCGGCGAGCGCCTCGCCCTGCGCCATGTCCTCAACCGCTTCACCGGTCTCGGCCGCAAGCCCGGCCAGGTCATCGAGTGGTTCGGGCTCGCCGACCGGTACGACGACCGCCAGGCCCTCGTCGAGGACTACAAGGCCATCGAGGAGTCCGTGCCCGTCATGGCCGTCGAGATCCTCTGGGAGTTGCTCGGCGAACTCGACTGGGACACCGACCAGTTGGACTACCTGCTGCCGCCCCAGCTGTCCGGCCGCATGACCCGCCGCATCACCGAGGAACTCGACGTGCCCACCGCGCGGGAGGTCAGCTGCGTCGCGGACACGGGCAACAACGGAAACGCCCTGCCCTTCCTGCAGATCGAGAAGTTGCTGGAACGGATGTCCGCGGGCGAGCGGGCCCTCGCGGTCGCCGTCGAGTCCAGCAAGTGGATCAAGGCCGGTTTCGCCCTGGAGAAGATATGACTGCCGACAGCACCGCCCCCGCGTCCGTGTCCGCCACCGGCGGCTTCACCCTCGACGACTACGTTCGGCTCGTCACCGACGAGATCGGGATGCCGCTCGCGCCCGAGCAGGTCGCCGCCGACTTCGACGAACTCCCCGACTGGGACTCGCTGCACCTCCTCAAGCTCGTCACCGCCCTGGAACCCGCCATCGGCCGCCGGGTCCCCGTCGGCAAGGTGCTGGAGGCCCGCAGCCTGAAGGAGATCTACGAACTGGCGGTGCTCGGGTGACACCCGCCGTCACCGCCGAACGGCGCCGCCGCCACACCCTGTACTTCCTGGAGTGGGCGGCGGCCCAGCGGCCCGTGCACCTGGACACGGACATCGACATGACCCGCGTCCTGGCGCACCGCGCCGCCGCCCGTGAGAACGGTCTGCGCTACTCGATCGTCAGCTATCTGCTGTACGCCACCGGCCGGGTCCTCGACCGCCACCCCGAGGCCAACGCCGCCATGGCCCCCGGCTGGCCCGGACCGCTGCGGCGCCCGAGGACCGTGCGCTACGAGGGCGTCACCGCCAAGCTCGCCCTGGACCGGCCCGTCGAGGGCGAGCGCACCGTGCTCTCGGCGCTCCTGCCCGGCCTGGAGACGGCCACCCTCGGCGAGATCCAGCAGCGCGTCGACCGCTACCGGGGTGAACAGGCCGCGGAACTACCCGAGTTCAAGGGTGTACGGATGCTGGGCAGGCTCCCGGTCACGGTCGGCCGGGCCGCGTTCGCCGCGGCGCTGCGCGACCCGCGCCGACGCGCCGCCACGTTCGGAACCGTCTCGGTCAGCTCGCTCGGCCATCGCAGCGTGGACGGCTTCCACTCGGCCGGCGGCACCGCCGTCACCCTGTGCGCGGGCCGGGTCGTGGACCGCGCGGTGGTGCGCGACGGCGTCGTGGTGCCCGCGCCCGTGATGCGGCTCGGCCTCACCTTCGACCACCGGGTGATCGACGGCGCCACCGCGGCCGATGTGCTGTCCGATCTCCACGACACGATGGAGGCCTTCCATGACGGCGGCGACGGCACGGCCGGTACCCACGAGCCGGCCGTCGGCGCGGACGCTCGGGGAGCCGATCGAGATCCGCGGCCCGTCGGGGGACTGGGGCAGGGTACGCGCTGACCTGGACCGGCACGGGGCCGCGGTGCTCTTCGCCCACCAGGACGCGTGGCGCCCGGAACGGGCGGGCCTGCCGCGGCTGCGCGTGCTCCTGGGCCGGGACTGGGAGCGCTATCTGGAGCTGACGCATCCGCAGGTCCGCGGCCGTTTCGCCGCCTCGCGCGTCCTGCTCAGGTTCGCGGCGGCGGCGGCGCTCGGCGTGCGCCCCGAGTCGGTCGAGATCGGCTACGGCCTCAGCGGGCGCCCCCAGCTGCGCGGCTACGACGGCGTCCACGTCAGCCTCAGCCACACCGACGGCCTGCTGCTGGTCGGTCTGGCCACCGGCGGCGCGATCGGCGTCGACGCCGAGCCCGGCACACGGACCCTCTACGGGCCCGGACTGGGCCGGCATGTGTGCACCCCGTACGAGCTGGCCCGGATCGAGGCCCTCCCGCCCGCCGAACGCAACCCCGCCGTACTGCGCCTGTGGACCCTGAAGGAGGCCTACAGCAAGGCCCGCGGGCTCGGCCTGCGCTTCCGCTTCACCGACTTCGGCTTCACCCCGGACCGGGCGCCCGAAGACGTGCTGCGCCCCGACGGCACCCCGGCCTCGATGGGCAGATGGCTCTTGCGCACGTCGTCGCTCGGCGACCGCTACACCCTCGCCGTCGCCGTGGAGGACGCCGGATTCGGTCGTACGGCGGACACGGCGGCGCGCACGGCACTCGACCCGGCCGTCGTGGACGCCGTCCTGGCGGCACTGGGGGAGGAGGAGCGGCCGGCCGTCGCCGGCGACGCGTGGTGAGGCCGGGGGAGGCTCACGGGCCCTCGCCGCGCCCGGCTCGCGCCCGCGCGGCGGAGCCCCTCGTGACAGCGCCCGCGCCTGTGCCGCGGCGGGCGCGACCCCGACCGACGAGGACCAGCTGATCGAGGTCTTCCGTTCGGGTGC
>NZ_JBSFLI010000029.1:0-102963 GCF_053598955.1 Streptomyces sp. NPDC001056 | reverse complement strand
GCAACGCCACGTTCAGGATCGAGAAGTCCACCGCGAGCATGAACTGCGCGACCAGCAGCACCACCAGCGTCAGCCGCATCCGCGACGTCAGCCGCCCCGACCCGGGTCCGGCCGAGACCGTCCCCTCCACCACATCATCGACAACAGACATGAGATTCCCTCCGAGAAGCTTCGACGGCCACGACGGCGTCGACCGAAGGAATCCTGCGACCGGGTACGGCCCCTACCCAGACCCCGAAGTTGACTCGCCCGGCGTTGGGTGGTCACGCCATGACCACCCAGCGCGGGAAGGACCCGGCCACTTCCGCCGTTGGACCTGAAGCACACACGTCACCGGACGCACCGGAAGGGCCTCGCATGCCTGACTTCTCCGAACTCAGCGACTTCCTGCGCAGCCGCCGGGCCGCCCTCACCCCCGAGGAGATCGGACTCCCCCGGCTCGGGGAACGGCGCCGGGTGCCAGGGCTGCGCCGCGAGGAACTGGCGCTGGCGGCCGGGCTCAGCGTCACCCACTACACCCGGCTGGAGCAGGGCCGTACCCACCAGGTCTCCGACTCGGTCCTCGACGCGATCGCCCGCACGCTGCGCCTGACCCCCGACGAGCACAGCCACCTCATGGATCTCGCCCGGCCCGGCCGGCCCGGCCCCCGGCGCGCCCCGGCCCCGCGCACCGTCTGCGCCGAGCCCGGCATCCGGCAGCTCATCGACACCTTCACGGAGACCCCGGCCCTGGTCCTGGACCGGCGCAACGACATCCTCGCGTGGAACGCGATGGGCCATCTCCTCCTGGCCGCGCATCTGGACTTCGACGCGCCGGAACACCCCGCGCGCCGCCCGAATCTGACCCGGATGCTCTTCCTGGACGAGCGCACCCGCGCCCTCTACCCGCACTGGCAGGACGAGGCCCAACTCGCCGTCGCCTCACTGCGGCTGGTCGTCGGCCGGCACCCCCACGACAAGCAGCTCGCCGAGCTGGTCGGCGAACTCACCGTGAACAGCGAGGAGTTCGCGAAACGCTGGGCCCGCCACCCGGTGCGCACCTGCGTCGCCGGCACCAAGGAGATGGACCACCCCCTCGTCGGCCCGCTCGAACTGTCCTTCCAGAGCCTGCTGGTGCCCGGCGCCGCCGACCAGCGGATGATCGCCTACTCGGCCCGGGTCGGCACGAGTTCGGAGGCGGGCCTGCGGCTCCTCGTGCCGTCGGC
Organism: Streptomyces sp. NPDC001056; assembly: GCF_053598955.1. Lineage (NCBI taxonomy): Bacteria > Bacillati > Actinomycetota > Actinomycetes > Kitasatosporales > Streptomycetaceae > Streptomyces > Streptomyces sp. NPDC001056. The sequence continues at coordinate 101,758 of NZ_JBSFLI010000029.1, read as the reverse complement.
CGGCACGAGGTCCGCCGGAGCGCTCCCGGGGGTTCAGTCGTCGCCCGGGGTGAGCGTGAGGGCGAGTCGTCCCAGCAGGTCGGCGAGCTGAGTCCGCTCGTCCTCGGTGAGCCCGGCGAGGAGCCGGCGCTGGTTGTCCAGGTGGACGGCGATGAGGTCGTCGGTCAGTTCGACGCCGTCGGCGGTGAGGGTGATGAGACGTCCGCGCGAATCACCCTGGGCCACCGACCTGCCGACCAGGCCACGGGCTTCGAGCCGGTCGACCCGCTTGGTGATCGCGCCGGTGGTGACCAGGACGGTACGGCTCAACTCGCCCGCGGACAGGGCGTAGGGCGCCCCCGAACGCCGAAGCGCCGCGAGCACGTCGAAGTCGCCGCTCCCCAGGTCCGCGGCCCCGAAAGGCGGGCGCAGCCGCTGGTCCAGCGCGCTGGTCAGCCGGAAGAGCCGGCCGATGACGAGCATCGGTGTCGCATCGAGGTCGGGCCTCTCGCGTTTCCACTGTTCGACGATGGCGGCGATGGGGTCGGGCTGCATGGCTTCCATTATATCTTCCACGGATGGTAATCTATCTTCCGTGGAAGATAATCTCGCTCCCCGAGCCACCGCGTCGGTCGTCTGCTACTTCGACCCCTCCTGCCCCTTCGTCTGGGCCACCTCCCGGTGGCTGCTCGAGGTCGAACGGCTCCAGCCGATCGACCTGCGCTTCCGGATCATGAGCCTGTCGGTGCTCAACGAGCACCGCGAACTCGAGCCCTGGTACCGCGAGTTCAACGACCGGGCCTGGGGGCCGGCCCGGGTGTGCGCGGCCGCCGAAGCCCTCCACGGCAACGTGGTCCTGCGCGACCTGTACACCGCGCTCGGCAGACGCGTGCACGTGGAGGGGAACAAGGACTACGACGTGGTCATCCCCGAGTCCCTCGACGAGTCGGGGCTGCCCGCGTCCCTGGCGAAGGCCGCTCACACCGGCGAATTCGACGCGGCACTGCGCGCCAGCCACCAGGCCGGGCAGGAGGCGGTCGGCGAGGAGGCCGGGACGCCCGTCGTCACCGTGGACGGCGCCGGTTTCTTCGGCCCCGTCCTCACCTCCGTACCGAGGGGCGAGGAGGCGGTTCGGCTGTTCCAGGCCACCCGGATCCTGGCCGGGACGGGGGCGTTCGCCGAGCTGAAGCGGGGCCGGGGTGCGCTCGACCTCCGCTGAGGCCGGCGTTCCCACCCGCCGCCTCATCACCGCGAGCCTGGTCGGCTCGATCGGCGACGGCATATACGTGCCGCTGACGATGCTGTTCGTGCACTCGCTCACCGGCCTGTCCCTGACATCGATCGGCGCGGGCCTGACGATCGCCGGGCTCTGCGCGCTGGCGTTCATGCCCGTCGTGGGCATCGCCGTCGACCGGTTCGGCGGCCGGCGGGTGCTCATCGGCGTGCTCGCGTTACGCGCGCTCGGCTTCGCCGCCTACCCGTTCGCCGGCTCCTACCCCGCCTTCCTGGCGATCGCCCTGGCGGTCGCGGTGGGGATGTGGGCCTCCTCGCCGAGCCAGCAGGCACTCATCGGCGACATCGCCCGGGGCGCCGAGCGTGACCGGCTTCTGGCGTGGGACCGCAGCCTGCGCAACGCCGGCATGGGGTGCGGCAGCCTGGTGGCGGCCGGCATGCTCGCCCTGAACGGCGCCGCCGGCTTCGTCGCGGCCGCCGAGGTTCTGGCGTCGCTCTTCGCCGTCGCCGCGGTGCTGGTGGTCCGGATCCCGAACGTCCGCGGCCGCGTCGAGCCGCCGGAGAAGGGCGAGGGGTACCGGCAGGTGCTCGCCGACCGGCCCTACCTGCTGATCACGGCGGCCAATTTCCTGATCGCCTTCGGCTACACCACCCAGGCCATGGCCCTGCCCGTCTTCCTCACCCGCGATGTCGCCATGCCCGACGCCCTGGCCGGGGCCGTCTTCGCGGTCAACACCGCCCTGGTCGCCGCGCTCGGCGTCCCCGCCGCCCGTCTGACCCTACGCGGCAGACGCACGCGTGCGGCCGCGCTCGGCGCCGTCGTCTTCGCGCTCTCCTTCGCCGCCTTCGCCGTCCTCCCCCGCCTCGTCAGCGGCCCGCACGCCATCGTCGCCGTCCTCGCGGTGGCGGTGCTCTACACCGCCGGGGAACTCGTCCACTCCCCGCCCTCGCAGAGCCTGTCCGTCCAGGCCGCGCCCGATCACCTGCGGGGACGGTACCTGTCGGTCTACCAGCTGTCCTGGTCGGTCTGCCGCACCATCGCGCCCATGCTGCTGGGATTCCTGCTCGACGCGGGCCAGTGGCACCTGTGGACCGTTCTCGCGCTGATGGTTCTGACCGGCGCGGCGATCCTCCTGTGTGCCGAGCGGTCGCTGCCGCCGCACGCGGTCACCGCCTGACGGGGCCCGCGGCGCCGCCCTGCCGGCCTCCCTCCACGCCCCCTCCACGCCGGCCGGCGTGCCGGTGGACCCGCCTGAGACGCCGCGGCCCCCTCGGACGGGGGTCGATCCCGTCCGAGGGGGCCGCGCATGCGACACCGCAGGGCCGAACTCAGCGGAGCGTCACGCGTCCAGCGACGTCATCACGTGCTTGATCCGCGTGTAGTCCTCGAAGCCGTACGCCGAGAGGTCCTTGCCGTAGCCGGACTTCTTGAAGCCGCCGTGCGGCATCTCCGCGACCAGCGGGATGTGGGTGTTGATCCACACGCAGCCGAAGTCCATCTTCTTGGACATGCGCATCGCGCGCGCGTGGTCCTTGGTCCACACCGAGGAGGCCAGCGCGTACTCGACGCCGTTGGCGAACTCGACGGCCTGGTCCTCGTCCGTGAAGGACTGGACGGTGATGACGGGGCCGAAGACCTCCTTCTGGATGATCTCGTCGTCCTGCTTGACGCCGGAGACCACGGTCGGCGCGAAGAAGTAGCCCTTGTCGCCGACCCGCTTGCCACCGGCCTCGACGCGCGCGTGCGCGGGCAGGCGCTCGATGAAGCCCTCGACCTGCTTGAGCTGGTTGGGGTTGTTCAGCGGGCCGTAGAGCACGTCCTCGTCGTCGGGCTGCCCGGTCTTCGTCTCCTCCGCGGCCTTGGCCAGCGCGGCCACGAACTCGTCGTGGATGGACTCGTGGACGAGGACGCGGCAGGCGGCGGTGCAGTCCTGGCCGGCGTTGAAGAAGCCCGCCACCGAGATGTCCTCGACGGCCTTGGCGATGTCGGTGTCCTCGAAGACGACGACCGGCGCCTTGCCGCCCAGCTCCAGGTGGACCCGCTTGAGGTCCTTGGACGCGGACTCGGCGACGGACATGCCGGCGCGCACGGAGCCGGTGATGGAGGCCATCGCCGGGGTCTCGTGCTCGACCATCAGGCGGCCGGTGTCACGGTCTCCGCAGATGACGTTGAAGACGCCCTTGGGCAGCACCGAGCCGATGATCTCCGCGATCAGCACCGAGGAGGCGGGGGTGGTGTCGGAGGGCTTGAGGACGACCGTGTTGCCCGCGGCGAGCGCCGGGGCGAACTTCCACACGGCCATCATCATCGGGTAGTTCCACGGCGCGACCTGGGCGCAGACGCCGATCGGCTCGCGGCGGATGATCGAGGTCATCCCCTCCATGTACTCGCCGGCCGACCGCCCCTCCAGCATCCGCGCCGCACCGGCGAAGAAGCGGATCTGGTCGACCATCGGCGGGATCTCCTCGGAGCGGGTGAGCCCGGTGGGCTTGCCCGTGTTCTCCACCTCGGCCGCGATCAGGTCCTCGGCGCGCTCCTCGAACGCGTCCGCGATCTTCAGCAGGGCCCGCTGGCGCTCGGCCGGCGTGGCGTCGCGCCAGGCCGGGAAGGCGCGGGCGGCGGCCGCCATGGCCGCGTCCACGTCCGCCTGTCCGGACAGCGGCGCGGTCGCGTACGCCTCGCCCGTCGCGGGGTTGACCACCTCGGTGGTCCGTCCGTCGGCGGCGTCCCGGAACTCACCGTCGATGTAGTTGCGCAGACGACGCAGCTCGGTGCTCACTGCCGGCCTCCTGATCTGGTTCGAGGGTTCGAGCGGTCCAGTCCGGACAGCGCGTACCGCTGTCCGGTCACTGAGACACCCCACACTAGTGGTCACGCCCACGTTTTCAACACCCCCGGCACCGTCACTTCTGCGAAATCCGCAAGCATCGATCCCTTAAACAACGAATTTCATCGATCAGGGCTTGCGAAACTGACGAGACCTCGTGCACAGTGAGCGCGTGGCCAGTCGAAGCGCAGACCAGAGGGACTCGTCCCGCGAGTCCAGGAACGGCACCCCGACGTTGGATGCCGTCTCCCTCGCCATCATTCAGCAGCTCCAGGAGGACGGCCGCCGGCCGTACGCCGCGATCGGCAAGGCCGTCGGCCTGTCGGAGGCGGCCGTGCGCCAGCGCGTCCAGAAGCTGCTGGACCAGGGCGTGATGCAGATCGTCGCCGTCACGGACCCGCTCACCGTGGGCTTCCGCCGGCAGGCGATGGTCGGCATCCATGTCGAGGGCGATGTCGAGTCGATCGCTGACACGCTGACGGCCATGTCGGAAGTCGAGTACGTGGTGATGACCGCGGGCTCGTTCGACATCCTCGCGGAGATCGTCTGCGAGGACGACGACCACCTGCTGGACGTCATCAACAAACGCATCCGGGCGCTGCCCGGCGTGCGCTCCACCGAGAGCTTCGTCTACATGAAGCTGAAGAAGCAGACCTACATGTGGGGAACCCGATAACCGTGACCCAGAAGGACCTCAGCCGCACCGCGTACGACCACCTGTGGATGCACTTCACCCGCATGTCCTCGTACGAGAACTCCCCCGTCCCGACCATCGTCCGGGGCGAGGGCACCTACGTCTACGACGACAAGGGCAAGCGCTACCTCGACGGTCTCGCGGGCCTGTTCGTGGTCCAGGCCGGGCACGGCCGCACGGAGCTCGCCGAGACCGCGTCCAAGCAGGCCCAGGAGCTGGCCTTCTTCCCGGTGTGGTCCTACGCCCACCCGAAGGCCATCGAGCTCGCCGAGCGCCTCGCGCACCACGCCCCGGGCGACCTGAACAAGGTCTTCTTCACCACCGGCGGCGGCGAGGCGGTCGAGACCGCCTGGAAGCTGGCCAAGCAGTACTTCAAGCTGACCGGCAAGCCCACCAAGTACAAGGTCATCTCCCGCGCGGTCGCCTACCACGGCACCCCGCAGGGCGCCCTGTCCATCACCGGCCTGCCGGCCCTGAAGGCCCCCTTCGAGCCGCTGGTGCCGGGCGCGCACAAGGTGCCGAACACCAACATCTACCGCGCGCCGATCTTCGGTGACGACCCGGAGGCCTTCGGCCGCTGGGCCGCCGACCAGATCGAGCAGCAGATCCTCTTCGAGGGCCCGGACACCGTCGCCGCGGTCTTCCTGGAGCCGGTACAGAACGCCGGTGGCTGCTTCCCGCCGCCGCCCGGCTACTTCCAGCGCGTGCGCGAGATCTGCGACAAGTACGACGTGCTGCTCGTCTCGGACGAGGTCATCTGCGCCTTCGGCCGCCTCGGCACGATGTTCGCGTGCGACAAGTTCGGCTACGTCCCGGACATGATCACCTGCGCCAAGGGCATGACCTCGGGCTACTCCCCGATCGGCGCCTGCATCGTCTCCGACCGCCTGGCGGAGCCGTTCTACAAGGGTGACAACACCTTCCTGCACGGCTACACCTTCGGTGGCCACCCGGTCTCCGCCGCCGTGGGCCTCGCCAACCTCGACCTGTTCGAGCGCGAGAACCTCAACCAGCACGTGCTGGACAACGAGGGCAACTTCCTCCAGACGCTCCAGAAGCTGCACGACCTGCCGATCGTCGGCGACGTCCGCGGCAACGGCTTCTTCTACGGCATCGAGCTGGTGAAGGACAAGGCCACCAAGGAGTCCTTCAACGACGAGGAGACCGAGCGCGTCCTGTACGGCTTCCTCTCCAAGGCGCTGTTCGACAACGGCCTGTACTGCCGTGCCGACGACCGCGGCGACCCGGTCATCCAGCTCGCCCCGCCGCTGATCTCCAACCAGGAGACGTTCGACGAGATCGAGCAGATCCTGCGCGCCACCCTCACGGAGGCGTGGACCAAGCTGTAATCAGCTGACGGTGTGACCGCGACCGGCCCCGGAGCCGCCCGTTCGAGTGAGAACGGCGGCCCGGGGCCGTGTGCTGTCCGGCCACCGTGCGGCGGCTGCCTAGCGTGCCAGTGACCGATCGGCCCTGCCTTCGTTCCCCCGTATGGAGGAACGGGCACGGGAAAACGGATCAGAACCGAGGTGTACGCCCATGGAGGCTCCGCCGGACAACGACGTGCTGTGGGCACGGTCCCTGCACTTCACTCACCCCGACGGCTCCCCCGGACTCGCCGGGGTCTCGCTCGCGGTCCGGGAGGGCGAGATCCTCGCCGTCAGCGGCCCCCGGGGCAGCGGCAAGACGACCCTGCTGCGCTGTCTGTCCGGGCTGGTGCCGGTGCGGGAGGGCGAGGTCTGGTTCAACAGCACGCCCCTGCACACCCTCGGCCCGGCGCACCGCGAGCGGCTGCGCCGCGACCGCTTCTGCTGGATCGGCCCCGAACCGGCCCTGGTCCCCGAGCTGAACGCCTGGGAGAACGCCGCGCTGCCGCTGATGCTGCGCGGCACCAGCCGCCGCCGGGCCAAGGCCACCGCGCTGGAGTGGCTGGAGCGTCTGGACGTCGGGGAAGCGGCCCGCAAGCGCCCGCACCGGCTGCGCCAGTCCGAGCGCCAGCGGGTCTCGATCGCCCGCGCCCTGGCCCCGGCGCCGACCGTGCTGTTCGCCGACGAGCCCACGGCCCCGCTGCACCGCGCGGACCGCGGCCATGTGCTGCGCACCCTCACCAGCGCCGCCCGCTCGCACGGCATCACCGTGGTCCTCGCGACGTACGACCCGGAGACCGCGGCCGTCGCCGACCGCACGGTGACCCTGCTGGACGGCCGGCCGGTGCGGACCGTACACCTGCCGGAGATCCCCGACGCGGGAGGCCGGGCCGCGTGCTCGATCTCCGTCTGACCCGCGCGGCCCGGCCCGCCGTCCAGCTGCGCCGCCTGCTGGTGGCGGCGGCCTCCGCGGGCACCGGTTTCCTGCTGCTGTCCTGCCTCGGCTACGCCCTCGGCCACCCCGGGACCGCGGGCGCGGGCGCGCTGCGGCTGGCCTGGTGCGTGGTGCCGGTCGCGGCGACGGTCCACTTCGCGGTCGCCGTCGCCCGCACCGACCCCGGCACCCGCCCGCGCCCCGGTCTCTCCGCCCTCGGCCTCGGCCCGGCCCGCCTGATGGCCGTCTCCGCGCTCGGCACAGCCCTCGCCACCACCCTGGGCTCCCTCCTCGCCCTGGCCCTCTTCCTCCATCTGCGCGGGGACCTGACGGGAATGCCCTTCGACGGCGCCGGAGCGTCCTTCCTGGCCGCCGGCAGACCCCTCCCGGCACCGGCCGCCCTGACCCTCCTGACGGTGGTGCCGGGGACGGCCACGGCGACGGTGGCGGTGGTGCTGCGGCCGCGGGAGCCACGGCCGGCGACGAGGCCGCAGCGCAGGTACCTCTCCTTCACCGGGCCGGCCGGCCGCCGACCCGCGGGCGAACGCGCCGCCGCCGGTACCGCCACCGAGGGAGGCGCCCCGGCGGCGCCGGACAGCGCGACCGACCTCGAACCCCCGGCGCCGGACGGGGACTCGGCCGGCGGCGAGGACACCCCCACCGGCCTCCCCTGGGCGGTGGCCCTCCTCGCCGCCGGCCTCACCGCCCAGGCCTACGCGGGCCGTACGCCCCCGTCCGCCGCCCCCGGTCTCACCACCTTCGACACCGGCGCCGTCCCCTTCCTCCTCGGCTGGCTCCTCACCGCCGTCGGGGTCGTGCTCGCCGCCCCCGGTCTCACCCACCTGTGCGGGCGCCTCCTCCAGTGCGCCCGCCCCGGCGCCCTCCGCCTCCTCGCCGGCCGCGTGCTGATGACGGAGGCCACCAGGATCGGCCGCCCCCTCGGCGTGCTGTGCGCCGTCGCCGCCGCCGGGTACGCGTTGACCGCCCTGTACGCCGCCCCCGCCCGCGCCTTCGGACCGCTGAGCGCCCTCGGCGCGCTGGTCGTCGCCGGCTGCGCCTTCGCCACGTTGCTGACGGTGGCCGTCGAGACCCGCCAGTGCCGCGCCGAGACCAACGCGGCGCTGCTCCGCCTCGGCGCCCCCGCCACGGTGCTGCGCGGCGCCGCCGCCCTGCGCACGCTCGCCCTGCTGGCCTTCTTCACGCCGCTCACCCTGGCGATCGCCGCCCTGGCGGCCCTGCCCCTGACCCATTGAGACACCGCGGAAAAAAAATCCCCGGGCCACCGATGAGTTCCGCCGCGGCCCGCCGTCTACCCCGGTGAATCAATCAACAGTACGAACCGGGAGCCACCCACCATGTACCAGCAGATGATCTTCGTGAACCTGCCCGTGTCCGACCTCGACGCCTCGAAGAAGTTCTTCACGGCGCTGGGCTACTCGATCAACCCCCAGTTCACGAACGACGACGCCGCCTCCGTGGTGATCAGCGACACCATCGTCGCGATGCTGCTCACCAGGCCGTTCTACGCGACCTTCACCAAGAAGGAGATCGCCGACGCGACGACGACCAGCGAGGTGCTGGTGTGCCTCAGCGCGGAGAGCCGCGAGAAGGTCGACGAGCTGGTCGACAAGGCGCTCGCGGCGGGCGGCACGGAGGGCCCGGCCCAGGACCACGGCTTCATGTACGGCCGCTCCTTCGACGACCTCGACGGTCACACCTGGGAGGTCATGTGGATGGACCCGGCCGCGATCCAGGGCTGAACCGTCCCCGGCCCGGTCGCGCACAGGGCGCCGCCTAGCATGGGCGGGTGCACCCGACACCCGCCCGGCCGCGCCGCGCCGCCCGCGCCCATGAGATCGAGTCGCTCGCCGAGTTCGACGAGGTGGTCGCCGGGCGCGGCTCGCTCGCCCGGTACCGCGTGCAGGCCGTGGACCTGACGGGCCGCACGAGCGTGCTGCTCGGCCTCGACACCACGGACGCCGTCTTCCTCGGCTGCCCGATGGCCCCCGAGGCCGCCGCCCGGGTGCACGCGTCCGGCGCCCTGGTGTTCCCGCCGGTCCCGGGCCTGCCCTTCGACCCGTACCGGGGCTGCCCCTACACGCCGGACGAGCTGTTCGCCTCGCTGGAGGAGGGCTACGAGTCGACACCGGACGCGCGGGCCTACGGCTGGTTCCTGCGTACGACGGCGGACGGCGACGTCCTCGCCTCGATGCTGCGCGCGATCCACGACGACGCCGTCTCCGACGCCCTGGACGAAGTCCTCGACGGCTGCCGGGTGGTCGGGGTCATGGGCGGCCATGCGATGGCCCGGGGCACGGTCGAGTACGCCGGTGCCGCCCGCCTCGGCCGCTCCCTCGCCCGCGCCGGGTTCACGGTCGCCACCGGCGGCGGCCCCGGCGCGATGGAGGCGGCGAACCTCGGCGCGTACGCCGCCCCGTTCGCGGACACCATGCTGGAGGAGGCGCTGGTGCCGCTCGCCAAGGCACCCTCCTTCCGGCCGTCGGTCACGGAGTGGGCGCGCGCCGCCTTCGAGGTGCGCGCCCGCTGGCCCGACGGCGGCGCGTCGATAGGCATCCCGACCTGGTTCTACGGCCATGAGCCGCCGAACCCCTTCGCCGCGCACATCGCCAAGTACTTCGCCAACGCCACCCGCGAGGACGGTCTGCTGGCCCGCTCCACCGCCGGGGTGGTCTTCCTGCCGGGCGCCGCCGGGACCGTACAGGAGATCTTCGACAACGCGACGCCCAACTACTACGAGTCGCGCGGCGAACCCAGACCGATGGTGCTGGTGGACCGGGAGCACTGGACCCGGGAGCTTCCCGCCTGGCCGCTGCTCAGATCCCTCGCGCGGGGAAGGGCGTTGGCGCCGCGGATCGCCCTCGTGGACTCGATCGAGGAGGCTCCCGAGGCGCTCGCGCGGCTGGGCGGCTGACGGCGAGGGCCCGCCCTCGCCCCGAGAACCAGGAGGCGGGAGGCGGGCCCGTCGCCGTGCGTGCCCTCAGCCGAAGCTGGAGTTCTTCAGCCACAGCTCCAGCACCTCGCGCTCGCCCACGACCTCCAGGCCGGGGGTGTCCAGCGGCAGCCGGTTGTAGAAGGCGAGCAGCACCGAGGTGAGCGGGCCGCGCAGGGCGACCGTGGCCTTCTCGTGGCCGCGCCGCCAGGTGACGCCGTCCTCGCCCAGCTCGATCAGCCACTCGGCGTTCAGCGCCGGATCGGCGTCGGTGGCGTGCAGATGGATGCTGCGGCCGGGTACGCGCAGTTCGGCGGCCCACTCCCGGGCGCCGGTGCGCTGCACGAACTGCACCAGTTCCAGCCACTCGTCCAGCGCGTCGGCCGCGATGTCGGGCGCGACGTCGTAGGGCGCCCCGACGGTCAGCGCCGCGTCGGCGCGGTGGATGGTGATCTCATGGGCCATCCGGCGGGCCCAGAAGCCGCTGGAGGCCAGGCCGGCCCAGGTCCACACCTTGGCGTCCGGGCCCGTCTCGCGCAGCGCGCCGACGATCAGTTCGCCGCTCTCCGCCAGCCAGGCGTCCAGCGCGGCCGGGTCCCCCTGCTCCTCGGGGCCGCCGCCGAGCGGAACGTGGTCCAGCGGAAGCATCTCCTGGGCCCGGCTCTTCACCATCGTGCCCGCCCAGCGCAGAGCGCCGCCCATGTGCCGCACGAGCCGTTCGAGCGACCACTCCGGGCAGGTCGGCACCGTGGCCGACAGATCGGCGCCGGAGGTGACCAGGCCCCTCAACTGCTCTACTTGAAGGGCGATTTCGTCGCAGTAGCGCTCGTGCGCGAGGTACGTCATGGTCCCACCCTAGGAGACGGACGATCAGTCGAGCACGACGATTTCGGCCGCGTCGAACTCCGCGCCCACCGTGTCTCCGGTCTCCGGCGCGTCCCGCAGCGCGCAGGCGGCTTCGAGGCGCGGGCCGTCCCCGGGCTGGAGGTGGACGGCGACATGGGTGCCCCTGAAGGTGCGGGCGGCGACCGTACAGGTCAGGCCGGTCTCGGCGGGTACGAGCCGTACCCCGGCGGGCCGGACCAGCAGCGTCCGGCCGCCCTGCGGTGCGCCCGGTGGCACCGGCAGCCTGCCCCAGGGGCTGTCGGCGACCGCGCCCACCACCGTTGCCGGGACCACGTTCTCGAAGCCGAGGAAGCGGGCCACGAACGCGTCGGCGGGACGCTGCCAGACCTCCAGGGGCGTGCCGGACTGGGCGATCCGCCCGTCGCGCATCACCACGACCCGGTCGGCCAGCGCGAACGCCTCGCCCTGGTCGTGGGTGACGGCGAGCACGGTCGTACCCAACCGTCCGAAGAGTTCCCGCAGTTCGACCACAAGGCGCTCGCGCAGGGAGCGGTCGAGCTGGCCGAGGGGTTCGTCCAGCATCAGCAGCCGGGGCCGGGGGGCGAGCGCGCGGGCGAGGGCGACGCGTTGCTGCTCGCCACCGGACAGCCCGGCCACCGCCCGGCGGCCCGCCCCCGGCAGCCCGACCAGGTCCAGCAACTCGCCGACGCGGGGGCCCAGTTCGCCCTTCGCCACGCCGTGCATGCGCAGCCCGAAGGCCACGTTGGCGGCCACGTCGCGCTGCGGGAAGAGCTGGTGGTCCTGGAACATCAGGCCGACCCCGCGCTGGTGCGCGGGCACTCCGCCCTGGTCGCGCCCCGCGAGCAGTACCCTCCCGGCATCGAGGGGCTGGAGCCCGGCGACGGCCCGCAGCAGGGTGGACTTGCCGCTGCCGCTGGGGCCGAGGACGCACACCACCTCGTGCTCGGCGACCTCCAGGTCCACCGCGTCCAGCACGGCCCGCCCGCCGAAGCGCACGGTCGCGCCCTTCAGGCTCAGCATCAGAACTCCCCCGTCCTGTCCGTGCGCAGCCGCTCCAGGAGGAGCAGGGCGGCCGCGCACACCACCATCAGAATGGTCGAAAGGGCCATCGCCTGACCGTAGTTGAGGTCGCCGGGACGGCTGAGCAGCCGGGCCACGGCGACCGGGAGGGTCGGGTTGTCGGGCCGGGCGATGAACACGGTCGCGCCGAACTCGCCGAGCGAGACGGCGAACGCGAACCCGGCCGCGACGACCAGCGCCCGGCGCACCAACGGCAGATCGACCTCCCGCCACACCCGCCAGGGCGAGGCCCCGAGCACGGCCGCCGCCTCCCGCAGCCGCAGGTCCACCGCGCGCAGCACCGGCAGCATGGTGCGCACGACGAAGGGGGCGCCGACCAGGGCCTGGGCGAGCGGCACCAGTACCCAGGACTGGCGCAGGTCCAGCGGCGGTTCGTCGAGGGCGATCAGGAAGCCGAAGCCGACGGTCACGGCGGAGACGCCGAGCGGCAGCATCAGCAGCGCGTCGAAGCCCCGTACCAGCCGGCCCGCGTCGCGGCGGGCCAGCGCGGCTGCGGCGAGGCCCCCGATCACCACGGCGATGGCGGTGGCGGCGACGGCGTACTGGAGCGAGGTCCACACCGCGTGCACCGGCGCCACCAGGAACGTACCCCCGTCGGTGCGGGTCAGCGCCCGGTAGTAGCCGAAGCCGGGGGCGTCCAGGGAGCGGCGGACGAGGACGGCGAGCGGCAGCACCAGGAGCAGCGCGACGGTGGCGAGGACGCCGGCGAGCAGCGCCCGCTGTCCGGCGCCGCGCGGCCGGCGCGCGGTGATCCCGGGGTCGACCAGGCGCAGGGCGGTCTCCCGGCGCCGTACCGTCCAGGCGTGGACGCCGAGGACCGCGCCGACGGCGGCGAACTGGACGAGGGTGAGGACGGCGGCCGTGGACAGGTCGAAGACCTCGGAGGTCTGCCGGTAGATCTCCACTTCGAGGGTGGAGAAGGTGGGCCCGCCGAGGATCTGGACCACGCCGAAGGAGGTGAAGGTGAACAGGAACACCATCAGCGCGGCGGCGGCGACGGCGGGCGCGAGGGCGGGCAGCGTCACCTTCCGGAACGCGCCCCAGGGCGAGGCACCGAGCATCCGCGCGGCCTCCTCCTGGCGGGGGTCGAGCTGGGACCACAGCCCGCCGACCGTCCGTACGACGACCGCGTAGTTGAAGAAGACGTGCGCGAGCAGGATCGCCCACACGGTGGTGTCCAGGCGTACGCCCCACAGCTGGTCGAGCAGTCCACCGTGGCCGACGAGGGCGAGGAAGGCACTGCCGGCGACGACGGTGGGCAGCACGAACGGGATGGTGACGACGGCCCGCAGCAGCTGTTTGCCGGGGAAGTCCAGGCGGGCGAAGACGAACGCGGCGGGCAGCGCGAGCAGCAGGGTGAGCGCGGTGGAGGCGAGCGCCTGCCAGCAGGTGAACCACAGCACGTGCCGGATGTCCGGCTGCGCGACCACGTCCGCGATCCGCCCGGGACGCCAGGCGCCGTCCGTCCTCAGGCCGCGCGCCACGATCGCGGCGACCGGCCAGGCGAAGAACACGGCGAAGAACACGGCGGGCAGGGCCAGCAGCCCCAGCCGCGCCGCGCCCCCGCGCACGCCCCGCCCGCGGGCGGTCACTTCAGTACGAGCGACGTCCACGACCTGACCCACTGGTCACGGTTGGCGGCGATCTTCTCGGGGGCCATGACCTCGGGGTGCTGCGCCGCCGGACCGTACTTCGTGAAGTCGGCCGGCACCTTGGCACCGGCGACGACCGGGTAGACGAACATGTTCAGCGGCATGTCCTCCTGGAACTCCTTGGAGACCAGGAAGTCGAGGAACGCCTTGGCGCCCTCGGGGTTCTTCGCGTTGCTCAGCAGCCCGGCGAACTCGATCTGCCGGAAGCAGGTGCCGGTCGCCACGCCGGTCGGGGCGGTGGCGGGGCGCTTCTTGGCGTAGATCACCTCGGCGGGCGGGGAGGAGGCGTACGACACGACGAGCGGCCGGTCGCCGCCGGCCTTCTTGCCCTCCGAGGAGCCGGAGAACTCCTGGTAGTAGGCCTGCTCCCAGCCGTCGACGACCTTGACGCCGTTGGCCTTGAGCTTCTTCCAGTAGTCCTGCCAGCCCTTGTCCCCGAACTGCGCGGCGCTGCCGAGCAGGAAACCGAGGCCGGGCGAGGCGGTGGCCGCGTTCTCGGTGACGAGGAGGTTCCTGTACTCCGGCTTGGCGAGGTCGGCGTAGGACTGGGGCGGCGTCAGGTGGTGCTCGGCGAAGTACGCCTTGTCGTAGTTGACGCAGATGTCGCCGTAGTCGACGGGCGTGACGCGGTGCTTGGCGCCGTCGAGCCGGTACGGGGCGCCGACCTTGTCCAGGCCCTTGGCGGTGTACGGCTGGAACAGGCCGTTGTCGAGGGCACGGGACAGCAGGGTGTTGTCGACGCCGAAGAGGACGTCGCCCTGCGGGTTGTCCTTGGTCAGGATGGCCTTGTTGACGGCCTGTCCGGCGTCGCCGTCCTTGAGGACGCGGACCTTGTACCCGGACCGCTTCTCGAAGTCCGCGAGCACGCTCTTGGAGACGGCCCACGAGTCGTGGCTGACGAGGGTGACGGTCTTGGTGTCCGCCTTGCCCTGGCCCTGCGTCGAGCCGCACGCGGACAGCGTGACCAGGCCGAGCCCGACCGCCGCGGCCACGAAGGTCTTCTTGTGCACTTGGTTGTCCTCCTGGGGTTGGCCAGGAAGAACGCGGCCCTGTCCGGAAAATCCGGGCAGGGCGCAACAGCTTGAGTAGTGACCGAACTTCCTACCCAGAATGACCTGGGCGAGGTTCAGAGGGTCTGCGGCCCGATGCCGCACTCTCAGCGCTGTGGCGCTCCCCTGTCGGAATATGAAGATGTGATGGGACGGGCCCAGATTACCGCTCGGTGGCCGCGAGCTGACCACAGGCTCCGTCGATCTCCTGCCCACGGGTGTCCCGGATCGTCACCGGCACACCGTGCGCGGCGATCGCCTCCACGAAGGCCTTCTCGTCCTCGGGCCGCGAGGCGGTCCACTTCGAGCCCGGAGTCGGGTTCAGCGGGATGAGGTTGACGTGCACGGGCCTGCCCCTGAGCAGCCGGCCGAGCCGGTCGCCGCGCCAGGCCTGGTCGTTGATGTCGCGGATGAGGGCGTACTCGATCGACAGCCGGCGCCCGCTCTTCTCGGCGTACTCGAACCCGGCGTCCAGCACCTCGCGCACCTTCCACCGCGTGTTCACGGGGACGAGGGTGTCGCGCAGCTCGTCGTCGGGAGCGTGCAGGGAGATGGCGAGGCGGCACTTGAAGCCCTCGTCGGCGAACCGGTGGATGGCCGGCACCAGCCCGACGGTGGAGACGGTGATCCCGCGCTGGGACAGGCCGAGGCCGTCCGGCGCCGGGTCGGTGAGCGCGCGGATGGCGCCGACGACCCGCTTGTAGTTGGCGAGCGGCTCGCCCATACCCATGAACACGATGTTGGACAGCCGCGCGGGGCCGCCCGGAACCTCGCCGTCGCGCAGCGCGCGCATGCCGTCCACGATCTGGTGGACGATCTCCGCGGTGGACAGATTGCGGTCCAGCCCGGCCTGGCCGGTCGCGCAGAACGGGCAGTTCATCCCGCAGCCGGCCTGCGAGCTGATGCACATGGTCACCCGGTCCGGGTACCGCATCAGCACGGACTCCACGAGGGTGCCGTCGAACAGCCGCCACAGCGTCTTGCGGGTGGTGCCCTCGTCGGTCGACAGGTGCCGGACGACCGTCATCAGCTCCGGGAACAGCGCCTCGCGCAGCTTCTCACGGGAACCGGCCGGGATGTCGGTCCACTGCTCGGGGTCGTGCGCGTACCGCGCGAAGTAATGCTGCGAGAGCTGCTTGGCACGGAACGGCTTCTCACCGATCCCGGCCACCGCTTCCTTGCGCTCGGCGGGCGAGAGATCGGCGAGATGCCGCGGCGGCTTCTTGGCTCCGCGCGGCGCGACAAAGGTGAGTTCTCCGGGCTTGGGCATGGTGGTACCAGTGTCGCAGATCCATCGGGGTGACCCGCGGCAGCTGGTCGTGGCTCACATCGGGCTCGGTTTGATCATCGCGAAGGGGGCGCCCTGGGGGTCGGCGACGACCGTCATCCGGCCGGCCGTCATGTCGAACGGCGGGGCGAGAACCGTGCCGCCGCTCCTGATTAGGGCGTCCACGGTGGAGTCCACGTCGTCGACCGCGAAGTAGGTCAGCCAGTGGGCCGGGGTGCCCGGCGGGTCGTTCGCGAGTTCGGTGACGCCGCCGACCGCACGGCCGCCGATCATCAGCGCCCAGTAGGAGTCCATGCCCTCCATCGGCTCGATCTCGATGCCGAACGCCTCGCCGTAGAAGCCCGTGGCGCCGGGCACGTCGCTGGTGTGCAGCTCGTTCCAGGTCAGCGCGCCGGGCTCGTTGACCACCTGGGCACCGTGGAAGTCGCCGGGCTGCCAGACACCGAAGACCGCGCCCTGCGGGTCGGCGGCGACCAGCATGCGGCCCAGGTTCCCGACGTCCATCACCGGGACGAGCAGGGTGCCGCCCGCGGAGACGATCGCGTCCTGGGTGGCCTGGGCGTCGGTGGTGGCCAGGTAGCCGGTCCAGACGGTCGGCGGCGGTTCCGGCATGTCCTGGGGCTTCGGGCCGATGCCCGCCACGGGCTTGCCGCGCAGCTCGCAGACCGTGTACCCGCCGAACTCGGCCGGTCCCGGCTGGCCCTGCCAGCCGAGCAGGTCGCGGTAGAAGTCCAGCGCGGCCTGCTGGTCCGACGCCATCAGATCGACCCAGCACGGAGTGCCGGTCGCGTACGGCTTGGTGACTTCGGGCATCTCTCGCTCCCAACCAGGGGCCACACCGCGGGCCGCTCTTCGTCACCATCGTGTCGCCAAACGTGATCGCCCGCGCGTCGAGGACCGGGAGAGGGACCGGGAGGTGCCGCCGTCAGGGACGGGGAGGTGCCGCCGTCAGGGACGGGGACGTGCCGCCGTCAGGGCCAGCCAGGTGGCGCGGTCGGCGGTGCCGGTCGGGGGCAGGCCGTGGGCACGCTGGAAGTCGAGGAGCGACTGGTGGGTGGCCATGGTGAAACGGCCGGTGATGTCGGCCGGCCAGCCCGCGCGGGCCAGCAGGTCCTGCACCGCCTCCACCTGTGGCCCGGCATCGCCGGGCGCGGTGTCCTTGATCAGCATCGACCAGGTCCGCACCCCGACCAGCGCGTCCGGCTGGAGTCCGCTGTCGTGCTGGAAGGCCCGGACGCGGTCCCCGGTGGCGTCGTCGAAGACGCCGTTGACCGTGATCGGCACCCGGTGCGCCTTCAGCAGCCGCTGCACGGTCCACACCAGGGTGCCGCGGTCACCGGGGCGTACCGTCGGCCAGGCCTCGCGGACGTCCGTCGCCACCGGGGCTCCCGCCGCGGGCGCCGCCGAGGAGCGGCCTACGGCCGGGGGAATCAGCCGGGCGGACTCCCGGCCCAGCCAGAACAGGGCGAGCGCGAGGGCGACGTAGACCGCGGGGCGCCGTAAGCGCGGGAACCGTCTCGGAGGGCGCGGCCGCCGGGTCTCGGGGGCGCCGGTGCGGGGGTCCTGGGCGCCAGTACGCGGGTCCGGGCCGGCGGCACGCGGATCCGGGCCGGCGGTCCGGGGATGCGGGCCGGCGGTCCGGGGATGCGGGCCGGCGGTCCGGGGATGCGGGCCGGCGGTCCGGGGATGCGGGCCGGCGGTCCGGGGATGCGCGGGTTCGCGGCCGTCGCCCGTCGGCGCGCCCCCGGGGTCCGCCGCGCCGCGGGCGAGTTCCAGCGCCCGCTCCAGTTCCTCCTCCGGAGCCTCCAGTGCCGCGTGCAGCCCGCGCACCACCTCCACGGGTGCCGTGGAGCGGTGCCCTGGGTTGAGGTAGCGCGACAGCGTCGTCTGCGCCACGCCGACCCGGCGGGCCAGCGACTCCTGGGCCGGGGGCTTGCCGTCCCGCTCCCGCCCGGCCGCCTCCCACCAGCGCCGCAGTTGCGCCGACAACTCGGCCCCACGGTCCGCGGCCGACTGCCGCCGAGGTTGCTCCGCCACCGTTCCTCCACGATTCACAGCCTGCATAAGCGCAGGTCACAGCCGCGCATAGGCCCGTGCATGATGCCGCATCAGGATGCCTGGGCAAGGCCGCCGCGAGCGCCGGAAGCGATGCCATTCTCAGGTCGTGGCAGCCGCCGCGGCCCCGTGTCACCGCCCCGAACCAGGGAGCGAGCCGCGCGTGAGCGCTTTGCCGCGTCCCCCCGTGAATCCCCTCGAAGGAGTGATCCGCCATGTCCATCGCATCGCTCGGCCGGGTCCGCAGCGCCCTCGTCGGCGCGGGCGCCCTCACCGTCCTCGCCGCCGGTCTCGTCGCCGCACCCGCCACCGCTGCCGCCCCGGCCCAGCCCACGCCGGGCCGCCACGGCAGTGGCGCGGCGCACCACCGGGCCCCGCGCGTCGCCACGAACACCTCGCTGACGTTCGTCCGCAACGCCTCGGACCCCCTGGACTCACGGCTCCAGGTGATCCGCCTCGGCAAGGTGCTGGCGTCCTACCGGGCCGGCTCCGGGATGGGGCTGAAGAAGGCTCACAGCGCGGCCCGGGACGAGTGCGCGGTGGGCCGGGGCTGGCTGCCGAAGGGCATCTACAGCGTCGGCCCCCGCTCCACCAGGTATCCAGGAGTCAAGATCCACGGGTACGCCATCCCGCTCAGCGACAAGAAGTGCCACGACGGGACCAGGCGCACCCAGCTCCTCATCCACAGCAAGATGACGAAGAGCGGCGGCAGCCTGTGGAAGGGAACGAGCTCCTACGAAAGCAACGGCTGCATCAAGCTCAGCCCGTCCGACATCAGGAAGCTCTTCCGCGTGCTCGCCCGCTACCCGCGCCCCACCCGGCTCACCGTCGTCTGACCCCCGCGGGGCCGGATGACCGGAAGGCCGTACGACGACGGGCCCCCGCCCTGGGAAACAGGGCGGGGGCCCGTACGGCAGAAAAGGCGTGGTGCCGGGTTTCGTCAGGCGGAGCCGACGAAGAGCACCAGCAGGAGCCAGACCACCGGCGCCGTCGGCAGCAGGGAGTCCAGGCGGTCCATGATGCCGCCGTGGCCCGGGAGCAGGGTGCCCATGTCCTTGATGCCCAGGTCGCGCTTGATCATGGACTCGCCGAGGTCTCCCAGGGTGGCGCTGGCCGCGACCGCCAGGCCCAGCAGCAGGCCCTGCCACCAGTGGCCGCCGTCGATCAGGAACTGCATGCACAGCGCGCCCGCGACCATCGAGAACGACACCGCGCCGAACAGGCCCTCGCGGGTCTTGCCGGGACTGATCCGCGGAGCGAGCTTGTGCTTGCCGAAGCGCCAGCCGACGGCATAGGCGCCGGTGTCGCTGACGACGGTGAGCAGCAGGAAGGTCAGCACCCGCCAGGGGCCGTCGTGCGCGGTGAGCAACAGGGCGACGAAGGTGGCCAGGAAGGGCACGTAGAACGCCGCGAAGACGCCGGCCGTGACGTCCTTGAGGTAGCCCTCCGGTGGTTCCGTCATCCGCCAGACCAGCACCGCGAGTGCGGTCAGTGCCATGGCGACCCACGCGCCCTCGGCGCCGCGCACATAGCCGGCGACCACCATCGCCGCGCCGCCGACCGCGAGCGGCACGAGCGGCGCCTTGATCTCCTTGCGCTCCTGGAGCCTGCTGGTCAGCTCCCACAGGCCGACGACGACGGCGACCGCGATCACGCCGACGAACACGGCCTTGACGATGAACAGCGACGCGATGATCACCGCGCCGAGTCCCACGCCGACGCCTATGGCCGCGCCGAGGTCACGGCCCGCGCTCTTCTTCTGCGGCGCCGGCGGCGGCTGCGGGGCGTCGGGCATGGGCTCCGGATTCTGGATCGGACTCGGGGTCGGCTGGGGCGTCCCGTACGGGGGCTGCGGCTGCGTCCCGTAGGGCTGCTGCTGCCCGTACCGCGGCTGCGGCTCGTACTGCAGTTGCTGCTGCGGCTGCTCGTACGACGGCTGCGCCCCCGCCGGGGCCTGCGTCCCGTACGAGTCGTACGGCCCCGGTCCCTCGGGCGGGTGCGGGGTGCTGTGGCCGGGCCGCCGCTCGTACGGCGGCTGCGTCCCGTAAGGGGGCTCGGTGCCGTACTGCGGCGGGGTGCCGTACTGCGGCTGGGGCTCGTACTGCGGCTGGGGCTCGTCCCGGAACAAGGGGCCGCTCAGCCGAGCAGCCCCCCGGGTGTCGTCCTGGTCTCCGCCATACGCGGGTACGTCGGGCACGATGGGCATGGGGCGCGTCTGCTGCGCCTCGGGCGCGTCGTACGCGGGACCCGCCGGGGCGACCCCGCCCTGGACGGGCCCACCCTCGGTGGGCCCCCAGTAGCCGGTCTGCCCCGCCGGTGGCGGCGCCCCCCAGGAAGAGTCGCTCATCAGACTTCGAGCAGCTCCGCTTCCTTGTGCTTGAGGAGCTCGTCGACCTGGGCGACGTACTTCGCCGTCAGGTCGTCCAGCTCCTTCTCCGCACGGCGGCCCTCGTCCTCGCCGATCTCGCCGTCCTTGATCATCTTGTCGATGGCGTCCTTGGCCTTGCGGCGCACGGAACGGATGGAGACCTTGGCGTCCTCACCCTTGCCCTTGGCGACCTTGATGTAGTCGCGGCGGCGCTCCTCGGTCAGCTCGGGGAACACCACCCGGATGATGTTGCCGTCGTTGCTGGGGTTGACGCCCAGGTCGGAGTCGCGGATCGCCTGCTCGATGTTGCGCAGCGCGGTCTTGTCGAACGGCGTGACGACCGCCATCCGCGGCTCCGGCACGGAGAACGAGGCCAGCTGGTTGATCGGCGTCGGGGCACCGTAGTAGTCGGCCACGATCTTGTTGAACATCGCCGGGTGCGCACGGCCGGTGCGGATCGCGGCGAAGTCCTCCTTGGCGACCACGACGGCCTTCTCCATCTTCTCCTCGGCTTCGAGGAGGGTCTCTTCGATCACCACTTGCTCCTGCGTGTCTTGAGTGAGGCCCGGCTGCGGTCCCTCGGAGGTTCGGCGGCCGGCTGCGTCGCGTCTTCTTCCTGCACGGTTCCCGACCGGCAGGACATTGTCCATCCCCCGGCCAAGGTGCGTCCCGTCCGTCCCTCGGACAGGTGCCGTACCCGGGCGACGGGGGGCGTGCCGGTCAGTCCCGGCTGCCCTGGTCACCCACCAGCGTGCCGATCTTCTCACCCTTGACGGCGCGGGCGATATTGCCCTCCGCGAGAAGCTCGAAGACGAGGATCGGGAGCTTGTTGTCGCGGCACAGCGTGATGGCGGTGGCGTCGGCGACCTTCAGGTCCCGGGTGATGACCTCGCCGTAGCCGAGGGCGTCGAACTTGACGGCGTCCGGGTTGGCCTTGGGGTCGGAGTCGTAGACCCCGTCCACGCCGTTCTTGCCCATGAGCAGCGCCTCGGCGTCGATCTCCAGGGCGCGCTGGGCGGCGGTGGTGTCGGTGGAGAAGTAGGGCATGCCCATACCGGCGCCGAAGATGACCACGCGGCCCTTCTCCAGGTGGCGCACGGCGCGCAGCGGGATGTACGGCTCGGCGACCTGACCCATGGTGATGGCGGTCTGGACCCGGGACTGGATGCCTTCCTTCTCCAGGAAGTCCTGGAGGGCGAGGCAGTTCATCACGGTGCCGAGCATGCCCATGTAGTCGGAGCGGGCGCGGTCCATGCCGCGCTGCTGGAGTTCGGCGCCGCGGAAGAAGTTGCCGCCGCCGATGACGACCGCGATCTGCGCCCCGTCCCGCACCACGGCCGCGATCTCACGGGCGATCTTGTGCACCACGTCCGGGTCGACTCCCAGGCCGCCACCTCCGGAGAACGCCTCTCCGGACAGCTTCAGCAGAAACCGGCCGCGTACTTTGCCGTCGTCGCTCTTCTGGGTGTCGGTCATGGGAGATCCCGCCTCTTTCACGTGTTGCACATACGAAGAAGGCCATTGCCGGTGGGGTCGCTTTTCGCTCCCATCCGCGGCAATGGCCTCCTCGTCAGATCTGCTGCCGTCCGCCCCACACCCGGGTGTGGCGGTGGTCGCGGACGACTGCTGTCGACCCTATCGGGATTTCTCCGCGGGTCGCGCGTCGATCGCGGTACGGACTCAGATGCCGACCTTGATGCGCGTGAAGCGCTTCAGGGCGACACCGGCCTCGTCCAGCACCTTCTGGACCGACTTCTTGTTGTCCAGCGCGTACGGCTGGCCAAGCAGCGTGGCGTCCTTGAAGAAGCCGTTGAGACGACCCTCGACGATCTTCGCGATCGCGGCCTCGGGCTTGCCCTCGGCGCGGGTGGTCTCCTCGGCGATGCGACGCTCGGACTCGACGACCTCGGCCGGGACCTCGTCCTTGGAGAGGTACTTCGGCGCGAACGCGGCGATGTGCTGGGCGACGCCCTTGGCGATCTCGGCGTTCGGCTTGTCCAGCTCGACCAGGACACCGATCTGCGGGGGCAGGTCGGGCATGGTGCGGTGCATGTAGGCCGTGACGTAGCCGTCGGAGAACTGCGCGAAGCGGTCCAGGACGATCTTCTCGCCGAGGTTGGCGTTGGCCTCGTCCACGAACGCCTGGACGGTCTTGCCGGCCTCGATCTCGGAGGCGAGCAGGGCCTCCAGGTCGGCCGGGGAGGACTTGGCGACGTGCTCGGCGATGGCCTTGGCCACGGCCTGGAACTTGTCACCCTTGGCGACGAAGTCCGTCTCGCACTTCAGCTCGACCAGGACACCGGAGGAGTTGTCGTCGGCGATGATGGAGACCACGGCGCCGTTCTCGGCGGAGCGGCCCTCGCGCTTGGCGACGCCCTTCTGGCCCTTGATGCGCAGCGCCTCGACGGCCTTGTCGACGTTGCCCTCGGCCTCGTCCAGCGCCTTCTTGCAGTCCATCATGCCGGCGCCCGTGAGCTCACGGAGCTTCTTGACGTCGGCGGCGGTGTAGTTCGCCATGAGTCAGTGAGTCTTTCTCGAAGTCTGGGAGATCTTCAGATCCGTACGGTTTGCGATCCACATGTAGACGCGGAGCGCATACGTCGTACCGACCTAGGGATGAACAGCGGGGGCGGAGTTCATGTCGCCGCCCCCGCTGTCAAACGCTGACGCGGCGGGTCAGGCCTGCTCGCCCTCGGCGGCCTTCTCCTCGGCCGGGGCCTCGGCGGCGGGGGCCTCGACGGCGGGGGCCTCGGCGGCCGGAGCCTCGACGGCGGGGGCCTCGGCAGCCGGAGCCTCGTCCTTCTTCTCACCCTCGAGCAGGTCGCGCTCCCACTCGGCGAGCGGCTCGCCCGCGGCCTTCTCGCCCTTGTCACCGGCGGCCACGCCGGAACGGGCGATGAGGCCCTCGGCGACGGCGTCGGCGATCACGCGGGTGAGCAGGGTGACGGAGCGGATCGCGTCGTCGTTGCCCGGGATCTTGTAGTCGACCTCGTCGGGGTCGCAGTTGGTGTCGAGGATCGCGACGACCGGGATGTTCAGCTTCCGGGCCTCACCAACGGCGATGTGCTCCTTCTTGGTGTCCACGATCCAGACGGCGCTGGGCACCTTCTGCATCTCGCGGATACCGCCGAGGGTCTTCTCCAGCTTGGCCTTCTCGCGGGAGAGGACCAGCAGCTCCTTCTTGGTCAGACCGGAGGACGCGACGTCCTCGAAGTCGATCTGCTCAAGCTCCTTGAGGCGCTGCAGACGCTTGTAGACGGTCGAGAAGTTGGTGAGCATGCCGCCCAGCCAGCGCTGGTTGACGTAGGGCATGCCGACGCGGGTGGCCTGCTCGGCGATGGCCTCCTGCGCCTGCTTCTTCGTACCGACGAACATGACCGTGCCGCCGTGGGCGACGGTCTCCTTGACGAACTCGTAGGCGCGGTCGATGTACGACAGCGACTGGAGCAGGTCGATGATGTAGATGCCGTTGCGCTCGGTGAAGATGAAGCGCTTCATCTTCGGGTTCCAGCGACGGGTCTGGTGACCGAAGTGGACGCCGCTCTCCAGCAGCTCCCGCATCGTGACGACGGCCATGGCCGTATCTCCTTGAGTTTCTCGGTTGTGCCGCGTCCGCCGGACGGCGGTCGCGCCTGACGCCCGCGGTGCGCCGTGCCGCAAAGGACCGAGAGGCGCTTGGTACGAACCGTTTCCGGATGCCGTACCGGGGCGTGCGAAGTCGACCCGGTGACCCGGATCGCCAGAAGAAGTGTACGGGACCGCCGGGCCACCGGGTGACGCCACTGTCCACAACCGGGGAGTAGCACACAGGCGAAGGCGGCGGGGCGCCGGGGTGCGGGACGGTGGGGGCATGCGACGACTTGTGTGGTGCGGGGCGCTTCGGGCGGCCCCGGTGGTGGCTCTGGCACTGCTGGCCTTCGGGCATCTGGCCTGGGCGGATGCCTCACCGGCACGCTCGGGGCCGGGTCCCGGTCCAGCTCCGGGTCCGGGTTCGGCCGGGGTGCCCGCGGTCGCCCGTGTCTGGCCGGTGGGGGTACGGCCCCCGGTCCTGCGGAGCTGGCGGCCTCCCGCGACGCCGTACGGGCCCGGGCACCGGGGAGCGGACCTGGGAGCGGCGACGGGAACGCCGGTTCGGACGGTGGCGGCGGGCCGGGTCTCGTTCGCGGGGCGGGTGGCCGGCGAAGGGGTGGTGACGGTGGAGCTGACGGGGACGGATCTGCGCACCACGTACGAGCCGGTGAGCCCGTCGGTGCAGAAGGGGGACGCGGTGGGGGCGGGCGAGGTGATCGGGGTGGTGGAGCGGGCGGGGGCGCATTGCGGTGCCGCCTCGTGCGTCCACTGGGGCCTGCTGAGGGGCGAGACCTACCTGAATCCTCTGGCCCTGCTGCCACCGTGGCTGCTGGACAGGGGCCCGTCGAGACTGCTGCCGGTGCTCACCGGTTGACCGCGGCCCCGTCATGGCCGGTCGCGCGGTCCCCCGCGCCCCGCTCGGGGATTCAGTCCCGCACGCCCCGCAGCGCCATGCGCACGGCCGCCTCCGTCACCACCGCGGGATCCTCCGCGCCGAGTTCGATGCGCCGCACCGCCGCGTCCACGACCCCTTGCAGCAGCATCGCCGCCAGCCGCGGCTCCTCCTGCCCCATCTCCCCCAGCGCCTCGACGATCATCGCGACCAGTTCCCCGTGCGCCGCCCTGATCTTCTCCCGCGCCCCGGCGTCCAGCTCGCTCGCGGAGATCGCCACGACCGCCCGGTGCCGCCGGTCCCCTACGAGGGCCAGCTGCCGGCGGACGTACGCCTCGACCTTCCCCTCGGGCGAGTCCGCGCGCGACATCGCCGCGGCCACCTCCGCCGCCCACAGCGGGAAGTCGGCCTCGCACAGCTCCTCGACCACGGCCGCCCGGGACCGGAAGTACTCGTACACGGAGGACCGCGCGAGCCCCGTCCGCTCGGCCAGCGCGGGAAAGGTCAGCGCCTCCGTCCCGCCCTCGGACAACAGGGAACGAGCCGCGTCCAGCAGGGCGGCTCGCTGCATCGACCGGTGCTCGGCCACGGAGGCCGCTCGAATCCTTGGCACGTCGACCACTTTAGGACGCGCCCGCGCGGACCGGTGCCGGCTCAGCGCCCGAAGCCCGCCAGCTTGGCCCGCAGCTGGAGCACCGACTTGGTGTGGATCTGGCTGACCCGGCTCTCGGTGACCCCGAGGACGTTGCCGATCTCGGCGAGGGTGAGGCCCTCGTAGTAGTAGAGCGTGACGACGGTCTTCTCGCGCTCGGGCAGCGTGTTGATGGCGCGCGCGAGGAACCGCCGCAGCTCCCGGTCCTCGGCGACCTCCACGGGGTTGTCCGCGGCCGTGTCCTCCAGCGTGTCCATGAGGCTGAGCCGGTCCCCGCCCTCGCCGCCGACGTGCAGCAGCTCCTCCAGGGCGACCACGTTGGCGAGCGACAACTGGCTGAAGACGGCGTGCAGTTCGTCCACCTCCATGCCCAGCTCCCGGGCCACCTCGCTCTCGCTCGGGGTGCGCCGCAGCCGGGCCTCCAGGGTGGCGTAGGCGCGCTCGACATTGCGCGCCTTCTGCCGTACCGAACGGGGGATCCAGTCCAGCGCCCGCAGCTCGTCGATCATGGCACCGCGGATCCGGGTGATCGCGTACGTCTCGAACTTGATCTCCCGGTCGATGTCGAACTTCTCGATCGCGTCGATCAGCCCGAACACCCCGGAGGAGACGAAGTCGGCCTGCTCGACGTTGGGCGGCAGGCCCACGCTCACCCGGCCGGCCACGTATTTCACGAGCGGCGAGTAGTGCAGGATCAGCTGCTCGCGCAGCCGTTCGTCCCCCGTCTCCTTGTACGACCGCCACAGCTCGTCGAGCGTCGAGGGAGCGGGCGGCCGCACGCTGCCACCGTCGCGGGCGGCTGGGGGGATCGCCGCCCGGTCGGACCCGGAGGTGTGCTGGGGCATTCGTCGCCTTGTGCCGTTCTGCCGTGAAGTGCCGTCAAGTGCCGTGACCGTGAGTGCGGTGCGTGGACGTTGTGGGTCGAAAGGGGCCGCCTGGGTGAGGTGTCGGTCTGATGTCGAGTTGGCGTGGTCTGTGGAGACGTCTTCGTGAGCGTAGCGTGACTGGGGAGTCGCGGTGTGCGAACGGCGAGGCGCCACCCCCGCGCGGGGTCCCGGGGGCCGCCTCGCCACCGCCTTCCGCAGCTCGCTCTGTGTGATGGCCGATGGGCGCCAACTCCGGGAAACCCCAAGGGCGTCGGGCGTTCCCCCGGACGGCCGAACACGCTCGGTCAGCACGGAGCGTGACCCGTCCGGGCCGAGATCACCGCCTGGCGTGTCAACTTCCAGCCATCGCCGTGTCGTTCGACGTATCCAAGTGCTCGGAGTTCGTACAACCTCGCGATCGTCTCGTCCGGCGTGGTGCAGGCGTCCAGCGCGATCTCCCCGACGGGTGCCGCACGGTCCCCGGGCAAGGCGGCGAGGACGGTGCGGGCGGCCGGTGCCAGCAGGTCGCGGGGCAGCACGGGACCGGTGCGGGGCGGGGCCAGGTCGCCCATGGCGCCGACGAGCTCGGCCACCTCGGCGGCGTCGGTGACGAGGGCGGCCCCGCCGCGCAGCAGTTCGTGCACACCGGCGGAGAGTGCGCTGGTGACCGGGCCCGGTACGCCCATGGCGTGTCTCCCGAGGCGTTGCGCCGCCCGCGCGGTGGCGAGCGAGCCGCTGCGGCAGGCGGCCTCCACGACGACGGTGCCTCTGGTCAGGGCGGCGATGACGCGGTTGCGGAGGATGAAGCGGCTCGGGGTGGGGTGGTCGCCCGGGGGGAGCTCGCCGATCACCAGGCCCTGGTCCGCGATCCGCTCGATCAGGGCGGTGTGGCCGCGAGGATAGGGCCGGTCGACGCCGCAGGCCAGGACGGCCGCGGTGGCTCCGCCGGCGGCGAGCGCGCCGCGGTGGGCGGCGGCGTCGATGCCGTAGGCGCCGCCGGAGACGACGACCCAGCCGCGTTCGGCGAGGCCGGCGGCGAGGGTGGCGGCGACGTGGGCGCCGTACTCGGTGCAGGCGCGGGCACCGACCACGGCGACGGATCTCAGCGCCCACATCCGCAGACCGGGCCGCCCGCGGACCCACAGTCCGAGGGGCCGCGCGTCCGCGAGGTCGTCCAGCTGTCCCGGCCACTCGGGATCCCCCGGCATCACGAACCGCGCCCCCGCCGCCCGCGCCACGGCGAGGTCCCGCTCCGGCTCCGCCCGCCCGGCCCGCGCCACCAGCCCGGCCCACCGGACCCGACCGACCCCCGGCAACGCCTCACCCCCACCTCTGATCCGCCGCGCCACCTCCCCGGCACCGAACTCCCTCACCCACCGCCCACCGGCCTCGTCCCCCGGCTCGATCACCCGCCCCAGAAACACCCGTCCGAGAAGGTCCTCGTCGCGCTCACGGGCCAGGCCCCCGTCCGCCCCGCTCACGTCAGCGCGCCGATGGCCATCGGGACCCCTCGGGGGACGCCGGTGCGCAGATGCAGGGCGAGGGCGACGTCGGTCGCGTCCGGACGGTCGTGGCCGACGAGGTCGGCCACCGTCCAGGCGACCCGCAGCACCCGGTCGATGCCGCGGGCGGTGAGCACGCCCCGCTCCAGGCTGCGTTCGGCCTCGTCCATCGCGCCGGTGACGGCCTGGAACCTGCTGCGCAGCTCCCGTCCCGGCAGCTCGCTGTTGGTGCGCCAGGGTGTTCCGGCGAGGCGGGCGGCCGTACGCTCCCGGGCCTGCCGCACCCGGTCGGCGACGGTCGCCGTGGGCTCGCCGCGGGCGCCCGGCGCGACGAGGTGGGCCCGGGTGACCGGATCGACCTCGACGCGCAGGTCCACCCGGTCCAGGAGCGGGCCGGAGAGCCGGGCCTGGTAGCGGCGGATCACCGCAGGCGGGCACTCGCACAGGGCGTCACGCTGCGAGAAGCGGCCGCAGGGGCAGGGGTTGGCCGCCAGCACCATCAGGAAGCGTGCCGGGAAGCGGACCACTCCCGCGCTGCGAGCGATCACGACGTGCCCGGACTCCAGGGGCTGCCGCAGGGCGTCCAGGGTCTGGCTGCGGAACTCGGGCGCCTCGTCCAGGAACAGCACCCCGCGATGGGCGAGGGACACCGCCCCCGGGCGCGCGATGCCGGGGCCGCCGCCGACCAGGGACTGCAT
Organism: Streptomyces sp. NPDC001056; assembly: GCF_053598955.1. Lineage (NCBI taxonomy): Bacteria > Bacillati > Actinomycetota > Actinomycetes > Kitasatosporales > Streptomycetaceae > Streptomyces > Streptomyces sp. NPDC001056. The sequence goes on along the minus strand of NZ_JBSFLI010000029.1, from coordinate 73,234 downwards.
CGTCGCCGAGTGGTGCGGGGCGCAGTACGGGGCGACGTCGATGAGCGGCTTGCCCGGTGGCAGCAGCCCAGCCACCGAGTGCACGGCCGTGACCTCCAGGGACTCCTCCCTGGTGAGCCTCGGCAGGACGGCGGGCAGCCGTTCGGCCAGCATCGTCTTGCCCGCGCCGGGCGGCCCTTCGAGGAAGAGATGGTGTCCCCCGGCGGCGGCCACCTCCACAGCCGTACGGGCCGAGGTCTGGCCGACGACGTCGGCCAGGTCGTGATCGCTTTCGTGCTGGGCGGCGCCGAGGCTGTGCATACCGGTGGCGGCGCCGGTGCCCGGCACCCGCAGCCCGGCGAGGAGCGGGTCGGGGCGCCCTTGCTCGTCGGGCGCCTCCTCGGGCACGGGCTCCTCGGCCAGCACCGCGATGAGCTGGCGCAGGCTGCGGACGCCGAGCACCGATACGCCCGGGACCAGCGCGGCCTCCGCGGCGGCGCACTCGGGCACGACCACCTGCTCGTAACCCGCGTCGGCGGCGGCCAGCACGGCGGGCAGGATGCCGCGCACCGGGCGCACCCGGCCGTCCAGGCCCAGCTCGCCGATCATGACGATGTCGGCGAGGACCCGGGGGTCGATCCGTTCGGCGGCCCCGAGCACCGCGCAGGCCACGGCCAGATCGAAGCCGGAGCCGGCCTTCGGCACCGAGGCGGGGCTGAGCCCCACCGTGAGCTTCTTCTGCGGCCACTCGGCGCCCGAGTTCACCACCGCCGCCCGGACCCTGTCCCGGCTCTCCGTCAGGCTCTTGTCCGGGAGGCCGACCAGGGTGAAGGCGGCGACACCGGGTTCGAGGTCGGCTTGGACTTCCACGACCACGCCCTCGACGCCGACGAGGGCGACGGAGCAGGTACGGGCGAAGGCCATTCAGGCCACCCCCCGGGCGTGCTCGACCTGGGGTGCGCCGCGGCCGGGGACGAGGACGCCGACCAGGTCGATGCGGACGCCGCCCGGTGGGGCGCCGCCGTGGACGTGGATCCAGTGCTCGGCGAGGTCGCGCAGCCGGGCGGCCTTCTCGGGGGTCACCGCGGCCATGGGATGTTCGTAGCGCCCGCCCGCGCGGGTCTTGACCTCGCAGACGACCAGGACCTCGCCGTCCCTGGCCACGATGTCGATCTCGCCGGCGCGCCCGGCACGCCAGTTGCGCGCCAGGATCGTCATGCCGCCCTCGGCCAGCCGCCGGGCGGCCAGGTCCTCTCCGTACCTGCCGATCGCTTCTCGTGCGTTCATGTCGGCACCACCTCCGGCGCCAACGCTCACGCATCACGGCCCAACAAGTGGATCTTGGTGGGCTACCGGGCGGTTGGGGAAAACCTCGTCACCCGGAAGCGTGAAGCAGCGGAGAACCGCAGGTCATCAGCCGCCCGGCAGCTCCAGATCGCTCTTGTTCAGCTCCTCGATGTTCACGTCCTTGAACGTGAGCACCCGGACCTGCTTGACGAACCGAGCCGGCCGGTACATGTCCCAGACCCAGGCGTCGGCCATCGACACCTCGAAGAACACCTCGCCCTGAACCGAGTGCACCTGCATCTCGTAGTCGTTGGTGAGGTAGAAGCGCCGTTCCGTCTCGATCACGTATTTGAACAGACCGACGACATCTCGGTACTCCCGGTAGAGCTTCAGCTCCATCTCGGTCTCGTACTTTTCGAGGTCCTCGGCGCTCATGGCATGTTCCCCTTCAGCCGTGCGATCCCCCCATTGTGCGCCAGTTCCGCTGGCCCTCAGACGATTTCCGTATCGAGGGTCAGGGGGCCGGCCGGGGGACCCTCGACGAGCAGCGTGCGCAGCAGCTCGGCGAGTCTGGTCGGATACACCGTCTCATGCGCGCGGGTCAGTTCCCGGCACGTCCACCAGCGTGCTCCGGCGACACTGCGCCGCTCCAGCTCCGTCAGGCCCGTGGCCACGGTCGCGGTCTGGGTCGTACGGGCCAGGTAGTACCACTCGTCCTGGTCCCAGCGGCGGCCCGCGAACGGGAAGGAGCAGCGGCGCCGCCACAGCACCGGGCCGAGGTGGACCTCGGTGATGCCGGTCTCCTCGGCGAGTTCCCGCAGCGCGGCCTCGGCACGGGTCTCGGCGCCCTCCACGCCGCCGCCGGGGGTGAACCACCAGTCGTCGGCGGGGTCCTCGGGCTCATGGCCGTGCAGCAGGAGGATGCGGTCACGGGGGTCGAGCAGCACCACCCGGGCCACCTTGCGCAGGCCGCCCTGGTACGACGACTGCGCGGGCTCGGTCTCAGCGGACACCGGCCGCCTCCGCGCGGGTGGCACGGGCCCGGGAGCGGCCCGCGCGCTTGGCGATCGGGCCGTAGGCGCCGCCGCCGAGGACCAGGACGGCGCCGGCGACGATCAGCAGCTCGATGGTGGACAGCGGCCCCGGCTGCGAGAGGGTGCCCAGCGCCTCGAACCCGGTGGGGCGCTTCAGCGCACCCTTCCAGGGGAAGATCACGGAGTCCACACGGGCGATCACGGCGGTGCGGGCGACGGTGCCCTTGGCGGCGTCCGTGAGGTGGGCGGTGGAGTCCAGGGAGCCCTGGCGTTCGTCACCGAGCAGGAAGAGCCGGCCCTGGGGGACGGTCACGGTCGGGAAGTTCTGGTTCTCGGCCAGGCTGCCCTTGGGCAGGTACGGCTCCTCGATCTGCTTGCCGTTGACGGTCAGCTTGCCGTCGGTGCAGCAGGAGACGGTGTCGCCGCCGACCGCGACCACGCGCTTGACCACGTCGGAGCCGGTGACCCAGCTGTTGTCGCGGAAGACGACCACATCGCCGCGGCGCACCTCGTCGCCGTCCACGCGCTGGGCGAGTACGCGGTCGCCGGCGTCGATGGTGGGGGTCATGGAGCTGGTGGGCACGGTGTACGGCCGGTAGCTCACGGCCGCCCAGGCGAAGCCGCCGAGGAACAGCACCAGGCCCAGGGCCATCGCCACTCCGGACAGCCGCTGCCCGAGCCGGCCGCCGCCCGCCGCCGTGCCGGAGCCGGTGCCGCCGCTGCGCGGGGCCGTACGCGTCGTACTCTCACCACCCATGGACCCGCACCCTACCTGCCGGTACCGGACGAGGTCAGCCCCTCTTTCACGACCCGGGGCACAGCTTTCCCGGAGCTTCACGCACAAGCCGGGAAAGCCGCGGCAGGGGGCTCAGCGCTGTCCGGTGGTCGTCTTCGGGCGGGCGTCCGAGCGCAGCCGCTCCTCGCGACGGCGACGCCACACCAGGGCCGGTGCGACGGCCGCGACGGCGACGCCCTCGGGGGCGACCGTCAGGGAGGCGGCGGAGGACTGCTGGTTGCTCAGGCCGGGCTGCTCGAAGGTGTCCGGGACGGGCAGGGTGCCCCAGTGGCTGATGGGCCAGGCCTTGACGATGGCACGGCCGACGACCTTGTCGACGGGCACGAAGCCGTGGTTCCTGTCGCTCTGGTTGTAGCGCGAGTCCCGGGAGTTCTGCCGGTGGTCGCCCATCACCCAGATGAAGCCCTTGGGCACCTTCACCTTGAACTGGCCGCCCTGGTCGTCCTGGCTGCACGGCGTGTTGCCCGGGTAGATGTACGACGACTCGTTCAGCGCCTTGCCGTTGACCAGCAGGGGGCCCGTGCCCTTGCACTCGACCGTGTCGCCGCCGACGCCGATCACCCGCTTGATCAGGTCCTTCTCATTGGCGGACGGCATCAGGCCGATCCAGCTGAGGACCTTCTGCACCGCGTTCGGGTTCGGCGCGGGCTCGCCCGCCAGCCAGTCGTCCGGGTCGTGGAAGACGACGACCTCGCCGCGCTCGGGCTCGGAGCCGAACCACGGGGTGAGCTTGTCGACCAGGACGCGGTCGCCGATCTGGAGGGTGTTCTCCATCGAGGCGGAGGGGATCGAGAACGCCTGGACCAGGAAGGTCTTGATCAGCAGCGCCAGGACCAGCGCGATGACGACCAGGATCGGCAGCTCCGTCCAGAAGGAGCGCGGCTTCCTGGGCGGCGGCGTGGCGTCACCCGCGCCCCCGGTCCGGGAGCCCTGTCCGTCCTGCGGGGCGCCGTCGCCCGTCGCGTCATTCCCGGTGGTCATGGCGCCGTCCGAACCGGAGCCGTCCGCCTCCGCGTGGTTCCCGCGGTGCTCCTCGCCGTCGTGTCCCGATCGTGCGCCAACCGCCACATCCCCCACGCCAACTCCTTACTCCGTGCCGCCGCCCGCGCCACAGACGGCGCAGGCCCACCACTCCCATAACGAGCGGGAGTTCCGCAGGGGTCGGGAGTTCGGTCATTCCGTTCGGATTCTCATGGTCAACCCTATGCGACAGGGGCGAGGCCGAAGCCGTCCGCGTGTCGGCGTGGGCAACGCTTGCGAAGGTTTTAGGTTCCTCCAGGCGCGTCCAGTGGCCGATCGGCCAGCCGATCCACATGGCTCGCCCGACCACCGATTTCACCGAGACCGTTCCCCCGTACGGGGAGTCCCGGTGGTAGCGGGAGTCGGCGGAGTCGCCCCGGTGGTCGCCCATCACCCACAGCCTGCCCTGGGGCACGGTGATGTCGAAGCGCATGTCGGACGGGTTGTTGCCCGGGTAGAGGTAGTCCTTCTCGGACAGCGGCACGCCGTTGACGGTGACACGGCCTTGCGCGTCACAGCACCTGACGTGGTCGCCGCCGACCCCGATGACCCGTTTGATCAGGTCTTTCTCATTGTCGGACGGCAGCAGTCCGATGAAGCTGAGGCCCTCCTTGAGCTGTTTGACGACGACGGGGTCGGGCTTCTGCGCGGCCTGCTCGCCGGCCAGCCAGCCGCCCGGGTCGTGGAAGACGACGACGTCCCCGCGCTGCGGCTCGGCGCCGAACCAGGGGGTGAGCTTGTCGACCAGGACGCGGTCGCCGATGCGGATCGTCTGCTCCATGGAGCCGGACGGGATCACGAACGCCTGGACGAGGAAGGTCTTCAGGACCAGCGCGATCAGCACCGCGACTCCCACCAGAAGCGGGATCTCCCGAACGGCTGAATGCCTGCGCTTCCGCTTGACCTTGCGCTGGAGCTTGCGCCGCTCCGCGCGGGTGCGGCCGCCGCCGGGCGCGGAGCTGCGCCGGGTCCCGGTGGACGACGGGGGGCCTGCGGGGCCGGAGCCCTCGCGCGGCTTGCCGCGGTTACCCATGGGCGCCACCCGTCGCGGCGGGCACCCGCGCGTAGGCGGGCGGCCGGGTCAGATGGGTCCAGTGGGCGTACGGCCATACGATCCAGTCGGCCCGGCCGATGACGTCGTCGAGCGGGATCATGCCGCCGCCCGGTGACCCGAGGTGGTCGCGGGAGTCGCTGGAGTCGCTGCGGTGGTCGCCGAGGAGGAAGAGGGTGCCCGGGGGCACCACGATGTCGAAGGGCACGCTGGAGGCGGTGTCCCCGGGGTAGAGGAACGCCGACTCGTCGACCGCGCGGCCGTTCACCTCGATCCTCCCCCGCTTGTCGCAGCAGACCACATGGTCTCCGCCCACCCCGACGACGCGCTTGATGTAGTCGCCGTCCCCGAAATACCCCGTTCCGTCGAACACAACCACGTCCCCGCGGGCGGGCCGGGCGCCGAAGCGGTAGGCCAGCTTGTTCACGAGGACGCGGTCGCCGATCCGCAGGCCCTGCTCCATGGAACCGCTCGGGATCTGGAACGGCTGCACCACGAAGGTGCTCAGCAGGAGCAGGAACACCAGGCAGGCGAAGAGGGTGAGGGTGACGCGGCCGCCCGGCAGCCACTCGGCGATCCGGGCCGGCAACGCGAAACGCGACCGCTCCTCCGGGCCCGGGGAATCCGGGCGGGAGGTGCGGTCGCGTTCCGTCGGCTGTGCTTCGGTGTCCATCGGGGCGAGATGTTATCCGGCCCCGCTGTGACGCCGGGGAAGCGCTCAGCGCTCGCGCTTCTCCTTGATCTTCGCGGCCTTGCCGCGCAGCTCACGGAGGTAGTACAGCTTGGCGCGGCGCACGTCACCACGGGTGACCAGCTCGATCTTCTCGACGATCGGGGTGTGCACCGGGAAGGTGCGCTCGACGCCGACGGAGAACGAGACCTTGCGGACCGTGAAGGTCTCGCGGACACCGGAGCCCTGGCGACGGATCACAATGCCCTTGAACTGCTGCACACGGGAGCGGTTGCCCTCGATGACGCGGACGTGGACGTTGACGGTGTCACCCGGGCGGAAGGCCGGGAGGTCGCTGCGCAGCGACGCGGCGTCGACGGTGTCGAGCAGGTGAGACATTTCGTCTGCTTTCTTCGCTGATGCCACAGGTCATCAACGGGAGAGAGAGGTACAGGAGGTTGCCGTGCGGGTCGGGACGGGCGTCGTGTCCCCCTGTGGCAGGGGCGCACACCGGACGAGCGCACAACAGCGGCCTATTCTTCCATGCCCCCGGCCCGGCGCCAAAATCGGCCGTACGAGCGGCCGTCCGGGTCCGGTTCCCAGCCCAGGACGGACAGCATCTCGCGGTCCTTCTTGTCGAAGGCCTTCGGGTCGCAGTGCTCGATCAGGTCGGGCCGGTTGAGGGTGGTACGACGCAGCGCCTCGTCGCGGCGCCAGCGGGCGATCCTGCCGTGGTGGCCGCTGAGCAGCACCTCGGGGATGTCCCGGCCGCGCCAGGCGGGCGGCTTGGTGTAGACGGGGCCTTCCAGGAGGTTTGCCATGGCGCCGGGCGCGAAGGAGTCGTCGCGGTGGGACTCGGCGTTGCCGAGGACGCCGGGCAGCAGCCGGGCGACGGCCTCGGTCATGACGAGGACGGCCGCTTCGCCGCCGGCGAGGACGTAATCACCGATGGAGACCTCGTAGACGGGTATCCGGGTGGCGTACTCGTCGAAGACGCGCCGGTCGATGCCCTCGTAGCGGGCCGGTGTGAAGATCAGCCAGGGCCGCTCGGAGAGTTCCACGGCGAGTTCCTGGGTGAACGGGCGGCCGCTGGGGGTGGGGACGATCAGCGCGGGGGCGTGGGCGCCGCTCTCGTAGCCGTCGGCGAGGACCGTGTCCAGGGCGTCGCCCCAGGGCTCCGTCTTCATGACCATGCCGGGGCCGCCGCCGTACGGCGTGTCGTCGACCGTGTTGTGCCGGTCGTACGTCCATTCACGCAGGTCATGGACGTGGACGGCGAGCTGTCCACGATGGCGGGCCTTGCCGACGAGGGAGACGTTCAGGGGGTCCAGGTACTCGGGGAAGATCGTGACGACGTCCAGGCGCATTACGACTCGTCCCCCGCGGCGTCCGCGTCCCGGGTGGAGGCGATCTCGGCACGGTCGTCGATGAGGCCGGGCGGGGGCGTGATGACGGCCTTCTGCTCCTGGAGGTCGATCTCGGCGACGATCTCCTCGACGAAGGGGATCATGACCTCGGTGCCGTCCGGACGCTCCACGATGAACAGGTCCTGCGAGGGCAGGTGCGAGATCTCGGTGATCCGGCCGATCTCGGTGCCGTCCTCGGTGACCACGTCCAGGTCGATGAGCTGATGGTCGTAGTACTCGTCCTCGTCCTCCGGCAGCTCCTCCGGGTCCACCTCGGCGATCAGCAGGGTGTTGCGCAGGGCCTCGGCGGCGTTTCGATCGGTGACGCCCGCGAAGCGCAGGAGCAGACGACCGCTGTGGACGCGTCCCGTCTCGATGGTCAGCGGACCCGTGGAGGCGGGGTCCGTGGCGAGTACGGCGCCGGGGGCGAGCCTCAGCTCCGGCTCGTCGGTACGTACCTCGACGGTGACCTCGCCCTTGATGCCATGGGCACGGCCGACCCGTGCGACTACCAGCTGCACCTGTCCAATTCTCCTGTCATCTCCTGCGCGTGTCCTGCTCATACGACTGCGGGCCGGGGACGGCCGAGTGGCCCTCCCCGGCCCGAGCCGGTTGCGATGAAGCGTCAGCGGACGTTGTCCACGTCGACCAGGTCGACGCGGACACCGCGACCGCCGATGGCGCCCACGACGGTACGCAGAGCGCGCGCGGTACGGCCGTTGCGGCCGATCACCTTGCCGAGGTCGTCGGGGTGGACCCGGACCTCCAGCACACGCCCGCGGCGCAGGTTGCGCGAGGCGACCTGCACATCGTCAGGGTTGTCGACGATGCCCTTCACGAGGTGCTCAAGCGCCTCTTCGAGCATGCTGCTCAGGCCTCGGTCGACTCGGACTCAGCCGCGGCCTCGTCCTTCTTCTCAGCCTTCTTCTTCTGGGTGATGGCCTCACCCTTGGCGTCGTCGTCGCCACCAAGGGCCTCGAACGACGGACGGGCCGGCTTCGGCTCGGCGACGAGCAGCGGCGCGGGAGCCGGCTCGCCCTTGAACTTCTGCCAGTCGCCGGTCTTCTTCAGGATGGCGAGGACGGGCTCGGTCGGCTGGGCGCCGACGCCGAGCCAGTACGCCACGCGGTCGGCGTCCACCTCGATGACCGACGGGTTGTAGGTCGGGTGGTACTTGCCGATCTCCTCGATGGCCCGGCCGTCACGGCGGGTACGGGAGTCGGCGACGACGATGCGGTAGTGAGGCGAACGGATCTTGCCCAGACGCTTCAGCTTGATCTTGACTGCCACGGGAGTGGATTCTCCTGGTTTTGACGTGGTAGGGCACGGCGAGCTGCCGCGTGGGGTTGCGGTACCCGAATGCCCGACGGACGCGTCAGCCGGAGGAGAGAGGGGTCCTATGCGGCTGTCGAGTACAGCCATCCATTCTGCCATACCCCGCGGGCCGGTCTCGGCCGGGGCCTCAGCGGGCCCGCTCCTGTTCAGCACTCGGGGGTGACGGACGTCGGCGGACCTGCCGGCCGTGAGCCGGGGGAAGCCGGGGGTGGAGTCGGGTCGCGGTGGGCGGGCGTGCGGCACCCGCCCGCCGACGCTGGTGGTCGGCGGGCCGGGGCGGAGTCGGTCCGGCACCCACGAGATGCCGGGGGTGGAGGTCAGGCGGCGCCCGACATCTCGGGGATGCGGAAGGGTTTGCCGCAGCCGCCGCAGACGATGGGGGCCTGGGCGAGGACGGAGGGGACCACGCGGACGTTGCGACCGCAGTCGCACACCGCCTTGACGCGGACGCCGCCGCCGGAGGAGCCGTGCCGGGCGGCCGGGCCCCGGAAGGTGCGGGAGGTGTCCTCCGTGGTCGCCGCCGAGTGCGCCTTGAGGGCGCGCTGGAGACGCTCGATGGTCGGCCGGTAGCGCCGCTTCGCCTCGGGGTTGAGCGTGACCAGCGAGAAGCCGCTGCTGGGATGCGGTTCCTCGGGATGGTCCAGGCCCAGCTCCTCCGCGATCGCGAGGAACCGTCGGTTGTGGTAGCGGCCGGCACGGGAGGTGTCGCGCACCCCGCGCGCGGCGGCGATGCCATGGACTGCCTCATGGAGCAGCCGTTCGAAGGAGAGCTCGTGCCCGCACGCGGAAGACGACTCTCCGATCAGGGACTCTGGCGCGGCAAGGTCCGGCAGCTCGGGGTGGTACCGCTGAATGTCGGCCCACGCCTGTGCCAGCTCTGCGGCGAGAACAGGGGGTGTCTGTGTCGTGCTCACGTAATGACAACGAGCGGAGGGCACGCTGTGTTCCTATTCCGGGGCATCCCAAATAATTTGCACGTACCCGTCAGTTGGCACTGATGCGTCCTGACGAGGGCGCGTGCGCTGATCTGCGGAGAAAGCCTCACAGCTCATACCAAGCCGGTGCGTAGACGGCACTACGCTCCCCCCGGTACGCCCTGTCGCGAGGATGGCCCGTGGATACGCAAGGGGCGATTCGGCCGCTCTCGGTATCAAGCCTCACCTTGGTCAGCGCCCGTGACGGTCGCGACGTTACCGTGCGCGACCGCACCCCCCGGCACCGGCCCGTCCTCCGGCGTGCACACCGTAAAGGCAGCACGATTGCCGGGATGTGAATTCTCGCCACACCGGCGCCCCGGGCCCAGCCGGGCTCCCTCGACCCCTGGACGGCACCGCGAGGCGGGAGTTACCTGGCATACGCGGGAAGGAGCACGGGGCCGCACACGACCGGGCAGGACGGCGAACCGCCGGCGGATGGGGGCGCTTATCCATGACAGCTTCGCTCGTGCGGCAGCATCGGCCGCACACGGATTCCACGGCTCACGGGAACTCCGGGGCACGCGCGCGGGACTGGGCCGAGATCCAGGAACGGATGCTCGTCCCGCTCCTCGAAGCCGTGTACGAACGGCTCGACGTGGGCCCGGACACCCGCCTCCTCGGCCTGCACTGCGGCTCCGGCCTCGCCCTCCTCCTCGCGGCCGCCCGCGGCGCCACCGTCACCGGCACCGATCCCTCCCCCGACCTCCTGGCCCTCGCCCGTCGGCGGCTCCTGACGCCGGACGGAGCCCCCGGCGGCGCACCCGGCACGGGCCTGGGCACAGTCTCCGGCCGCCGCGGCACCGCGCGCGCGGAACTCCTCCAGGACTTCCCCGAAGACCGGGACCTGCCCAAAGACGCCGAAGCCGCCGAAGCCGCCGACGGCACCAAGCCCACCACCCCCTACACCCTGATCACCGCCCTCGAACCGATCCGCCGCCCCGGAGGCGATCCCCAGGCCCTCGCCGAACTGCTCGCACGGGCCCTCCCCCACGCCGCCCCCGGCGCCGCCGTGGTGCTCGCCGGCTGGGGTCCGCCGGAACGTTGCGCCACCTCCACCGTCCTGCGGGTCGCGGCGAAACTGGCTGATCCTTTGCGCAGTACGGGCAGCCGGCGCCCGGCCCGGCGCGACGATCTGGAGGAGGCCGCCCAGCGGGCGGGGCTGCGGCCCGACGGCTCCGGGCGAGTCGCTTGCCCGTTCGGATACGCCGACCCGGACAGCGCGGTGCGCGGACTGCTGTCCACGGGGCTCTTCGACGCGGCGATCGCGGCGACCGACGCCAAGCAGGTCGACAAGGAACTGACCGAGGCCCTGCACCCGTACCGCCGTCCCGACGGCACCGTCCGGATGCCCAACGTCTTCCGCTACCTGATCGCCCGCGCCCCGTAGGCCGCCCTCACCGCGCCTCCTCGGTGTCCTTCCCCAGCCGCGTGATCCCGGCGATGCGGTACGCGTCCGCCTCCTCCAGCGTCTCGTGCTCCAGCAGCGCCCGCGCCAGCGCGTCCAGCTGCCCGCGGTGGTCCCGGAGCTTGCGCCGCGCCTCTTCGTAGCACTCGTCCACGATCCTGCGCATCTCGGTGTCGATCGCGTCGAGCGTCGCCGGCGCGGCGGAGAGCCCGTACGCCTGCTGGGCGTCGCTCGGCAGGGCGGACAGCCGGCCCACCCGCTCGCTCATGCCCCAGCGGGCCACCATCCCGCGCGCGATGTTCGTCACCTGTTCGAGGTCGCTCTCCGCGCCCGTGGTGACCACGCCGTAGACGACCTCCTCCGCGGCCATGCCGCCCAGCGCGCCGATGATGCGCCCGCGCAGATACTCCTCCGAGTGCGCGTACCGCTCCACCTCGGGCGTGGACATCGTCACCCCGAGCGCCCGCCCGCGCGGCACGATGGTGATCTTGCGTACCGGGTCGGCGCCGGGCTGGAGCATGCCGAGCAGCGCGTGGCCGCTCTCGTGGTACGCCGTACGCCGCCGGTCCTCCTCCGGCATCACCAGGGTCCGCTCGGCACCCAGCTGCACCTTCTCCAGCGCCTCCGACAGATCCGCCCGGGTCACCCGCTCCTGCTTGCGCTTGACCGCGAGCAGCGCCGCCTCGTTGGCGAGGTTCGCGAGGTCGGCGCCCGTCATGCCGGGGGTCGCGCGCGCCAGCCTGGCCAGGTCCACCTCCGGCTCCAGCGGCACGTCCCGGGTGTGGATCCGCAGGATCGCCTCGCGGCCCGCGCGGTCCGGCGGAGCCACGGTGACCACCCGGTCGAAGCGGCCGGGGCGGGTCAGCGCCGGGTCCAGGATGTCGGCGCGGTTGGTCGCCGCGATGACGATCACGCCCTCCGAGCCCGAGAACCCGTCCATCTCGGTGAGGATCTGGTTCAGCGTCTGCTCGCGCTCGTCATGGCCGCTCATGGCCGTGCTGCCGCTGCGCGCCCGGCCGATGGTGTCGATCTCGTCGATGAAGATGATGGACGGCGCCACCTTGCGGGCCTCGGCGAACAGCTCGCGCACCCGGGAGGCGCCGACGCCGACGATCATCTCGATGAACTCCGACGCCGAGGCCGAGAAGAACGGCACCCCGGCCTCGCCCGCGACCGCCCGCGCGAGCAGCGTCTTGCCGGTGCCGGGCGCCCCGGCGAGCAGCACGCCCCGGGGCAGCTTCGCGCCCATGCGGCGGTACGCGTCGGGGTGCTCCAGGAAGTCGACCACGTCGTCCAGCTCGCCCTTGACCTCGTCGATCCCGGCCACGTCCGCGAACGTCGTGCGCCTGGTCTCCGGTTCGGGCCCCACCGGCTTGGGCGGCGCCCGGCGGCCGAACAGACCGCCCGCGCCGGGCAGCGCGCCGCCGAGCCGGCGGGCGAAGAAGACCCACACCGCGACCAGGACGAGGATCGGGATCAGGGAGAGCAGCAGGTTGGACAGGAAGCTGCGCTCCTGCACCACCGGCCGGGCGGTCACCGTGACGCCGTGGCTGCTCAGGTTCTGCCACAGCCGGTCGTCCGCGAAGGCCGGCCGCTGCGTCTTGAACCGGGTGTACCGGCCGCCGCCCTCGGGGTTGCTCCGCGCGCTCTTCAGCCGGCCCTGGATCGCGTCGCCCTTGGAGTAGATCGTGGCGACATTGCCCTCGGAGACCTGCCGGCTGAACTCGGTGTAGGAGATCGTCGGCTGGTTGCCCTGGCCGAGGTAGTTCAGGCCGATGTAGGCCAGCAGGAAGACGATGATCGCGGTGACGAGCAGCCCCCACCACTTGCCGCCCTTGAGCCCTCCGCCGCCGGACCGCCGGGGCACCTCCGGGGTGCCCTCGGCGCGCCACGGCTGCTCCGGGTCCTTGCGCGGGGGCGCCGCATTGCTCATACAGGGACGTTACGGCAGATACCGGCACACGGCACTCGGTGGGACTCCGGAAAAGACCAGGGGCGCCCCCTCCGGGAGGGGGCGCCCCTGACGTCAGTCGTACGGCGTCACGTCATACGACCATGCCGTACGACCGTCAGCCCATGAACTTCTTGAACTCGTCCGGCAGCTCGAACTCCTCGCCGCTCTGCTGCGGCAGCCCGAACGCGTTCCCGCCCTGTGCGGCGGCCTCGCGGCGCTGGGCCTCCTCCAGCTCCTGCTGCTTGCGCTTCATCGGGTTGCCGGAGCGCTGCTTGCCCTTGGCCTTCTTCTGCTGCTTCTTCTGCCGGCCGGGGCCGCCGCCCATGCCCGGAATCCCCGGCATGCCCGGCATACCGCCGCCCTGGGCCATGCGGGACATCATCTTGCGGGCCTCGAAGAACCGCTCGACCAGGCCCTTCACGGCGCTGACCTCGACACCGGAACCCTTGGCGATACGGGCGCGGCGGGAGCCGTTGATGATCGTCGGGTCCTGGCGCTCGCCCGGGGTCATCGACTTGATGATCGCGGCGGTGCGGTCCACGTCCCGCTCGTCGATGTTCTGGATCTGGTCCTTGATCTGGCCCATGCCCGGCAGCATGCCGAGCAGCTTGGAGATCGAGCCCATCTTCCTGACCTGTTCCATCTGGGACAGGAAGTCGTCCAGGGTGAAGTCCTGGCCCTTCTTGGACGCCAGCTTCGAGGCCATCTTGGCGGCCTCTTCCTGGCTGAAGGTCTTCTCCGCCTGCTCGATCAGGGTGAGCAGGTCACCCATGTCGAGGATGCGGGAGGCCATCCGGTCCGGGTGGAACGCGTCGAAGTCGTCCAGCTTCTCGCCGTTCGACGCGAACATGATCGGCTTGCCGGTGATCTGCCGGATGGACAGCGCGGCACCACCGCGGGCGTCACCGTCGAGCTTGGAGAGGACCACGCCGTCGAAGCCGACGCCGTCACGGAAGGCCTCGGCGGTGTTGACGGCGTCCTGACCGATCATCGCGTCGACGACGAACAGGATCTCGTCCGGGGAGACGGCGTCGCGGATGTCCGCGGCCTGCTGCATCATCTCCTGGTCGATGCCGAGGCGGCCGGCGGTGTCCACGATCACGATGTCGTGGACCTTGGACTTCGCGAACTCGATGGAGTCCTTGGCGACCTTGACCGGGTCGCCGACGCCGTTGCCGGGCTCCGGCGCGTAGACGGCCACGCCCGCGCGCTCGGCGACGACGCTGAGCTGGTTGACGGCGTTGGGGCGCTGGAGGTCGCAGGCCACCAGCAGCGGGGAGTGGCCCTGCTCCTTGAGCCAGCGGCCGAGCTTGCCCGCGAGGGTGGTCTTACCGGCACCCTGGAGACCCGCGAGCATGATCACGGTGGGCGGCTGCTTGGCGAAGCGCAGCCGCCGGGTCTCGCCGCCGAGAATGGTCACGAGCTCGTCGTTGACGACCTTCAGGACCTGCTGGGCCGGGTTCAGCGCCTTGGAGACCTCGGCGCCGAGGGCACGCTCCTTGACGTTCTTGATGAACGTACGGACGACCGGAAGGGCCACGTCCGCTTCGAGGAGCGCGATGCGGATCTCGCGTGCCGTGGCGTCGATGTCCGCCTCGGACAACCGGCCCTTGCCGCGGAGGTTTTTGAAAGTCGCGCTGAGGCGGTCGGAGAGGGTATCGAACACGGTGGCGTCGGTCCTCGGGGTCGGAGTGGTCTGGGCTGCCCTCAAGGGTATCCGGCCCGGCAGGGCATCAGTCCCCGCCGGTCGCATTCGGCGTGCGTCACGGCGCCCGCAGCGTCTCCTCCAGCACCCTCGCCACCGACCCCGCGTCCCCCGTCGGCAGGGGCTCGCCCGCCCCCGTGGTGACGTAGAAGGCGTCGACCGCGTTGGCGCCCAGGGTCGAGACGTGCATGCTGCGGACCCGCACGCCCGCCTTCTCCAGGGCCATGCCGATGCGGTGGAGCAGGCCGGGGGCGTCCTGGGCACGGACCTCGATCACCGTGGCGTGGTGGGAGGCGGCGGGGGCCACGGTCACCCGGGGCGGCGGGGCGAGCAGGCCGCGGCGCCGCGGGTAGGCGGCGTCGCGCTCGGCGAGCCGGCCGGCGATGTCGAGGGAGCCGTCGAGCGCGCGCACGAGGTCGGCGCGCAGCCGGGCCGCCTCGGGCAGGGAGCCGTACTCGGCGGCGACGCGCCAGTCGAGCAGCAGCACCGAGCCGTCGCCGTCGTGCACGTCCTCCGGCAGCCGCAGGGTGCGCAGCTCGGCGGTGCGGACGGTGAGCCGGTGCACGGCGAGGACTCCGGCGACCGCCGGCAGCACGGCGGTCTGGTCGGGAACGGCGATGAGCAGCTCGACGCCGAGCGGTTCGGGCGCGCCGGGCGGTTCCTCGGCGGGGACCGGCTCGCTGCGGGCACGCAGGGCGAGGGCCGGACCGCCGGTACGGAAGGCCTCGATGGCCAGGCGCTCCTGCTCGGCGGTGGGCGCGGTGGGCGCCGGCTCGTCCGGGACGTCCCCGGCGAGGAGCGCGCCGACCCGGCGGACCAGGTCGCCGACGAGGGAGCCGCGCCAGGCGGACCAGGCGGCCGGGCCGGTGGCGAGGGCGTCGGCCTCGGTGAGGGCGTGCAGGAGTTCCAGGGTGCTCTGGGTGCCGACGGCCTCGGCGACGGAGCGGACGGTGGCGGGGTCGTCCAGGTCGCGGCGGGTGGCGGTGTCGACCAGCAGGAGGTGGTGGCGTACCAGGGTCGACAGGACGGCGGCGTCCTCGGGGTCGAAGCCGATGCGTGCGGCCACGTCCTTGGCGATGATCTCGCCGGCCACCGAGTGGTCGCCGGGCCAGCCCTTGCCGATGTCGTGCAGCAGGGCGGCGACGAGCAGCAGGTCGGGGCGGTGGACGTGGCGGGTGAGGGCGGAGGCGCGCACGGCGGTCTCGATCAGGTGCCGGTCGACGGTCCACACGTGCACGGCGTTGCGCTGGGGGCGGCAGCGGACCCGTTCCCAGTCCGGGAGCAGGCGGCTGATCAGCCCCTCTGCCTCCAGGGCCTCCCATACCTCGACGGTGGGGCGGCCGGAGCCGAGCAGGGTCACCAGTTGTTCGCGCGCCTCGGCGGGCCAGGGGGTGGGCAGGGGGCGGGCGGCCGCGGCCATGCGCCGTACCGCGTACGGGGAGAGCGGGATGCCTGCCTGGGCGGCGGCGGCCGCGGCGCGCAGCGGGAGCACGGGGTCGCGTTCGGGGCGTGCGGCGCGGGCGAGCACCACCTCGCCGTCCTGTTCGACCACGCCCTCGGCCAGCGGGGACCGTTCGGCGATCTGCTTGCCGCCGCCCAGGATGGCGCGCAAGCGCGGGCGCACGGCGCGCGAGCGCAGGACGCGCCCCACTTCGCGCCAGGTGACGTCACCGGCGTACGAGATGACGCGGGCCGCCTCGTAGACCTGCCGGAGCAGGACGTCGGCGTCGAGCAGGCCCAGCTCGGCCGCGACCTGGTCCTGCTCCTGGAGGGCGAGCCGGTCGGTGGCGCGGCCGGTGCTCAGGTGGAGTGCGTCGCGGACGTCGAGGAGGTGCCGGCGGGCCTCGGCCAGGCCCTCGCGGGGGGCGTCGGCGAGCCAGGAGGCGGCCACGGCACGCAGCGCGGTGGCGTCCCGCAGTCCGCCGCGGGCTTCCTTGAGGTCGGGTTCGAGGAGGAACCTCAACTCGCCCTGGCGGGCGGCGCGTTCGTCGCCCAGTTCCTTCAGTTCGGGCAGCCGGCGAGGGGCCTGGTTGCGCCAGTCGGCGAGGACGGCGGTGCGCAGCGCGGTGGTCAGGCCGAGGTCGCCGGCGACATGGCGGGCGTCCAGCAGGCCGAGCTGGACCTTGAGGTCCTCGCCCGCCGCCCTGCGGGCCTCGGCGAGGGTGCGCACCGAGTGGTCGAGGTCGAGGCCCAGGTCCCAGACGGGGTACCAGAGGCGGTCGGCGAGGGCGGCGACCGCGCCGGGGTCGGAGCCGTCGTGCAGCAGCAGGAGGTCCAGGTCGCTGCGCGGGGACAGCTCGCCGCGGCCGTAGCCGCCGACCGCGACGAGGGAGACGCCCTGGGGACGGCCGACCGCGGCGGTGAAGAGTCCGGCGAGCCAGTCGTCGGTCAGTTCGGCGAGGGCGGCACGGCGCGGCGGCCCGGTCCGCGCCCCCTCGGTGAGGAGGCGCAGCCGTGCCGCCGCGTAGCCGCCGGGTTCCGGGCCTTCGGCCGGTTTCCGCTCATCCGTTCCCGTCACCCAGCGACTCCCGTTCCGTTCCGGTGTTCCAGGCTGATTCAGAGGGCGTCCGGGCCGCGTTCGCCGGTGCGGACCCGTACGGCCGTCTCGACCGGGACCGACCAGACCTTGCCGTCGCCGATCTTGCCGGTGCGGGCCGCCTTGACGATGGCCTCGATCAGTTCCTCGGCGTCGTCGTCCTCGGTGAGGACCTCGATGCGGATCTTGGGCACCAGGTCGACGGTGTACTCCGCGCCGCGGTAGACCTCGGTGTGGCCCCGCTGCCGACCGTAGCCGCTGGCCTCGGTGACCGTCAGTCCATGGACGCCGAAGGACTGAAGGGCTTCCTTGATCTCGTCGAGCCGGTACGGCTTGACGACGGCCGTGATGAGCTTCATGCGTCCACCTTCTTGGTCTGCTTCCCGCTCTTCTTGTCGTCCTGATTCTCCGGCTGCTTCCCGCCGGCCGCGGCGGAGACGGCGGACCCGAGGACACCGCCGCCGGCGCCGCTGAAGTCGTACGCCGTCTCGGCGTGCTCGGCGCGGTCGATGCCGGAGACCTCCTCGTCCTGGGTGACGCGCATCCCGATGGTCTTGTCGAGGAGGAAGGCGAGGACGGCGGAGACGATCAGGGAGTAGGCGAGGACGCCGCCGACGCCGGCGCACTGCTTCCACAGCTGGGTGAAGGAGTGGTCGCCGTAGAAGACGCCGGTGGCGGTGGACTGGCCCTTGCCGCTGGCGAAGAAGCCGATCAGCAGGGAGCCGAGGATGCCGCCGACCATGTGGACGCCGACGACGTCCAGGGAGTCGTCGTAGCCGAAGCGGAACTTCAGTCCGACGGCCGCGGCGCAGGCGACACCGGCGATGGCGCCGACGGCGATCGCGCCGAGCGGGGTGACCGCGCCGCCGGAGGGCGTGATGGCGACGAGGCCGGCGACCGCGCCGGAGGCGGCGCCGAGGCTGGTGCAGGCGCCGTGGCGGATCTTCTCGTAGCCGAGCCAGGCGAGCATGGCGGCGGCGGTGGCGATCTGCGTGTTGACGAACATCAGGGGGCCGACGCCGTCGTCGTTGCCGAGCCAGGAGCCGGCGTTGAAGCCGAACCAGCCGAACCACAGCAGACCGGAGCCGAGCATGACGAGCGGGAGGCTGTGCGGGCGCATCGGGTCCTTCTTGAAGCCGACGCGCTTGCCGATGACGAGGATGACGCCGAGGGCGGCGGCACCGGCGTTGATGTGGACCGCCGTACCGCCGGCGAAGTCGATCACGCCGAGTTCGTAGGCCCAGCCGCCGGTGCCCCAGACCCAGTGGGCGACCGGGAAGTAGACGATGGTGACCCACAGCACGACGAAGAGGGTCCAGGCGCTGAATTTCACCCGGTCGGCGAGGGCACCGCTGATCAGGGCCGGTGTGATGATCGCGAACATCATCTGGAAGACGGCGAAGACGAAGACCGGGATGGTGTAACCGGGCCACAGGTCCGTCTTGCCGATGCCGGTCCAGCCGACGAAGTCGGAGGTCCAGCCGATCAGTGAGCCGTGGTCCGTGCCGAAGCTCATGGAGAAGCCGTAGAGCACCCACAGGATGGTGACGATGCCCATGCTGATGAAGCTCATCATCAGCATGTTCAGGGTGCTCTTGACGCGGACCATGCCTCCGTAGAAGAAGGCCAGGCCCGGGGTCATGAGCAGCACCAGGGCGGAAGCTATGAGCATGAAGCCTGTGTTGGCGGACGACAGCTTGGGTGCGTCCGCCGCAAGCATGATGGCTGGAGCCATCGGCGTCTCCTCGTCGATCGGTACGGCCCGTGCGGGCGGTGCCTCAGCGGTCCGGTGTCGGTGGGGCGGGGGGTGGGCCGGTATGCGCCAGAGACTGACGCAGCACCGTTTCCACGGAGGCCACTCGCTGTTTCACCGGGGTGACGAAGACGACCTGTGTGTTACACGTCCATGAACCGACCGCGGCCGGTACCTCTCGATGACCTGGCGTTGGGGGAGCCGAGTCGGGCGGTTCGGGAGGTCCGGCCGCGGCCGGGGTTCGGGGGGTGGAGCCGGGGTCAGACGGCCTCGGACTCGGGAAGGTCGACGGCGAGCTGTTCGGCGAGGTCGACCACGGCACCGAGATCGCCGTGGTCGCGCACGGCCGTGCCGACCGTTTTTCGGATACGGGTGTTCACGCGCTCGGAGCGGACCTTCTTGGCCACGGTCATGGCCCGCGAGGCGAACGCGGTACCGGCCTCGGGCTCGCCCCGGAGCAGATGCACGGTGGCCATGCCGATCAGGTTGAGCGCATACGACCGCTGGTGCTCGCCGTCCTCGGCGAACAGGTCCACCGCCCGCCGCATCAGGGGCTCGGCGAGGGAGGCGTAGGCGGGGCTGCGGCCCGCACTGTAGGCGAGATCGCGGAACGAGTGGGAGTTCTCCGCGTACAGCTCGGCCTCGGAGAAGAAGCGGATCCAGTCGGGGTCCGGCTCGTCCCACTCGTCGGCCTCGGAGAAGGTGTCCTCGGCCATGCGCACCGCGCGCTTGGTCCGGCCGGGCTGGCCCATGTTGGCGTAGGCGCGGGCCTCCATCGCATACAGCATGGCCTGGGTGCGCGGCCCCGCGCAGTCGCGGCTGCCGTACTGGGCGAGGTGGATCAGCTCCAGGGCGTCGTCGGGCCGGCCGAGGTGGATCATCTGTCGGCTCATGCTGGAGAGGATGTACGAGCCGAGGGGCCGGTCCCCGGCCTCCTTGGCGGCGTGCAGCGCGAGCACGAAGTACTTCTGGGCGGTGGGCTGGAGTCCGACGTCGTACGACATCCAGCCGGCCAGTTCGGCCAGCTCGGCGGCGACCTTGAAGAGCTTGCGGGTGGTGGCCTCGGGCTGGGACTCCTGGAGCAGGTCGGTGACCTCGTGCAGCTGGCCGACGACCGCCTTGCGGCGCAGGCCGCCGCCGCACTGGGCGTCCCACTGGCGGAACATCCGGGTGGTCGACTCCAGCAGCTCCAGCTCCGGCCTGGACAGCCGGCCCGGTCGGCGGGAGTCGAGGGGGGACTCGGGGGCGGGCCCGGCCGGGGCGGCGGGGGTGGGCACGAGCCAGCGCTGCATGGGCTCGATCAGGGAGGGGCCCGCGGACAGCGCGAGGGAGGTGCCGAGGAAGCCGCGGCGGGCGAGCATCAGGTCGCTGCGGGAGAACTCGCCGAGCAGGGCGACGGCCTGGGGGCCGGTCCAGGGCAGGTCCACACCGGAGGCGGCGGGCGACGGGCGGGCGGCGCGCAGGCCCAGGTCCTCGATGGAGACCACACAGCCGAAGCGCTCGGAGAACAGCTCCGAGAGGATGCGCGGGATCGGCTCGCGCGGGTTCTCGCCGTCCAGCCAGCGGCGCACCCGGGAGGTGTCGGTGGAGATGTGGCTGGCACCCAACTGCCGTGCCCTGCGGTTCACTTGGCGGGCCAGCTCACCCTTGGACCACCCGCTGCGCACGAACCACGAGCCGAGCAGCTCATTGGGGCGCTTGTCAGCGTTTGTCCCGCTACCGCCATTGCCGCCCACTGGAACGCCCCCATCCCTGAGACCTCTTGCCGCCCGAGTGCGCCAAGCCCTATCAGAATGCCGGTAAATACGGCCCCGCGTCCCCGGGTTCTCAGCCTTCGAACGCTTTACCGAGCCGTCTCCGGGTCGGCCCCGAGACCGCCCCCGGATTGCCCCCGGCATAACCACGGGCGCATGTGCCCAAGGGTTCTGCACACTGACAGTAACCCCGTGATCACTGACTCAGCCACGCGGATCACAGAAACGCCACCATTCGCCACCCCTTCGAATGAACTCCCGCCCCGTCGCGCGCGATTCACTTGACACAGGACGAACGGAAGCGGGCGGAGTGATGCACAAAGGGGCGCGCGAATCCCGGTGCGCCACCCGACACGCTTCAAAGCGCCGTCTTGGCCCCATCACGGCGAGGGAAGGCGGAGCCGTAGCGTTACGTTCCGCTTCCGTCTCGTTCCGTGTCGTAACCACCGGCGCGCTGGACCCGTTGGAGGGGGCATGGGCTTCACGATCGGCGGCATTCGCGAGATCCGTTCCGGTACGCGCCGGCGTGGCCGGTCCGCGGAGTGCACCACCGTCGCCGAGTTCACCGGCCTGTGGGGCTGGGACGTGGTGCCGGGCGCGCGGGCCGCGGCGGGCGCCTGCTCCTGCGGGTACGAGGACTGCGCGGAACCGGGCGCGCACCCTCTGGACTTCGCGCCCGAGGTGCCGGCCGGGGCCACGCTGGACGACGTGGCCAAGGCGTGGGCGGAGTTCCCCGGGGCCTCGGTGCTGCTGCCGGTGGGCCGCGCCTTCGACGTCGTGGAGGTCTCCGAGTCGGCCGGGCGGCGCGCCCTGGTCCGCCTGGAGCGGATGGGTCTGCCGCTCGGTCCGGTGACCGTGACCCCCGCGGGCCGCGCCCACTTCTTCGTCGCCCCGGGCGCCGCCGCCGAGCTGCCCCGGCTGCTGTACCGCATGGGCTGGGACGACCCGCGTGCCCTGGACCTGCGCGGCCTCGGCTCCGGTACGTACATCACCGCGCCGCCCTCCGACCGGGGCGGCCTGGGCCCGGTGCGCTGGCTGCGCCCGCCCGCCCTCGACTCCGCGACCCGCCCCCCGGCGGCCCGGCTGCTGCTGGGGACGCTGGCGTATGTGGCGCACCGGTCGCGGGCGCGGGCGTAGGCCGCTTGGGGAAGGCGGCCGGGACAAGCGAAGTGCCCGTCCCCGACTGCACCTCGGGGCGGGCACTTCTTCGCGGTGGGCGGTGAGTCTCCTACGGTCAGTCTCCGATCAACGCGTCCACGAACGCCTCCGGCTCGAACGGCGCCAGGTCGTCCGCGCCCTCGCCGAGCCCGATCAGCTTGACCGGCACGCCCAGCTCGCGCTGGACCGCGACCACGATGCCGCCCTTGGCCGTACCGTCCAGCTTGGTCAGCACGATGCCGGTGATGTCCACGACCTCGGCGAACACCCGGGCCTGCACCAGACCGTTCTGCCCGGTGGTGGCGTCCAGGACCAGCAGGACCTCGTCCAGCGGCGCGTGCTTCTCGACCACGCGCTTGACCTTGCCCAGCTCGTCCATGAGTCCGGTCTTGGTGTGCAGCCGGCCGGCCGTGTCGATGAGGACGACGTCGACCCCCATCTCCTTGCCCTCCTTCACCGCGTCGAAGGCCACGGAGGCCGGGTCGCCGCCCTCCGGACCGCGCACGGTGTAGGCGCCGACCCGCTCGCCCCAGGTCTGCAACTGGTCGGCGGCGGCGGCGCGGAAGGTGTCGGCGGCGCCGAGCACCACGCTGCGGCCGTCGGCGACCAGCACGCGGGCGAGCTTGCCGGTGGTGGTGGTCTTGCCGGTGCCGTTGACACCGACGACCATCACGATGCCGGGCTTGCGGTCGGCCGGCTCGGTCTTCACGGTGCGGTCGACATCGGTGCCCACCAGCTTGAGCAGCTCCGCGCGCAGCAGGCCGCGCAGCTCCTCGGGGGTGCGGGTGCCGAGCACCTTGACGCGCTCGCGCAGGCCCTCGACCAGTTCCTGGGTGGGCTGCACACCGACGTCGGCGGTGATCAGGGTGTCCTCGATCTCCTCCCAGGTCTCGTCGTCCAGGTGCTCGCGCGAGAGCAGCGTGAGCAGGCCCTTGCCGAGAACGTTCTGGGAGCGGGACAGGCGGGAGCGGAGCCGGACCAGGCGGCCGGCGGTGGGCTCCGGGATCTCGATCTCGATCTCGGGAGCCTCGATGACGGGTGCGGGAGGCTCCTCTACGGCGACCGGGGGGCCGCCCGGGAGATCCACCTCCTCGATCGTCCGGCGCGCTTCGTCGCGCGGCGTCTCGGCCTCTTCGCCGACGTGCGGCTCGGCCGGGGGCGCGGTGATGTCGGGCGCCTTCGGGGGCGGCGGGGGCAGCGGCTTCCGGCGCCGGCTGCCCACGATCAGCCCGCCGATCGCGACGAGCACGACCACGGCGATGACTACAGCAAGGATGACTGTTTCCATAACGCGTCCAGTATCGGCCATGGGCCCCGCCGTGACCGGGCTTGTGACTTCCTCCGGGAGACAAACGCCACCTTTGCTGAGGAGTCGGAGCAAAGTACGATGGTCCGGGCTGCTTTGACGCGCGTAGAGTCCGACCGTCCCCCTCCCCCACCTCTAGGGCACCACTCCCCCATGAGCAAAACCGTCGAGACCGAAGGCGCTCTTGAGACCCGTGGCATCGAGCAGGTCCCGGATCACGAGCGCACCGGCCGGACCCGTGAGCTGTTCCCGACCTGGGTCGGCGCCAACATCAGCGTGCTGCTGCTGACGATGGGCGCGAGCCTCGTCGTGGCGTACCACCTGAACATCTGGCAGGCGCTGGTCGTCGCGGTGGCGGCGCCCGTCGTGTCGTACGGCCTGGTCGGGCTGATCGGCATCGCCGGCAAGCGGGGCGGGGCGCCGGGCATGGCGCTGTCGCGCGCGGTGTTCGGGCAGCGCGGCAATCTGCTGCCGGGTTCGCTGATCTGGATGGCCCGCTGGGGCTGGGAGACGATCAACGCGGTGACCGGCGCCTACGCCATGCTCACCATTTTGGACATCGTGTTCGGCATCGAGGCGAACAGCGTGCTGGACATGGTGACGCTGCTGGTGTTCGTCGTGGCGACGTTCGCGATCTCCGGGCTCGGCATCAACGCCGTGCAGAAGTGCAACAGGTACGCCACCTACTTCTTCGGCGTCTTCTCGGTCCTGGTCCTCGTGTACCTGGCGGTGCAGACGGACTGGGCGCGGGTGATGCACCACAGCGCCGGTTCCACGGCCGCGGTGATCACCGGCATCGGCATGATCGCGGCCGGCGGTGTCAGCTGGATCCCGACGGCGCCCGACTTCACGCGCTACCTGCCGCGCACGGCCTCCTCGAAGGCGATCGTGGGGACGGCGGTCGGCGGCGCCGGTGTGGTCGTGCTGCCGATGGTCCTGATGGGCGCGGTGATGGCGGTGTCCACGCCGGACCTGGCCTCGGCGACCGATCCGGTGTCCTTCCTCGGCAAGATCCTGCCGACGTGGATCGCTGTGCCGTACCTCTTCATCGCGCTGGTCGGCATGCTGCTGATCAACTCGATGTCGATGTACTCGGCGGGCTTCACCGCGCAGACCCTCGGCTTCCGGGTGCCGCGGCACTGGGCGGTCTCGGTCAACGCCGTGATCTCGCTGGTGTTCGGCGGGGTGCTGATGCTGGTGGCGACGAGCTTCATGGGCTCCTTCATCGCCTTCCTGTCCCTGCTGGCGGTCGCCTTCTCCGCGTGGGTGGGCGTGTTCGGCGTGGACATGCTGCGCCGCACCGGGTACGACGGCCGGGCCATGGCCGACACCACGCGCACCAGCGCCTACTGGTACAGGGGCGGCTTCTCTCCCGCCGCCGTGACCGCCTGGGCGGTCGGCCTGGTCTCGGGCCTGCTGTTCACCACCTCCGACTGGTTCACCGGCCCGCTGGCCACGAACAACCTCGTCGGCGAGTACGGCCTCGGGTGGGTGGCGACGATCGTGATCTCGGGCGTGCTGTACAGGGTGCTGCCGAAGCCGGGGACCGGAGCCCCGGCGGGTGAGCGCGAGGCCACCGGGCCCGCCGAGTCCGCCTCCGGCCTCACCGGCGAGCAGGCGACCGCCGCCGTCTGATCAGGGGTTCGGCGGCCGCTCCCGTGCGGGGTGGCACCGGCCGGATCCTTGGTCCTTCGCGTCGACGCCGTCCGGGCAGCGGCGGTGCCGGACGAGCCCGCACGGGCCCTCGGGGTCGTGCCGGAGCCCGACGCGACCCCGGCCGCCGGGTCCTGTGCGTACGGCGTTCATCCCCTGGCCCGACTCCGCGCCCACCGCGACGATCGACGTCACGTCACTCCCCGTCCCCCTCCGGTGCGTCGCGCCGGAGGGGGATTCGGCGTGCCTCGATCCGGTCGAGCTGGGCTGCGAGGATCTCCTCGAACGCGGCGCGGCGGTCGACGCCGAGGGGGCGGATGTCCCGGGCGAAGTGGGCGAGGGCGGGGAAGCGCTCGGGGTCGGCGCCGAGGACGGCGACGCGGAAGTGCTCCATGCCCTGCTCGTGCTCCTGCGGCGAGACGGCGTTCATCCCGGCCTCGGAGGAGATCAGCGCGGCGAGGAGGATCACGATGCGGTGGTAGCGGGCCGGGATCTCCTCGTCGGGCAGGCCCGAGGCGCGGAGCGCCTGGAGGATCTCCTCCATGACCATCCGGGAGCCGGTGCCGCTGGACGCGTAACGCCCCCAGATCGTGGCCAGTTGGGGCTGCCGGCCGAACGCCTCGCGCAGGCGCAGCGCCAGGGCGGTGATGCGCTGCCTCCAGTCGCCCTCGGGACGATGGCCCTCCATGGCGGCCAGCAGAATCCGGTCGGCGACCTCGCGCAGCAGTTCCGTCTTGTTGCGGAAGTGCCGGTAGAGGCTGGAGGAGTCGGTGCCGAGCACCGCGGCGAGCCCCCGCACGCTGAACGACTCCGCGTCGCTCGTGCGCAGCAGTTCCGCCGCCGCGTCCAGGATCTCCTCGGTCGACCAGCGCCTTCGGCCTGCCATCTCGCCCCTCTCGTCGGGCCTCACTCTAGCCGTGCACTTGTCGTTGCACGCACCGCGTGCATAATGAGGGCGCATACCTTCCCGGGAGTCCGCACGACCACCACGACGCGCCCCGCAGCCGTTCGGGGCAGGGAGAAGGAGACATGAGCGAGGCCGTCGCCGCCTTACGACCGCCTGAGCCGGACTGGTCCACGATCACGGCCGAGGAACTCATCGCCTACCGCGACGCGGAAAACCGCTTCCGCGCATCCGCCGCGGCACGGGTGATGACCGGGCAGCCGGATCCCGGCGCCGTCATCGACTGGCGGGAGGTGGCGCTGCCGGGCCGCGACCTCCCGGTACGGGTGCACCGCCCCGCCGCCGGAGCCGGAGCCGCCCTTCCGCTCGTCCTGCATGTGCACGGCGGCGGGTTCGTCGGTACGGCGGTGCAGTGCGACTGGGTCACCAGTCATCTCGCCGCCCGACTGCCCGCCGTCGTCGTCTCGGTGGAGCACCGGCTGCTCGCCCCGGGCACCCCGCTGACGGACGCCGCCGACGACGGCTGGGACGTGCTCCGGCATGTCGTGGGCCATGCCGCGCGATGGGGCGTCGACCCGGCCAGGACGGCGGTGTTCGGCGAGAGCTGCGGCGCGCTGATCTGCGCGCTCGCGGCGCTCAGGGCCAGGGAGACCGGCCCGGACCTCAGGGCGCAGGTGCTGGTCAACCCGGCCACCGACGTGACCGGCTCCATGCTCGACCACCCCTCGGTCGCCGAGCACGGACAGGGCCCGGCCCTCTCCGCCCCCCAGCTGCGCTTCTTCCGGCGACTCGCCGTCCCCCCGGGGACCGACGCCCGCGCCCTCTCCCCCCTCTACGCCGACGACCTCTCGGGACTGCCCCCGGCCCTCGTGGTGCTACCGACCCACGACCCGATCGCCGACCACGGCCGCCGCTACACCGAACGCCTGCTCGCCGCCGGAACCGTCGCCCGCCTCACCGAACACCCCGGCGCCCGGCACGGTTTCCTCAGCCTGCCGGGCCTGGAACGACAGGCCGCTGCCGCCCGGACGGAGATCCTGGAGTTCCTGCGCGCCGCGCTCGCCGGGTGAGGCGCGGGACGGAAAAGCCCTCGCCCCCGGTCCGGGCAGTGGCCGGACCGGGGGCGAGGGGAGGTGCGAGGAGAGGGGCAGCGGGGTCTGAAGGCCCTTCTCCTCGGGATCGGGGTGCCTCGGGGTACGAGGCTCAGCCCATCTCCTCCAGTGCCTTGCCCTTCGTCTCCTTGACGAACTTCAGGACGAACGGGATGGAGAGGGCGGCGAACACCGTGTAGATGACGTACGTGCCGGACAGGTTCCAGTCGGCCAGCGACGGGAAGCTCGCGGTGATCGCCCAGTTGGCGATCCACTGCGCGGCGGCGGCCACACCCAGCGCGGCGGCGCGGATCTTGTTCGGGAACATCTCGCCGAGCATGACCCAGACGACCACACCCCACGACAGGGCGAAGAAGAGGACGAAGATGTGCGCCGCGATCAGGGCGACCCAGCCCTGCGTGGCGGGCAGCTTGCCGTCGACCAGGTGGTACGAGAACGCCCAGGCCTCCAGCGCCAGGCCGACGGCCATACCGATCGAACCGATGAGCGCGAGCGGCTTGCGGCCGATGCGGTCCACGAAGATCATCGCGATCACGGTGCCGACGATGTTGATGATGGACGTGGTGAAGGAGTAGAAGAACGAGTCCGTCGGGTCGACACCGACCGACTGCCACAGCGTCGAGGAGTAGTAGAACGCGACGTTGATGCCGACGAACTGCTGGAAGACCGACAGGCCGATGCCCACCCAGACGATCGGCTTGAAGAAGAAGCCGCCGCCCAGCAGGTCCTTGAAGCTGGAGCGGTGCTCGCTCTTCATGGCGTGCTCGATGTCGGCGACGCGCTTGTCCAGGTCGGTGCCCTTGCCCTCGACCTCGGCCAGGATCTCCTTGGCGCGCTCACGCTTGCCGATGGACAGCAGGAAGCGCGGGGACTCCGGGATGGCGAAGGACAGCATGCCGTAGAGGACGGCCGGGACCACCATGACGCCGAGCATGACCTGCCAGGCCTCCAGGCCCATCAGGTGACCGCGCTGGTTGCCGCCGGCGGCGTTCAGCAGGCCCCAGTTGACCAGCTGGGAGATGGCGATGCCGACGACGATCGCGGCCTGCTGGAAGGAGCCGAGCCGGCCTCGGTAGGCGGGCGGGGCGACCTCGGCGATGTAGGCGGGGCCGATCACCGAGGCCATGCCGATGGCGAAGCCGCCGACGATGCGCCAGAAGGCGAGGTCCCACAGCGCGAACGGCAGCGCGGAGCCGACGGCACTGATGGTGAACAGCACGGCCGCGATCTGCATACAGCGGATACGGCCGATCCGGTCGGCTATCCGGCCCGCGGTGGCGGCACCGATGGCACAGCCGATCAGGGCGATGGCGATGACCTGCGCGAGCCCGGCGGAGCCGATGTCGTAGCGGTCACGGATGGCCTCCACAGCGCCGTTGATGACGGAGCTGTCGTAGCCGAAGAGGAAGCCGCCCATGGCCGCGGCAGCGGCGATGAAGATGACATGCCCGAGATGTTCGGGATGAGCCGTGCCGGCTCCTGACTGAGGTGCCTGCGCTGTGCTGGTCACGTGAAACTCCTCGGGCCACGGCAACGCTGCCGGGTGGGGGGCGAGCCCTTCCAGGTCTCCAGTGGCGCATACGTTTGCACCACTTACACCTGAAGGTAAAAGCAACGTTGCAGAGACTATGCCTTCAAGTTTCGAAGTCAATAGGTCGAATGATGTGAGTTAGAAGATACGGCCCCCCTCTCCGTGTTCAAGAAGTGAACAGGGAGTGGGATGGTCTCGGTCGATGGACTCAGTGGATCTTGAAAGAGGTCACCGCAGGCGCTGCGAGATGACCTTCGACACACCGTCGCCCTGCATCGAGACGCCGTACAACGCGTCGGCGACCTCCATCGTGCGCTTCTGGTGCGTGATCACGATCAGCTGCGAGGACTCCTGGAGCTCCTGCATGATCCGGATCAGCCGCTGGAGGTTGGTGTCGTCCAGGGCCGCCTCGACCTCGTCCATGACATAGAAGGGACTCGGCCGGGCCTTGAAGATCGACACCAGCAGCGCGACGGCCGTCAGCGACCGTTCGCCGCCCGAGAGCAGGGACAGCCGCTTGACCTTCTTGCCCGGCGGCCGCGCCTCGACATCGACGCCCGTGGTGAGCATGTTGTCCGGGTCGGTGAGCACGAGACGGCCCTCGCCGCCCGGGAACAGCCGGCCGAAGACGCCCTCGAACTCGCGCGCGGTGTCCCGGTAGGCCTCGGTGAAGACCTGTTCGACCCGTTCGTCGACCTCCTTCACCACCTGGAGCAGATCGGCGCGGGTCTTCTTCAGGTCCTCCAGCTGCTCGCTGAGGAACTTGTGCCGCTCCTCCAGCGCCGCGAACTCCTCCAGGGCCAGCGGGTTGACCTTGCCGAGCTGCTGGTACGCCCGCTCGGCCGCCTTGAGCCGCTTCTCCTGCTCGGCCCGCACGAAGGGGCGCGGCTGGTTACGGGGATGATCCGGGTCCTCCGGCAGCGTCTCGCCGTCGGCGGGGGGCGAGGGCGGCACGGGCTGGTGCGGCCCGTACTCCGTCTCCAGCCCCGCCGGTTCGACACCCAGCTCCTCCAGCGCCCTGGTCTCCAGCTGCTCGATCCGCAGCCGCTTCTCCGCGCCGAGTACCTCGCCGCGGTGCACCGAATCCGTCAACTTGTCGAGTTCCGACTTCAGTTCACGTCCCGTGGTGCGGGCGGCGGTCAGCTCCTGCTCGCGCCGCGCCTTGGCGGCCTCGGCGGCGGTGCGCTCCCGGTCGGCGCGGGCGAGGGAGACCTCGACGTGCGCGAGCAGCTGGCGGGCGCCGTCGGCCACGGCCCGTGCGACGGCCGCCTCGTGCCGCAGCCGGGCCCGGCGCTGCTCGGCGCGCGCCCGTGCCTCGCGCTCCGCGCGGGCGGCCCGGTCCAGGGAGTCGGCCCGTCCCGCGAGTCCCTTGACCCGCTCCTCGTGGGTACGGACCTGGAGGCGGGCCTCCATCTCGGTCTGGCGCGCGTTGGCGCCGTCGGCGGAGAGCCGGTCGCGCACCGAGGTGTCCGGCTCCTCCTCCACCGGCATCTCCTCGGCGACCGCGAGCCGCTCCGCGAGTTCCTCGGCCTCCTGTGCGGCCTTGTCCAGCGCGTCCTGCGCCCGCGCCGCGGCGGCGGCGGACCGCTCGGCCTCACCGGCCGCGCCGCGCGCCTGGCCGGCGAGGCGCCCGAGTTGCTGGGCGACGGAGGACTTCTCCCGGTCGGAGGCCCGGCGCCGCTCCCCGATCTCCTCCACGAGAGCGGCGGCCTCGGTACGGCGTTCGGCCGCGGCGTGCTGCCGCTCGGCCAGCTCCGTACAGCGGACCGAAAGCTCCTCCAGTTCCGCGGCGGCCTCGTCCACGGAGGCCTGTACCTCCAGCAGGCTGGGGGCGCCGGCCGAGCCGCCGTGGGCGAAGTGGGCGCCCAGGAGGTCGCCTTCCGCGGTGACGGCGGTGAGGCCGGGGTGGGCGTGCACCAGGTCCTCGGCGGCTTCCAGGGTGTCCACCACGACGATGCCGTGCAGGAGCCTGCGGATGGCGGGCATCAGGTCGGCCGGGGCGCGCACCAGGGTCTCGGCGAGGAGATGGTGTCCGGCGGGTGCGGGGGCTTCGGGACCGGTCGCACGGTTCGCCTCCGGTGCCCCGGTGAGGATCAGGGCCGCCCTGCCCCCGTCCTGCTTGCGCAGGAGGCGGATGGCCTCCGCGGCCGAGGCGGGGTTCGCCACGGCGACGGCGTCGGCGGCGGCTCCGAAGGCGGCGGCCAGGGGGATCTCGTAGCCCGGGGTGATGGTCAGGAGTTCGGCCGCCGGACCCAGCAGGCCGGTGAGGTGGGCCTTGGAGTCGAGCAGTATGCCGGTGCCGTCCTTGCGGCGCAGGCCCAGGGCCAGCGCTTCGCGGCGGGCCTGGGTGGCGGCGCGGTGGCGCTCGGCGGCGGTGGCGGCCTCGCGGGCCGTGCTCAGGGCGGCCTCGGCGTCGGCCAGCCGCCGTTTCGCGGCCTCGTGGCGTTCGGCCAGGTCGGCGTCGGCGGCGTCGAGTCCGTCGACCTCGGCCTTGAGGGCCTCGTACTCCTCCTGGGCGCGCACCGCGCGATCCTGGGCCTCGTCGCGGGCCGCGGCCAGCCGGTCGATCTCGGCCTGGGCGGCGGCGGCGCGCGAACGGGCCGCGCCCACCTGGCCGTTCAGCCGGGCCAGACCCTCGCGGCGGTCGGCGATGGCGCGGGCCACGTCCTTGAGCCGGCGTTCCTCGACGGCCAGTGCCCGCTCCAGTTCCGCGCGGTGGGCGACCGTGTCGTCCAGGGCGTGCCGGGCCGCTTCCAGGGCGGCCTCCAGTTCGGCCTCCTGCTCGCGGACGCGGGCGGCCTCGCGCTCCAGGTCCTCGGGGTCGCGCCCCCGGCGTTCCTCGGGCGGCGCGGAGGTTGCGCTCTTGACCCGGGCGTCGGCCAGCGAGACGGTGCCGCGCACCCGCTCGGCCAGCTGGGACAGCTCGTACCAGGTCTGCTGGGCGCGCTGGAGGCGGGGGGTGAGCTGCCGTACCTCGTCCTCCAGGAGGGACTCACGGTGCAGGGCCTTCCTCAGCTCCTGCTCGGCGGTCTCCTTGCGCTCCTTGAGGGCGGCCTCGTCGGCGATCTCGGCGCTGAGCGCCCGGCGCAGCCGTACGAGGTCGTCGGCGAGCAGCCTGAGACGGGCGTCGCGCAGGTCGGCCTGGATGACGGCGGCCCGGCGCGCGACCGCGGCCTGGCGGCCCAGCGGTTTGAGCTGGCGGCGCAGTTCGTCGGTGAGGTCCTGGACGCGGGCGAGGTTGGCCTGCATCGCGTCCAGTTTGCGCAGCGCCTTCTCCTTGCGCCTGCGGTGCTTGAGGACGCCGGCCGCCTCCTCGATGAAGGCGCGGCGGCCCATGGGGTCGGCGTGCAGCACCGAGTCGAGCTGGCCCTGGCCGACGATGACGTGCATCTCGCGGCCGATGCCGGAGTCGGAGAGCAGTTCCTGGATGTCGAGGAGGCGGCAGGTGTCGCCGTTGATCTGGTACTCGCTGCCGCCGTTGCGGAACATGATCCGCGTGATGGTGACCTCGGCGTACTCGATGGGCAGCGCGCCGTCGGAGTTGTCGATGGTCAGGGACACCTCGGCGCGGCCCAGCGGGGGACGCCCGGTGGTGCCGGCGAAGATGACGTCCTCCATCTTGCCGCCGCGCAGCGACTTGGCGCCCTGCTCGCCCATGACCCAGCTCAGCGCGTCCACCACATTGGACTTGCCCGAGCCGTTCGGCCCGACGACGCACGTGATCCCGGGTTCGAACCGCAGCGTCGTCGCCGAGGCGAACGACTTGAAGCCGCGCAGGGTCAGGGCCTTGAGGTGCACGCCGCTGGACTCTACCGGCCGCCGCTGTCTCACTCCATGAACCGTCGCAGCCGCGCGGTTTCACCGGACGACATGCAGGGCACACCAGATGTTGAAGAAGATGAAAGGATGCGCGGGGGAAGAAAGAAGGGACGCCGAAGCGTCCCTTGCCATTCTGGTGGACGGCCTCGGATGCCGGTCGTCCGAACTGCTGTAGCGGTTGATACGGGCTGCCCGACCACTGCTGCTGTCGTGGAGCGATGCAGCGATCAGGTGAGCGCAGGCTCCGCCTGGTGTGCGTCGATGCTCTCCATGATCCTGTCCTGAGACGCGGCAGCCGTCAGCGCGTCGTTCTCCGCCTGGATCCTGACCAGCTCGGACTCCAGGTCCTGGACGCGCTGCTGCAGCCGTCGCATCTCGGCGAGGAGTCGAGGGTCGGAGCCGCCGACGTAACCGAGAAGCGCCTTTGCCATGATGGATGGTCCTCCACACTGAGTGACCGACCGATGCGGTGTGGGTCGTGAGGGATTCGCACCCGCGGTGCTTGGCACATCCGAGTGTTGCTCTGCTGTTGCTCCATGCCAAACAGCTAGGGTGCGCGGGGCTTTCAGCGTCTCACCAAAAAGTTTGACGGTCAACACGATCACACCCCGTATTGGTGGGCGGACCGGGGCGCGCGGCCGGGAAACGCGGCGACGCAGCGAGTCGTCCAGGCCCTGGGGGCGCAGCGATCAGCTGTACCGCGGAGCCTGCCATGCCACACCCTTCTTGGCAACCACCAGGCGATTTCCGCTCCGGACCCCCGTGACGCGCGGCGTCGGGACCCGGGGTGCGGCGGCTCCGGCTCAGCGGACCGCGAAGCCGTCGTAGCCGCCGCGAGGTGTGTCCCAGATCTCGGTGACGCCGTCCACGCGGCCGGGCGTGTCGTCGCCTGTGAGCCAGTCCAGCAGCCCCTCGCAGCCCTCGCGCGCGCCCTCGGCGACGACCTGGACCCGGCCGTCCGCCAAATTGAGAGCAAAACCACTCAGGCCGCCGATCTCCAGCGCCTTGGCACGGGTGAACCAGCGAAATCCCACGCCCTGTACGTGTCCACGCACCCAGGCGACCAGTCGAACATCCTCGCTCATGGGTGCAACCTAACCGGCCGGTGTCGTTCGGGACACATCGCCTCCGAAGGGCATGAGGTACCGTCCGCACGCGGGTGCCTTCCAGACAAAACCACTCGATCGAGTGGGTCGGGTCGGCCAGAAGCACCAAGGAAGTACGAGGAAGAGGGCAAGGGAATGGGACGCCACCGACGCTCGGACGCCGGCCGCGCCGCGGACGGCGACGACCCGCGCGCCTCCGCCGCCGGGAGCGACGATTCGCCGTCCGCGTCCACGGCGCCGATACCGATGGGCACCGCGCCCTATCTGAACCCGGAGGCGTACGCGGCGGCGAAGGCCAAGGCGGACGCGTACCTCTTCGCGGCCGAGCCGGGGGAGCCGGGGGAGCCGTTCACGACCGACGCGGCGGGCGCGGACGCGGGCCCGGGTGCGGCCGGCGGTTCCGCCGCTTCCGGGGACCCCGGCGAGAACCCCTCCCGCGGTCCGCGGCAGAAGCAGGCCGGGCGGGCGGTGAGCATGACCCTGCTCGGGCTGTCCGTGGCCGTCGCCCTGGGCACCGCCGCGGTGGCCGCGGGCGTGGTCCCGGGCTTCCAGGGCTACCGGCTCGGCGACAACACCCACGCGACCGGCGACGACCGGGTCCGGGTGGCGGGCTCCCCCAGCGACACGGCCGGCACCCAGGGCGGCAGGTCCGGCAGTGCCGGCGACATCGGCGGCACGGCGCCGGGACAGGGCACCGTACGGCCCTCCTCCCCCGCCGCCCCGACGGCGTCCTCCTCGCCGACCTCCGTGAAGTCCCCCTCGGCCGCCACGTCGTCGGTCGCCTCGGGGCGGCCGACCGCGTCGGCCTCCTCCGCGAAGCCCACCACCGCCGAGAGCGCCCCGGCGGTCCCGGCGCCCAAGCCCTCGCCCACCAGGGCGAAGCCCGGCCCGGCCCCTCGTACGAGTCCCACGGCGACCAAGGCGCCCGCGCCGACCGCTCCGCCCGTGACGGTCTCCGCGCAGGCCGCCGCCGAGGCCCAGGTGCTGAAGCTGGTCAACGACGAGCGGGCCAAGGCGGGCTGCAGCGCGCTGTCGGCGAACTCCGCGCTGACGAACCTGGCCGGGTCGTTCAGCGACGACATGGCGGCGCGGGGGTTCTTCTCGGACACCGACCCGGACGGCAGGTCGCCGTGGGACCGGGCGGCGTCGGCCGGCGTCACCGGGCTCGGCGCGGAGAACATCGCCCGCGGCCCGGCCGACCCGGCGGCCGTGGTGAAGGCCTGGATGGACAGCCCCGAGCACCGCGCCAACATCCTGAACTGCGGTTTCAACAGCCTCGGCGTCGGCGTCCACTTCGGCGCGGGCGGGCCGTGGTGGACCGAGGAGTTCGGCGCCTGAGCCGAACCCCTCCACCCGGCGGCGTCACGCGGCGGCACGCCCCCGCGCGAACGTCCGCGCGGCCTGGGTCACCCGGCGCCCGAGGTGCTCGGCCGTGGCGATGTCCGCCTTGTGCACACCCTCCGGACCCTGGTCGGTGTCGGTCTGGGCGGCGGCGCCGGCGAAGAAGCCGAGCCGGTTGAGGTCGTTCTCCGAGGCGGTGCTGCTGTTCCAGCCCGGGAGCAGGCCGAGGTTGACCCAGTGCATGCCGTGCTGAGCGGCGAGCGTCTGGAAGAACTGGAGCGTGTGCAGCTTGTCGCCGCTCTTGGAGCCCGAGTTGGTGAACCCGGCGGCCAGCTTGTCCTGCCAGTCCTGGCCGGCCCAGCGCGAGGAGGTCGCCTCACCGAAGACGTGGAAGGCGCCGGAGGCGGTGCCCATGTAGGTGGGCGAGCCGAAGACGATCGCGTCGGAGCGGTCCAGTATCCGCCACTGCTCCTCGGTGATCTCGTCGACCTTGATCAGGTGCACCTCGGCACCCGCCTCGGCGGCACCGGCGCGGACGGCCTCGGCAAGGACGGCGGTGTGACCGTAGCCGGAGTGGTAGGCGATGGAAAGAACGGGGGCGGTCATGACTCTCCTCGAAAGGGCAGCTCAATAGCGATGAACAAAGGAAAGCACTAACCAGAAGTTAGCGCAACCTCCTTGTTAGCGCTGCATGGGCGTACCCTTGCTCCATGACCGCCTGTCCCCAGGAGCCCGACGAGCTCGCGTACAACGTCTTCGCCAAGGCCTGTCCCTCCCGCGGCACCCTTGAGCACGTCACGGGCCGCTGGGGCGCGCTGACCCTCGGCGCGCTGCACGAGGGCTCGCTGCGCTTCAACGAGTTGCGCCGCCGCGTCGACGGGGTGAGCGAGAAGATGCTCTCCCAGACCCTGCACGCGCTGGAGCGGGACGGCCTGGTGCACCGCGAGGCCCAGCCGACCAACCCGCCCCGCGTCGACTACGAGCTGACCCCGCTCGGCCGCGACGTCGCCGGACGCCTCCTCGCACTCATCCAGTGCGTGGAGGGCGCCATGGACGACGTGCTGGCCGCCCGCGAGCGTTACGACGGGACGCGCGGCGCCCGCTGACACTTCGGGCAGAAGTAGCTGGAACGGTTCATCCACGGGCGGCGCCGGATGGGGGTACCGCAGCGGCGGCAGGGTTCGCCCTCGCGGCCGTAGGCGTCCAGCGAACGGTCGAAGTAGCCCGACTCTCCGTTGACGTTGACGTAGAGGCTGTCGAAGCTGGTGCCGCCGACGGCGAGGGCCGCGTTCATCACATCCCTGACGTGGCCGAGGAGTTCGGCCGTGACCGGGCGGGTGAAGTTCGCGGTCGGGCGCTCGTAGTGGACGCGGGCGCGCCAAAGGGCCTCGTCCGCGTAGATGTTGCCGACACCGCTGATCAACGACTGGTCCAGCAGGGCCCGTTTGACGGTCGTGCGCTTACGGCGCAGCGCCTGGTGGAAGGCGTCGTCGTCGAACAGCTCGTCGAGGGGGTCGCGGGCGATGTGCGCGATGACGTCCGGCAGGCCGTCGGGCGTGTTGTCGTGCAACGACAGTCCGCCGAAGGTGCGTTGGTCCACGAACCGCAGCTCGGTGCCGAGCGAGTCGGCGAACCGGATCCGGATGCGCAGGTGCTTCTCGTCCGCCGCCTCATGCGGCTGCACCAGCAGCTGCCCGCTCATCCCGAGGTGGGCGAGCACCGACTGGTTGGTCTCCTCCAGCGGCAGCCACAGGTACTTGCCACGCCGGCTGGGGTCGCCGATGTGATGCCCCTTGAGCCGCTGCGCGAAGTCCTCGCCCCCGGCCACATGCCGGCGTACGGCGCGCGGGTGCAGCACCTCGGTCTCGGCGACGGTGCGATGGGCCACCCACCGCGCCAACCCCCGCCGGACGACCTCGACCTCGGGCAACTCGGGCATCGGGACCCCCGTGAAAAGGCACTGGATGAAACGAGCGCCCGCCCCGTCCGTAACGGTGGGGCGGGCGCTCGGTGAAACTGCTGTCAGGCGGTGGCGGACGACGTGTCGTCGTCCTTGGCGGCTTGCGCGACGGCCTGCTTGGCCTCCGCCGCCACCGTGGCGCGCTCGTCCGCGGCGGCCTTGATGGCACACCAGGCGGACTCGGCGGCCTGCTGCTCCGCCTCCTTCTTGCTGCGGCCGGTGCCGGTGCCGTACGAGACGCCTCCGACGCGGGCGGCAGCAGTGAAGGTCTTCTCGTGGTCGGGGCCGGTCTCCGTGACCAGGTACTCGGGCACGCCGAGCCCCTCGATCGCGGTCAGCTCCTGGAGCGACGTCTTCCAGTCCAGGCCGGCGCCCAGGTTGGAGGACTTCTCGATCAGCGGGTCGAAGAGCCGGTGCACCAGCTCGGACGCCGCGTCGAGGCCCTGGTCGAGATAGACCGCGCCGATCACCGCTTCAAGGGTGTCGGCGAGGATGGACGCCTTGTCCCGGCCACCCGTGCCCTCTTCACCCCGGCCGAGCCGGATGAAGGCGCCCAGGTCGAGGCCGCGCCCCACCTCCGCCAGCGCACGCGAGTTGACCACCGCGGCCCGCAACTTGGCCAGCTGGCCCTCGGGCAGGTCGGGGTGGGTGCGGTACAGCGTGTCCGTGACGACGAGGCCGAGCACGGAGTCCCCGAGGAACTCCAGCCGCTCGTTCGTCGGCAGACCGCCGTTCTCGTACGCGTAGGAACGGTGGGTGAGCGCACGCACCAGAAGGGCGGACTCGACCTGGTAGCCGAGCCGCCCTTCCAGAACTGTGTGGGACGAGGCCTGCGGACTACCCCCGCGCTGGCGGGGACTAGCGGCTTTCGCGTCTGTCATCGGGCCTCTCACCAACCGCTCAGACTTCGAGGACCTGGCGCTTGTTGTAGGTGCCGCAAGACGGGCACGCGATGTGCTGCTGCTTGGGCTCGTGGCAGCGCTCGCACGCAACCAGGGTGGGGACCGCAGCCTTCCACTGCGACCGGCGGTGGCGCGTGTTGCTGCGCGACATCTTCCGCTTCGGAACAGCCACGGCTACTTCTCCTGCTTCTCGTCGACGCCCGCTTCGGCGCCGCTCATCTCGTCCTTCTCGCCGTCCGACATGGTGCCGGCGAGTCCCTGCAAAGCCGCCCAACGGATGTCGACGGCGTCATGGTGGTGGTCCGGGTCGTCCGCGAGCCGGGCTCCGCACTCGGAGCACAGGCCCGGGCAGTCTTCCTGGCACACCGGCTGCATCGGCAGTGCGAGCACCACCGCATCACGCAGCACAGGTTCGAGGTCGATCAGACCGTCCTCGATGAAGAGCCTGTCCTCGTCGTCCTCGGCGTCGTCGCCCGGTTCCGCGATCACGCGGCCCCGGTCGTCGGCGTCAGGGTACGAGAACAGCTCCTGGAAGTCCGCTTCGAGCTCCAGCTCGACCGGCTCCAGACACCTTACGCACTCCCCCTTGGCCGTTGCACGGGCGGTGCCTGTGACAAGCGCACCTTCCATGACCGACTCAAGCCGGAGTCCGAGTTCCATCGGGGCGCCTTCCGGCACCTCGACCACTCCCTGGATGCCGAGATCCCTGGGGGCGTCGATCTCGCGGGTCAGGCGCTGCAGCGCACCAGGACGCCGACCCAGCTCGTGAGTGTCGAACACGAGGGGGTTGCGGTGGTCGAGGCGGGCGTTGGAAGCCATTCCTGCTTTCGATCTACAAACTCGAAGGGACGCCGCCCGACGGTGTTTCCGGGCAGCGGCGATCGCGGACGGCTCCGTACTCAAAGCGTCAGGGCACGCGCGACCGAAGAGCCAGGATACTGGACCTTGCGCTCAGGGCCCAATCCGGGTCGGTCAGCGGGAACCGCGGCCCTGCTCGTAGGCCCGCAGCTGCTCCGCGCTGATCATGCTGGTGTCGAAGAGGCTGGTCTCGTCCAGAGCGTAGTCCTGCTGCGACGAGGGCTGCTGCGACGCCTGGGGCAGCTGTTGCCGCTGGGGGTCGTAGGCGGGCTGTTGGGGGTAGCCGCCCTGGTAACCGTAGGGATCGGCCTGCTGGTACCCGTACGGGTCCTGCTGGCCGTAGGCGGTCTGCTGCGGGAAGCCCGGGTAGGCGGCCTGCTGCTGGTCGTAGGCGCCGTAGGCGGGCTGCGGCTCGTACGCGGGCTGCTCGGGGCCGGGGTCGTACGACGGCTGCTCGGGCTGCGGGTCGTACGGGGGCTGCTCGGGCCGGGGCTCGTACGACGGCGGGTCCGCCTGCCGGCGCTGGGGCTCGGCCGGGGCGTCCGCGAGGGCGGCCAGGTCGGCGAGGTAGTCGGCGTCGCTGGAGTGCTGGAAGGTCGTGGTGTCGTCGGCGAGGGCGCCGAGGTCGTCGGTGGCGATCCGGCCGTGCAGTTTCTGCCGGCCGCGGCCGACCGCCTCCAGGGTCTTGGCGAGCACCGCCTCGAAGGCGCCCAGCTTGGTGTCCACGTACGCGTCGGCGTTGTGCCGCAGGGTCTCGGGGTCCAGGCTCCGCTCGGGGGCGTCCTCGTCCTCGTAGCCGTTCTCGTCCAGGCCGGAGCCGGTGCCGAGGAGCTTCTCGCGGCCGCGGCCGACCGAGCCGAGGGTCTTGGTGAGGACGACCTCGAAGTTGGCCAGCTTGGAGTCGACGTAGTCGTCGGCCTCGGCGCGGACCTCCTCGGCCTCCTGGCGGGCCTCGGCGAGGATCCGGTCGGCCTCGGCCTGGGAGCGGCGGGCGATCTCGGTGCCGGAGACCAGCGAGCCGCGCTCGGCGTGCGCGGTCTCGATGATCCGCTCGGCCTCCTGGCGGGCCTGCTCGACCATCTGCTCCCGGTCGCCGATCAGCTCCTGCGCCTGCGCGAGGGAGCCGGGCAGCGCCTGGCGCACCTCTTCCAGCATCGCGAGCAGCTCGGCGCGATTGATCACGCAGGACGCCGACATGGGCATGGCCCGTGCGCCGGCGACCGCGGAGACGATCTCGTCGAGCTTCTTCTGCACGTCCACCTGTGCTCGCCACTTCCTACAGCCGGATCGGAGACGGACGGGACGACTGTAGTCCCAAGTCCCATCAGTCCTTGCGCAGCCGCCTCTTGAGGGCGGCGAGGACCTGCGGCGGCACCAGGTGGGAGACGTCGCCGCCCCACGCCGCGACCTCCTTGACGAGCGAGGAGGACAGGAAGCTGTAGGTGGGGTTGGTCGGCACGAACAGCGTCTCGACGCCGGTGAGGCCGTTGTTCATCTGGGCCATCTGCAGCTCGTAGTCGAAGTCGCTGACGGCGCGCAGGCCCTTGACGATGGCCGGGATGTCGCGCTGCTTGCAGAAGTCCACGAGGAGGCCGTGGTGGGACTCCACCCGCACGTTGGCGTACTCGGAGGTGACCTCGCGGATCAGCTCGATCCGCTCCTCGACATCGAACAGGCCCTTCTTGGACTGGTTGATCATCACCGCGACGTAGACCTCGTCGTACAGCCGGGAGGCTCGGGCGATGATGTCGAGATGTCCGTTGGTGATGGGGTCGAAAGACCCGGGACAGACGGCGCGGCGCACTTGTGATCCCTCGCTCTCCGGTCCGGTCATCGTGCGTCTTCGCACGTAGAGGCGGCGCGACCGTACCAAAACGTTCCCTCGCCGTAGCGACGGGACCGGATCGTCTCGAAGCCGTCCGGCCACCGGAATTCGCCGCCTCTGGTGCTGCGCTCCACGGTGACCAGCGCGTCCTGCGTGAGCCACCCCTCCGAGCGGAGTGTGAGGAGAATCTCCCGAAGATCGTCGTCCGTGACCGCGTAGGGGGGATCGAGGAAGACCAGGTCGTACGGGGCGGCGGGGGGCGCTGTCCTGATGACTTGTTCGGCTTTGCCCGATCTCACCTCGGCGCCGGGGAGGCCCAGGTTCCGCACGTTCTCGCGGACCGTCCTCGCGGCGCGGGGGTCGGCTTCGACGAGGAGGGTGTGACCCGCGCCGCGGGAGAGGGCTTCGAGGCCGACGGCGCCGGAGCCGGCGTAGAGGTCGAGGACGCGTTCGCCGTCCAGGGGGCCGCCGAGGAGGGACTGCCAGGTGGAGAAGAGACCTTCGCGTGCGCGGTCCGAGGTCGGCCGGGTTCCTGTGCCGGGCGGTACGGAGAGGCGCCGTCCGCCTGCCTTGCCGGCGATCACGCGGGTCATCTTCGTTCCTTGTTCGGGGGCGGTTGCGGCTCCAGTCTGTCAGGCCGCCGCCTCGGGGTCGCTCGCGCCCGCGCGGCGGCAGCCGCATGTCACATACTGCCCCGCGCCTCCCGCGGCGCGCCTCACCCCTTGTCCAGGTACCGCTCCCTCTCCTCGTCCAGCAGCGCGTCCAACGCTGTCCTGAGGCCCGGCAGATGCTCCATGTCCGGGTCCGCCGCGACCACCGCGGTCGCCTCCTGCCGTGCCTGCGCGATGACCTCCTCGTCCTCGATGACCGCGAGGACGCGAAGGCTGGAGCGGGCGCCGGACTGGGCCTGGCCGAGAACGTCGCCCTCGCGGCGCTGTTCGAGGTCGATGCGGGAGAGTTCGAAGCCGTCGAGGGTGGAGGCGACCGCGGTCAGCCGCTGGCGGGCGGCGCTGGCCTCGGGCATCTCGGTGACCAGGAGGCACAGGCCGGGTGCCGAGCCGCGGCCGACGCGCCCGCGCAGCTGGTGGAGCTGGGAGACGCCGAAGCGGTCGGCGTCCATGATGACCATCGCGGTGGCGTTCGGGACGTTCACGCCCACCTCGATGACCGTGGTGGCGACCAGGACGTCGGTCTCGCCGGCGGCGAAGCGGCGCATCACCGCGTCCTTGTCGTCGGGGTGCATCCGGCCGTGCAGCACCTCGACCCGCAGGCCCTGGAGGGGACCCTTGGCCAGCTGGTCGGCCACGTCGAGAACGGCCAGCGGGGGGCGCTTCTCGGCCTCGTCCTCGGGGGACTTCCCGCCCGCCTTCTTCCCGGCCGCTTCGTCGATGTCGTCACCGATGCGGGGGCACACGACGTACGCCTGGTGACCGTTCGCCACCTCCTCGCGCACCCGCTCCCAGGCGCGGGCCAGGAAGTGGGGTTTGTCGGCGGCCGGGACGACATGGCTGGCGATCGGGGAGCGGCCCGCCGGGAGCTGGTCGAGGACGGAGGTCTCCAGGTCGCCGAAGACGGTCATGGCGACGGTGCGCGGGATCGGGGTGGCC
The DNA here is from genome assembly GCF_053598955.1 of Streptomyces sp. NPDC001056. Taxonomy (NCBI): domain Bacteria; kingdom Bacillati; phylum Actinomycetota; class Actinomycetes; order Kitasatosporales; family Streptomycetaceae; genus Streptomyces; species Streptomyces sp. NPDC001056. The sequence goes on along the minus strand of NZ_JBSFLI010000029.1, from coordinate 31,490 downwards.
GTCATGACGAGGAGGTGCGGGGGCTGTCTGCCCTTGCCGCGCAGGGCGTCGCGCTGTTCGACCCCGAAGCGGTGCTGTTCGTCCACGACGACCAGGCCGAGGTCGTGGAACTGGACCTTGTCCTCGATCAGGGCGTGGGTGCCGATGACGATCCCGGCCTCGCCGGTGGCCAGGTCGAGCAGGGCCTTGCGGCGGGCCGCGGTGCCCATGGAGCCGGTGAGCAGCACCACCTTGGTGGCGTGCTCGGTGCCGCCCAGCATGCCCCCCTCGGCCAGGTCGCCCATCATCTCCGTGACCGACCGGTGGTGCTGCTGGGCCAGCACCTCGGTGGGCGCGAGCATCGCGGCCTGCCCGCCCGCGTCGACCACGGCGAGCATGGCGCGCAGGGCGACCAGCGTCTTGCCGCTGCCCACCTCGCCCTGGAGCAGCCGGTGCATGGGGTGCTCGGTGGCCAGGTCGGAGAAGATCTCGCGGGAGACCTTCTGCTGGCCCTCGGTGAGGGTGAAGGGCAGGCGGTCGTCGAAGGCGGTGAGGAGGCCGTCGGCCTGGGGGCGGCGGGGGACGGCCGGGAGCTGGGCGTCGGCGTGCCGGCGGCGGGCGAGGGCGACCTGGAGGACGAAGGCCTCGTCCCACTTGAGGCGGGCGCGGGCGTCGGCGATGTCCGCCTTGGTGTGCGGGCGGTGGATCCTGAGCAGGGCCTCGGGGAGCGGGAGCAGGCCCCGGCCCTCGCGCAGGGCGGGCGGCAGCGGGTCGACGGCGTCCCGGGCGGCGGGCAGGACCGTCTGCACCGCCTTGCCGATCTTCCAGGACTCCAGTTTGGCGGTCGCCGGGTAGATCGGGATCAGGGCGCCCGCCCAGGCCTCGACGGTCTCCTCGCCGTCGCCGCGCAGCAACTCGTAGGCGGGGTGGGCGAGCTGGAGGCGGCGGTTGAAGACGGAGACCTTGCCGGCGAACATCGCGCGGGTGCCCGGCAGCAGGTCCTTGTGGGGCTTGTGCACGCCGTTGCCGAAGAAGACCAGCTGGAGGCGGCCGCTGCCGTCGGTGATCGTGACCTCCAGGCGCTGGCCCTTGCCACGGGGCGCCCGGGAGGAGGCGAAGGTGTGCAGGCGGGCGTCGGCGACCTGGGCGACCACGGTGACGTGCTCGTCCATGGGGAGGTCGGCGAGGTGGGTGAGCTGGCCGCGCTCCTCGTATCTGCGCGGGTAGTGGTGCAGGAGGTCGCCGACGGTGTGCAGGCCGAGGTGCTCGGCCATCACCTTCGCGGTGGCGGGGCCGAGCACTGACTTCAGGGGCTGTTTCAGTGGTTCTTCCAGTGCGGGCACGAGATCCATTGCACACCACGGCACTGACATTGCCGAAGAGCGCTGCCCTGCGGATTCGTCCCGAGATGCCGTACAGGTCCGGGAAACCCCTGGTCAGGCTCCCGGATCGGCCCTAGGATGGCGCGCTCCGGCCATCCCTCGCGGTCACCGCCCCGGCAGCGGGACCGCCCGACCCCGCGCCGAAACGCGTCCCCTCCGGCGCAGTGACGATGGACTCCCAGACCTCACAGTCATCCCAGACGCCCCATTCGCCTCTTCCGCCTCACACGTTCCAGGTCGACCTGCGCGGCCTGGTCGACCTGCTCTCCCATCACCTCTACTCCAGTCCGAAGGTCTACCTGCGCGAGCTGCTGCAGAACGCCGTGGACGCCGTCACCGCCCGGCGGGCCGAGGAACCCGGCGCGCCGGCGCTGGTCCGGCTGCGCACGGCGGACGGCGGCCTGCGCGTGGAGGACAGCGGCATCGGGCTCACCGAGTCGGACGTGCACGAACTGCTGGCCACCATCGGGCGCAGCTCCAAGCGCGCCGAGGGTCTCCAGGAGGCCCGCTCCGGCTTCCTCGGCCAGTTCGGCATCGGTCTGCTCGCCGCTTTCGTGGTCGCCGAGCGGATCCGGGTGGTCAGCCGCAGCGCCCGCACCCCGGACGCGCCGCCGGTGGAGTGGACGGCGCGCGACGACGGCTCGTACACCGTGCGGACGCTCCCCGACGGGGCGCGGCCCGAGCCCGGTACGACGGTGCAGCTGACGGCGCGGCCCGGGGCGGCCGAGTGGCTCGCGCCCGAGCGGGTCCGGGCGCTGGCCCGGGACTTCGGCGCGCTACTGCCGTACGACGTCCGGGTGGACGAGGAGCCGATAGGCGAGCTGCCCGCGCCGTGGGACCGGCCGTACCCGAGCCCCGGCGCACGCCGGGTGGCGCTCGCCCGGCACTGCCACGAGCGGTTCGGGTTCACGCCGCTGGACTCGATCGACCTGGACGTGCCGCTGGCCGGGGTCCGCGGGGTGGCCTATGTGCTGCCGTCGGCGGTGAGCCCGGCGCAGCGGGCGACGCACCGGGTGCACCTGAAGGGCATGCTGCTGACCGAGCGGGCCGAACAGCTGCTGCCCGACTGGGCGTTCTTCGTGCGCTGTGTGCTGGACACCGACAGCCTGCGGCCCACGGCCTCGCGCGAGTCGCTGTACGAGGACGAGACGCTGGCCGCCGTGCGGGACGCGCTCGGCGAGCGCATCCGGGCCTGGCTGACCGGGCTCGCGGCCGGTGATCCGGAGCGGCTGGCCGCGTTCCTCGCGGTGCACCATCTGGGCGTGAAGTCGCTGGCGCGGCACGACCACGGGATGCTGCGCACGATGCTGCCGTGGCTGCCGTTCGAGACGACCGACGGACGGCTGTCGCTGGAGGAGTTCGCGCGCCGGCACCCGGTGGTGCACTTCACGCGCAGCGTCGAGGAGTTCCGGCAGGTCGCGCCGATCGCCTCGGCGCAGGGCGTGGGCGTGGTCAACGGCGGTTACACGTACGACAGCGAGCTGATCGAGGCGCTGCCGTCGGTGCGGCCGGGGACGGTGGTCGCCGAGCTGGACGCGGACACCGTGACCGCGCATCTGGACGGGGTCGACCCGGGCGTGGAGCTGGCGCTCACCGGGTTCCTGGCGGCCGCGCGGGCGAAGCTGGACCCGCTGGGCTGCGACGTCGCGCTGCGCGCCTTCCATCCGCTGTCGGTGCCCGCGCTGCATCTGGACGACCGGTCGGCTCGGCACGAGCAGGCCCGTGCGGCCGCCGAGGAGCAGGCCGACGACCTGTGGGCCGGCATCCTGGGCTCCCTGCGGGGCAGCGCGCCCCGGGCCCGGCTGGTGCTCAACCATCTCAACCCGCTGATCCGCAGGATCGGTTCGCTGGACGACCCGGAGCTGATCGGCACCGCGGTCGAGTCGCTGTACGGGCAGGCGCTGCTGATGGCGCAGCGGCCGCTGCGGCCCGCGGACTCCGCGCTGCTCAACCGGGCGTTCATCGATCTGCTGGAGTGGGCGACGCAGGGGGGAACGGATGGCTGAGGTCAGGGACTTGGCGGAGCTGCGCCGGGCGATGGCGGAGAACGCCGAGCAGCCGGAGGGTCCGGCCCGCAACGCCCGCGCGGAGCAACTGCTCACGGCGGCCGAGGCATTGGATGTCCCGCTGGCCGTCATCGAGGCGCTCGGGCACCAGCTGAACGTCTACAACTACAGCTCCGAGAAAGACAAGATGTTCGTCCCCTTCGCGCGGCTGCTGCGCCTGTGGGACGAGCGGCCCGAGGACTTCGACGCGTACGAGACGCACTCGCTGCACTGGTTCTTCAAGTGGATGTCGGCGGGCATGCTGGACCAGCCGCACATCCCGCTCGCCTCGATCGAGAAGTGGCTGGGCGAGATGGAGCACCGCTACCGGCTCGCCGGACACTCCGAACGGGCCGTGCGCAGCGCCGAGTTCAGTGTGGCCGCGCACGTCGGGGACCTGGCGCGGGCGGAGCGGGCGTACGCGGCGTGGCTGGCCGCGGACCGGGACGAGATGGCCGACTGCCATGCCTGCGAGCTGTACGGGCAGGGCCTGTGGCAGGTGGAGACCGGCCGGGACGCCGAGGCGCTGGAGCTGTGGCGGCCGGTGCTGGAGGGCGAGTTCACCTGCGCGCACGAGCCGCACTCGGTGCTCGCCGCCTCGCTGGCCCCGCTGCTGCGGCTCGGCCGGACGGAGGAGGCCCGCGCGCACCATCTGCGGGGGCTGCGGCTGGTGCGGCCCATGGAAAGCATGCGGGGCGCGTACGCCGAGCACGTGGAGTTCTGCGCGCTGACCGGCAACGAGGCGCGCGGTCTCGAACTGTTGGCCGAGCGGCCCGCCTACTTCACGGACACCGGGCATCCGCGCAGCCGGCTGGACTTCCTGGCCGTGGTGACCCTGCTGACCGAACGCCTGACCGAACTGGGCCTCGGTCACGAGCGGGTGCCGGGCCCGGCCGGGCGTGCCTGGACGGCCCGGGACCTCGCGGCCCACGCCCGCAGGGAGGCGCTGGCCCTGGCGGAGCGCTTCGACGCGCGCAACGGCACGTCGTACGTCGGCGAGCGGGCACGGGCACGGATGGCCGGGCGGCCGCTGGTGGAACGCCTTTCGCTGGGCGTGCGCGCCCCCCGCCCGGTCCCGCCGCCCGCTCCCCCGGCGCCGGCCACCGCAGCCGCGCCCGACCTGTCCGCGCTGCTCGCCGAGGCGCACCGGCTGGCGGACACCCTGCGCCCAAACGCGCTGGAGGCCTGGGCCGCGGTGGCGCGCGCCGCGGGCGACACCGAGCTGGCGCCGCGGGACCGTGCGGAGATCGCCGACCACGAGGCGATGGCCCGGGGCCCCGAGGGCGCCGAGCTGTTCGAGCGGGCGGCCGAGCTGTACGCGGCGGCGGGCGATCCCGGCGAGGCCCTGGCCGCACGGTCCCGGGGCGCCTATTTCCGGGCCCTGCGGGGCGAGGCGGACGCGGCCCTGACCGCCGTGACCGGCCTGTACGACGAGGTCCGCGCGCTGCGCGCCGCCGAGGCGACCGGGATACGGCAGACCGCGGCCGTGCTGATGAGCAGGGCGCGGATACTGATGCACCGGGCGCGCGCCGGGGGTTCTCCCGAGGACGCGGGCGCCGCCGTGCGCGAGGTGCTGGCCCTGGTCGAGGGGCACGGCACACGGGACGTGCGGTTGGCGGCGCGGGCCGGCGAGGCCTGGGGCATGCTGGCCGAGTTGGCCGGGACGGCCGGGGACGGCGGGCGGGCGACGGAGCTGCTCCGGCGGGCCGCCGAGGAGTACGTGCGCGCCGAACTGCCGTGGTGCGCGGTGGAGTACGAGGTACGGCTCGCGGCGCTGGCCGAGGAGGCCGGTGACCGGGACGGGGCCGAGCGGGCGCTGCGGGCGGCGCTGGAGCACGGCGGGCCGTACGTGGAACCGGCCGGTCGCGCCCAGCTGCACCTGCGGATAGCCGAGTCGGCGGCCTCGCGCGACGACGTCGCGGAGGCCGGGGCGCATGCGCTGGAGGCCACGCACTGGGCAGACGAGGCCGGGGAGTCCGGCACGCTCGGGGCCTGGGCGCGGCAGCAGCTGGGCGGTTACCTGCTGCGGCAGGGGAGGTGCGCGGAGGCGGCCGAGGTGCTGGAGTCGGCGCTGACCGACCTGCGCGCCGAGACGCACGGCGACGGGGCCGTGGTGCAGGCCCGCTGGTGGCTGGGGGACTGCCTGGAGGAGCTGGGTGAGCACCGGGCGGCGGCGGAACAGCGGCTGCTGGCCGCCGACATCGCCCGGCACTGGCCCGACCAGCGGGACCACGCCACGCTCGCCCACCTCGCCGCCGACTCCCTCGGCAGCGCGGGCCTGGTGACGGAGGCCGACCAGGCGTACGCCCGCGCGGGCGAGCTGTGGCGCTCCCTCGGCAGACCGCACCTCCTCGTCCGCTCCCTGCGGGCCCGCGCGTGGCTGGCGCTGAGCGAGGACGCCGCGGTGGCCGCCGGGGTGATGACCGAGGCCGTGGACGCGTGCGAGCGCGCGCGGGAGGCCGCGGCGGACCCCGCGGCCCGGGGCGGCCTGACGGCCGAACTGGCCCACACCCACCGCCAGTTCGGTGATCTCCTCACCCAGGGCGAGAATCCCGGCGACGCGCCGGCCCACCTCAGGCGGGCCATCGCGCTGTTCGGCTCACTCGGCGTGGACGGGCTGCACGACCGCACCGGCGCCGAACTCACGGCGGCCCGGCTGGCCGCCGCTCTGGGGCGCCCCGAGGAAGCGGCGGCCTGCGCCCGCGCCGTCCTCGCGGCCTACGCGGGCGCAGGCGACGACGACGAGACGGTCCGCGCGCGCCGCGCGGAGGCCGCCCGGCTGCTCGCCGCGGAGGAGTGACCCGGCACCGCTGCGCTCACGCCGCCCCGGCCCGCGCGCTCCCTCCGCGCCTCACTCCACCCCGATGAGCAGCAGCGCCCCCTGGCCGCCGCCCCGGTACACCGCCGTGTCCACGGCCAGGTAGGACTCCCGTACCCGGGTCTCCAGACGGCCGGCGACGGTTTCGGGGGCCTCGTCGCCGACGACGAGGGTGACGAGTTCGCCGCCGGCCTGGAGCATGCGGTCCAGGACCGTCTCGGCGGTGGCGGTGACGTCCGTGCCGATCACCGCCACGTCGCCGTCGATCAGGCCGAGGACGTCCCCGGCCTGGCAGATGCCGGCCGTCGTCCAGGACTGGCGTTCGGCGACGACGACCTCGCCGTAGCGGGTGGCGCCCGCGGCGGAGGTCATCTGGACGACGTCCTCGTCGAACCGGCGGCCGGGCTCGTGCACCGCGAGCGCCGCGATGCCCTGCACCGCCGAGCGGGTCGGGATCAGCGCCACCCGGACCCCCTCGGTACGGGCCTGCTCGGCCGCCGCGGCCGCGGTGGCGCGCAGCTCGGCGTCGTTGGGCAGCAGCACGACCTCGCGCGCGTGGGCCCGCCGTACCGCCGCCAGCAGCTCCCCGCTCGCGGGCGGCTCCCCGGGGCGCGCGAGCACGGTGGTCGCGCCGGCCTCGGCGTACAGCCCGGCCAGGCCCTGTCCCGGTACGACGGCCACGACGGCCCGCTGAGCCCGCTCGCGTGGAGGGCGCGGGCCACCGGTGTGCACGTCCCCCGCCCCGAAGTGCGTGATCCGGATCCGGTACGGCCGCCCGGCCTCCACCCCCGCCTCCACGGCGGCGCCCGCGTCGTCCACGTGCACATGGACGTTCCACAGCCCGTCGCCGCCGACGACGACCAGGGAGTCGCCGAGAGGGTCGAGGCGGGTGCGGAGCCGGGCCACGGCGGAGTCGTCGGCCTCCAGGAGGTAGATCACCTCGAAGGCCGGACCGCCGTCCTCGGCCGCTTCGAGGCAGGCTCGGGCGTCGGGCAGGGTGTGCGGGGCCTGGGCCGCGATCTCGCGCACGACCTCTGCGGGCCCCTCCCCCGTGCACGCCTCCACCAGCGCGCCCAGCACCGCCACCAGCCCGCTGCCCCCCGCGTCGACCACTCCGGCCCGCGCCAGGACGGACAGCTGGGCCGGGGTCGCCGCCAGGGCGGTGCGGGCGCCCTCGTAGGCGGCTCGGGCGACCGTCCCGCAGTCGCCGTCCGCGCGCTCGGCGGCGTCGGCGGCGGCCGAGGCGACCGTCAGCACCGTGCCCTCGACGGGGTGGGCCACGGCCTGCCGGGCGGAGTCGGCGGCCCGGCGCAGCGCGAGCCGCAGCGCGGGCCCGTCGCAGCGCGGCTCGGCGCCGTCCCCCGCGAGCACCTGGGCCATGCCGCGCAGCAGCTGGGCGAGGATCGTGCCGGAGTTGCCGCGGGCGCCGATGAGCGCACCGTGGGCCATCGCGCGCACCGCGTCCTGGAGGGACGGCTCGGCGGGCTCCGTCTCGTATCCCGCGAACACGGCCTCCACGGCCGTCGCGGCGGACTCCAGGGTCAGATAGAGATTGGTCCCGGTGTCGCCGTCGGCCACCGGATAGACGTTGATCGCGTCGATCTCCTCGCGCGCCCGCCCCAGGGCGCGCAGGGCCAGACCGCACCAGGTGCGCACCCCGAGACCATCGAGAAATGTCCCCGGCACCTGCGCCACCTGCGCCTCCCTGAGCTGGCTTGACGTGGTCGCAGCGTAGACCCCGGGACGGTGCCTGCCGGAAGTGGGCCGGGGGCGGGGGCCCTCGCGGCCATGGTAGTTTCGCTCTACCGACGCAGGCTTGCTATGCTGCTCCGGTTGCCCGATCTGATCGGGCTTTCCCCCTGGCAACGCCACTCAGATCTCAGGTCGTACGATCTCGATCCCGGCACGCCGGGATTATCCGTAAGTGCATCTGAAGTCTTTGGAGTGACCGGTGGCTGCCAACTGCGACGTCTGCGGCAAGGGGCCGGGCTTCGGCAACAACATCTCGCACTCGCACCGCCGTACGCCCCGTCGCTGGAACCCGAACATCCAGCGTGTGCGTACCGTGGTGGGCGGGACGCCGAAGCGCGTGAACGCTTGCACCTCGTGCATCAAGGCCGGCAAGGTCTCGCGCTGACGCTACAGCTGAGCGCGCGGCCACTGCCTGGTTCGCTGCACTGAGCCGGTCCACCTCAGGGTGGGCCGGCTTTTTGCCGTACCCGGAAACGGGCGCGGGCGCTCCCCTGACGGCACCTGGCGGCACCCCCTCCCCTCAGACCGGGACGATGTACCTCGCCGGCGCCGATCCGCGCGGGCCGCTGCTCGGCCCGGCCGTCTGTGCCGGCCTGACCGGCCTGCCGCCGACGCTGCTCCAGGTGGGCACCAGCGAGATCCTGCTGGACGACTCCACGCGCCTCGCCGAGCGCGCGAGGGCGGCCGGGGTGGAGGTGATCCCGGACGTCACGGCCGACGTGCCGCATGTCTTCCAGTCGTTCGCCGGCACCCTGGACGAGGCGGACGAGGCGCTGGACCGCGCGGCCCTCTTCCTCGACCAGCGCCTGCGCGCGTCCACGGCGTAGACCCGGCGGGCGCCAGGCGCGCTCGCCCGGCAGATCCGGCTCACGCCCTGGAGCGCCACCCGTGGTCCACCGGTCCGATGCCCGCGCCCAGGGGGAAACCCGCCGCGATCGCCCCGGTGACGTACTCCTTGGCCTCCGCCACCGCCGCCGGGACCGCGAGGCCCTTCGCCAGCCCCGAGGCGATCGCGGAGGCCAGGGTGCAGCCGGTGCCGTGGGTGTGCCGGTTGTCATGGCGGGGCGCGCGCAGCCAGTGCTCCTGCTCGGCCGAGCCGTCGGTGAGCAGATCCACGGCGTCACCGGCCAGATGCCCGCCCTTGACCAGCACCCAGCGGGGCCCGTACGCCAGCACCGCGTCCGCGGCCCGTCGTAGATCGTCCTCCGACTCGACCCGGACCCCGGTGAGTTGGCGCACCTCGTCCAGGTTCGGGGTCGCCACGGTCGCGGCCGGGAGCAGCCGCGTGCGTACGGCGTCCAGGGCGGAGGCGGCGAGCAGCGCGTCGCCGTGCTTGGAGACGCCCACCGGGTCGACCACCGCCGGCGCGTCCGTACCGGAGATCAACTCGGCGACGGTCTCGACCAGTTCGGCCGAGCCCAGCATGCCGGTCTTCACGGCCTGTACGCCGATGTCGTCCACGACGCCGCGGTACTGGGCCCGCACCGCCTCGGCCGGAAGTTCCCAGACGCCCTGCACACCGAGAGAGTTCTGCGCGGTCACCGCGGTGAGCACGCTCATCCCGTGGACGCCGAGCGCGAGCATCGTCTTCAGGTCGGCCTGGATGCCGGCGCCGCCGCCGGAGTCGGAGCCGGCCACCGTGAGCACCCTGGGCGGGACGTTCACGACTCTATGTCCCCGAAGTGGTCCCAGCCGCCTCTGCTGGTCCAGGGCGCCCCGTCGACCGTGACCTGCGGCAGCGCGGAGGGGTTCAGGACCTCGCCGATGACCTTCCAGCGGGCCGGGAGCTTGGTGTCCGGCGGGAAGGTCGCCACGATCGCGTGGTCCTCTCCCCCGGTCAGCACCCACTGCAACGGGTCCACGCCGACGGCCTGCCCGATGTCGTTCATCTGCGTGGGCACGTCGATCGCGCCGGAGCGGATGTCGATGCGGACCTTGCTGGCCTCGGCGATGTGACCGAGGTCGGCGATCAGCCCGTCGCTCACGTCGCACATCGCGGTCGCGCCGAGCGAGGCGGCGGCCGGGCCCGCGTGGTACGGCGGCTCGGGGCGCCGGTGGGCCTCCACGAAGGCGCGCGGCGAACGGAAACCGCGCGACAGCACCGCGTAACCGGCCGCGGACCAGCCCAGCCAGCCCGTGACGGCCACCAGGTCGCCGGGCTGGGCGCCGGCCCGGGTCACCGGCTCCTGGTTGCGCAGGTCACCGAGCGCGGTGATCGACACCGTGATGGTGTCGCCCCGTACGACGTCCCCGCCGACCACGGCGGCGCCCGCGACCTGGCACTCGTCGCGCAGCCCGTCCATCAGCTCGGTGGGCCAGCTGACCGGCAGTTCGGCCGGCACGACCAGGCCGAGCAGCAGGGCGGTCGGCACGGCGCCCATCGCGGCGATGTCCGCGAGGTTCTGCGCGGCCGCCTTGCGCCCCACGTCGTAGGCCGTGGACCAGTCGCGGCGGAAGTGCCTCCCCTCCAGCAGGACGTCGGTGCTGGCCACCACCCGCCGGTCGGGCGCGGCCACCACGGCGGCGTCGTCGCCCGGGCCGATGCGGACCGCCGGGGTGGTGGTGAGACGGGAGGTGAGCTCCCTGATGAGCCCGAATTCCCCGAGCTCACCAACCGTGCCCTTCATGTCCCTGACTCCCCTTCTCTGCCTCTGCCTGACCGTGCTGACTCGCGCCTCATCAGTGTCCCCGATACCGTCGAGATGACCCCGACGCGGTCGGGAACGGCCGCCGATCCGGTCCCGGACGACCGTCAACTTCCGTCGTGCCCGCACCCTGGCGCGCAAGCCCGGTTCCCGCAGGTCTCCCCGCGGGGAGCGGCGACGCGATACCGTGGCGTTCCTTTTCCCCACATGATCCTCGTGGCCGCCCTGGAGGTTCCGTGGTACAGGCGTACATCCTGATCCAGACGGAGGTCGGCAAAGCGTCGACCGTAGCCGAGACCATCAGCAAGATCCCTGGAGTGATCCAGGCCGAGGACGTCACGGGTCCGTACGACGTCATCGTGCGCGCCCAGTCCGAGACCGTCGACGAACTCGGTCGCATGGTGGTCGCCAAGGTCCAGCAAGTGGACGGCATCACCCGCACCCTGACCTGTCCGGTCGTGCATCTGTAGCCCCCGTCTACGCTTGGCCGGTGAATTCCTTCCGTCACCGGCCCCCCGCCCTGCTCGCCGCCCTGTTCGCGCCGGTCCTGCTGCTCGCGGTCGCGGGCTGCTCGTCGGACGACAGCGCCACGGTCGCGGTTCCCCGTCCCGACGCGAAGACCGCCCCGCTGTGCCGGGGTCTGCACGAGGCGCTGCCCGCCGAGGTGGACGGGCAGCGTCGCGCCGACCCCGAGCCCCGGTCCGTCTACACGGCGGGCTGGGGAAACCCGGCGATCATACTGCGCTGCGGGATCGTCCGGCCGCCGAAGATGATCGATCCCAAGGTGGCCCAGGGCGAGGACCCCGACGCGATCGCGGGCGGGGTCAACGGCGTGGACTGGCTGATGGAGAAGGAGGGCGACGGCACCTGGCACTTCACGACAGCGGGCCGCAAGGCGTACGTCCAGGTGACCCTGCCGAAGAAGCTGTCGGGACCGGACGACAGCACGCAGGTGCTGGAGGATCTGGCCCCGGCCGTGAAGAAGGCCATCCCCACGGGGATGGCCTCCATGCGCGGCTAGCGGGTCGCGCGCTCAGCGCAGTCCGGTGGAGCGACGCAGCGCGGCCTGCACCAGCAGGTCGATCAGCTCGGGGTAGCTGACCCCGGTCGCCTGCCACATCTGCGGGTACATCGAGATCGGCGTGAAGCCCGGCAGGGTGTTGATCTCGTTGATGACGAACTCCCCGTCCCGCGTGAGGAAGAAGTCCGCCCGCACCAGCCCCTCGCAGGACGCCGCCTCGAACGCCTCCACCGCGAGCCGCCGCACCTCGGCGGTCTCCTCCTCGGTGAGCGGCGCCGGCACCAGGCCGGGCGTGGAGTCGATGTACTTGGCCTCGAAGTCGTAGTACGCGTGCGTGTCCGGCGGCGGGATCTCCGCCGGGACCGAGGCCCGCGGACCGTCCTCGAACTCCAGGACACCGCACTCGATCTCGCGGCCGACGACGGCGGCCTCGACCAGGATCTTCGGGTCGTGCGACTGCGCCTCGGCGATCGCCTCGTCCAGGCCGGACAGGTCGTCGACCTTGGTGATGCCGATGGAGGAACCCGCCCGCGCGGGCTTCACGAACAGCGGCCAGCCGTGCTCACCGGCGAAGTCCACGATCTTCTTGCGCGCCGCGGCCTCGTCCCGCTGCCACTCGCGGGGCCGGATCACCACGTACGGGCCGACCTTGAGCCCGAAGGAGGTGAAGACCCGCTTCATGTACTCCTTGTCCTGGCCGACGGCCGAGGCGAGCACACCCGCGCCCACGTACGGCACTCCGGACAGCTCCAGGAGGCCCTGAAGGGTGCCGTCCTCGCCGTAGGGGCCGTGCAGCACCGGGAAGACGACGTCGACCTCGCCGAGCGCCTTGGGCACGGAGCCGGGCTCGCTGTAGACGACCTCGCGGTTGGCGGGGGCCACGGGGAGCACCACGTCGCCCTCGTGCGACTCCGCCAGTTCCTCGACGGCGGGCAGGGAGCGGTCGGTGATGGCCATCCGCTCCGGCTCGTCGGCCGTCAGCGCCCAGCGGCCGTCGCGGGTGATGCCGATCGGCAGGACGTCGTACTTCGTCCGGTCGATGGCCTTGAGGACGGCGCCCGCGGTGACCACGGAGATCCCGTGTTCGGAGCTGCGGCCACCGAACACGACGGCCACGCGGGGCTTGCGCGACGGCTGCTCAGGGCTCTGGGGAAGGTTCTCGGTGCTCATATCGCGTTGAGAGTACCCGTTGGTAGAGCCCGGATACAGCGTCGGCTCCGCCCCGGAACGCACAAAAACGGGCGGATTGCGCGCAGGTCCTCGCGGTTTCGCTCAGCGTCGTTCGGGCTTCGCGCTGCGCGACATCAGCTCCTTGAGCGCGACCACCGGCGGCTTGCCCTCGTGCACGATGCCGACGACCGTCTCCGCGATGGGCATGTCGACGCCGTGCCTGCGGGCCAGATCCAGCACGGACTCACAGGACTTGACGCCCTCGGCGGTCTGCTTGGTGACCGCGATGGTCTCCTCCAGGGTCATGCCCTTGCCCAGGTTGGTGCCGAAGGTGTGGTTGCGCGAGAGCGGCGAGGAGCAGGTGGCCACCAGGTCGCCGAGACCGGCCAGCCCGGAGAAGGTCAGCGGGTCGGCGCCGAGCGCGACACCGAGCCGCGCGGTCTCCGCGAGGCCCCGGGTGATCAGCGAGCCCTTGGCGTTGTCGCCGAGCCCCATGCCGTCCGCGATGCCGACGGCGAGCCCGATGACGTTCTTCACGGCGCCGCCCAGCTCGCAGCCGACCACGTCGGTCTCGGTGTACGGCCGGAAGTACGGCGTGTGGCAGGCCGCCTGCAACCGCCGGGCCACGGCCTCGTCGGCGCAGGCCACGACCGCGGCGGCGGGCATCCGGGCGGCGACCTCGCGGGCCAGGTTGGGTCCGGTGACGACGGCGACGCGCTCCGGTCCGACCTTGGCGACGTCCTCGATGACCTCGCTCATCCGCATGGCGGAGCCGAGTTCGACGCCCTTCATCAGGGAGACGAGCACGGTGCCCGGGGCGAGCAGCGGGAGCCACTCGGCGAGGTTGTCGCGCAGGGTCTGGGAGGGGATGGCGAGGACGGTGAACTCCGCGTCGCGCAGTGCCTCGGCGGCGTCCGCGGTGGCGCGCAGGTTCTCCGGGAGTTCCACGCCGGGCAGGTAGTCGGGGTTGATCCGGGTGGAGTTGACCGTCTCGGCCAGCTCGGGCCGGCGGGCCCACAGGGTCACGTCACAGCCGGCGTCGGCGAGCACCATGCCGAAGGCGGTGCCCCAGGAGCCGGTGCCCATGACGGCCACCCGCACAGGCGTGCTCACTTGCTCTGCTCCTTTTCCTGCCTGCCCTTGTTCTGCTCCTGCGTGCGGCGGCGCTGCTCGATCCGCTCGCGGCGCGGGTCGTACGGCGTCTCGGGCGCCTTCTCGCCGCGGATCTCCTCCAGGAGGCGGGTGATCGCCGCCATGATGACCTCGGTGGCCTCCTTCTGGAGTTCCGGGGTCATCTCCTTGTCGTAGAAGCGCGAAAGGTCCACGGGCGGGCCCGCCAGCACGTGGTGGGTCTTGCGCGGGAAGAGGTTCGGCTTCTTCGCGTACGGCGGGAGCAGCTCGTTGGCGCCCCACTGGGCGACCGGGATCACCGGGCACCTGGTCTGCAGGGCCACGCGGGCGGCGCCGGTCTTGCCGGTCATGGGCCAGCCGTCGGGGTCGCGGGTCAGGGTGCCCTCGGGGTAGAAGGCGACGCACTCACCGCGCTCCACGGCGTCGATCGCGGCGCGGAAGGCGCTGAGGGCGTCCGTGGACTCGCGGTAGACGGGAATCTGTCCGGTGCCGCGCATGGCGGCGCCCACGATTCCCTTCTTGAAAAGGCCGCTCTTCGCCAGGAATCGCGGAACCCGTCCGGTGTTGTACTGATAGTGCGCGTATGCGAAGGGGTCCACGTGGGAATTGTGGTTCACCACGGTGATAAATCCGCCCTCGGCCGGAATGTGCTCCATTCCACGCCAGTCCCGCTTGATCAGAACCACCAGTGGCGGTTTGCAGATCACCGCGGCGAAGCGGTACCAGAAGCCGATTCTGCGGCGGGGCACAAGGACACCTTCCTCTAGGGACCCACGGGGAACTGACCCCGGCGGGGGCCGCACAAGTGTCGCCCCGGAGCGCCGGTCTGTCGAGAACACCGTACGCCCGCCCGTCACCCGCCCCCGTCCTTGCGAGGAGCTCCGCGCGCCTCCGAATACAGCGTGGCCCAGCGGCCGCGGGGGACAATGATCGCGACGAGAGAGGGACGGTACGCCGGTGCAGTGGACGTTGGTCATCCCCCTGAAGCCTTTGTCCCGGGCCAAGAGCAGGCTCGCGGACACCGCGGCGGACGGGGTCCGCCCGGGGCTTGTCCTCGCGTTCGCCCAGGACACGGTCGCCGCGGGGCTGGCATGTCCGGGAGTTTCGGATGTGGTGGTCGTCACGGACGATCAACGGGCCGGGCGCGAGCTGTCCGCACTGGGCGCGCGGATCGTCCCGGACACACCGGCGCGGGGCCTGAACGCGGCGCTGGCGCACGGGGCGTCGGCGGTGCGGCTGGCGCGTCCGCGGGCCGCCGTGGCCGCGCTGAACGCCGATCTGCCGGCGCTGCGGGCGGCCGAGCTGTCACGGGTGCTTTCCGCCGCCGCGGAATTCCCCCGCGCTTTTCTCGCGGACGCGGCGGGGATCGGTACGACATTGCTGGCGGCGGGGGCGGAACAGGAACTGGCCCCGGTCTTCGGCCCCGACTCGCGGGCGCGGCACCGGGAGTCGGGGGCGGTGGAGCTTCTGCCGGAGGACGTGGACTCGGTACGGCAGGACGTGGACACCGGGGACGATCTGCGCGCGGCGCTGGCCCTGGGGGTCGGACCGTACACGGCGACCGCGTGCGCGGACCTGCGTCTGTGTGCCCCGTGAGGGGCGTGGGGCCGTAGGGACGCGCGTCCCCGGCGTCGCGGGCGCGACCCGCCTGGGCGGGCCCGCGCGCGAACGGGCACGCATTACGCTGAATCCCATGCAGGCGACCGCGTACACCTACGACACCGAGACCCGTTGCGGGCAGGTACTGCTCGACGACGGGACCCCCGTGGCCTTCGATGCGGAGGCGTTCGACCGGGGCGGCCTGCGATTGTTGCGGCCGGGGCAACGCGTGCGGATCGAGACGGAGCGGGACGGGGACGGCCTGCGGATCACGCTCGTCACGCTGCAGACGCTGTAACTCCCCTTGTACACGCCGCGGGCCGGACTCCGAAGGGAGTCCGGCCCGGCGCGTGAGTGCCCTGATCGACGACCTATGCCTTGCGCGCGGTGGCCTTCTTCGCGGTGGTCTTGCGGGCCGTCGTCTTCCTGGCCGGCGCCTTCTTCGCGGTGACCTTCTTCGCCGGGGCCTTCTTCGCGGTGGCCTTCTTGGCGGTGGTCTTCTTCGCCGCCGCGGTCTTGGCGGTCGCCGTGGTCTTCTTGGCGGTCGTCTTCTTCGCGGTGGTCTTCTTCGCGGCGGCCGTGGTCTTCTTGGCCGTCGTCTTCTTGGCCGCGGCCTTCTTCGCCGTGGTCTTCTTCGCGGCGGCCTTCTTCACCGTCGCCGCGGCGCCCCCGGTCAGGCTGCCCTTGGGCGCCTTCTTCACCGAGACCTCGCCGCCGCGCGGGAGCTTCTTCGAGCCGCTCACCAGGTCCTTGAAGCCCTGACCGGCGCGGAAGCGCGGCACGGAGGTCTTCTTGACCCGAACCCGCTCGCCCGTCTGGGGGTTGCGGGCGTAACGGGCGGGGCGGTCCACCTTCTCGAAGGACCCGAAGCCGGTGACCGAGACCCGCTCGCCCGCGACGACCGCGCGGACGATGGCGTCCAGAACATGATCGACGGCTTCGGCGGCCTGCTGGCGGCCGCCAACCTTGTCGGCAATCGCTTCTACGAGCTGCGCCTTGTTCACGTCTTCCCCTTCGGAGACATCGCCAGAACGAATGTGTTCAAGCTTTTTCGCACGTTAGGCAGATATATACCGCAAATCAAACACGAAACGGGCTTATCACCCTTGTGCCGCAACGGCCTCGGCGTTCTCGGGCTGTTCAGCGGTCCTCGTCGGGGATCCGACCCTCGTCGAGGTCCGCGGTGAACCGCTCAAGCCGCCTTGCCGTACCGGCGAGATCGTGCTTGGCCGCGGCCGTAATGACCAGCAGCTTCCGGGTCAGCGCCATCCGTACGCCCTCCGGGACTTGCAGTGCGCGCACTCTTGCGTGCGCTTCCTTGAGTTGGTTCGCGACCGCCGCATAGAGCTGGAGTTGGCCGTCGTGTTCCATGCACAGATTGTGCCATCTGGGGCGAGTTGTCGCCTGCCCAGGGGGCAACTCCCGCCACAAATGGCCTTCCAGGCACTTGCGGAAGGCGCGATCCTCTGCCTCACCTACCCTCCCAACGGCCTTCATAACATGGGAAGTTGAGAGGAATGCCAGCGCTCGGGGAGTCCGTCCGGGCCCCGACATGCCTGTACCCCCGATCGGGGCGATCGGGGGTACAGACGGGTTTGTCGGGGTGGCCGAAACCCGACCCTCAGGAGGTCCGGGACAGGCTACCCGCTCAGCCCTGGAGGGTCTGCGGCTTGTAGGCGGGCCGCTTCTCCTCGTACGCGGCGATGTCCGCCTCGTTCCGGAGGGTGATGGAGATGTCGTCCAGGCCGTTCAGCAGCCGCCAGCGGGAGTTCTCGTCCAGCTCGAAGGAGGCGGTCACGCCCTCGGCGCGCACCTCGCGGGCCTGGAGGTCCACCGTGATCTCGGCGGTCGGGTCGGCCTCGGTCAGCTCCCACAGCGCGTCCACGATCTTCTGCTCCAGGACGACGGTGAGCAGGCCGTTCTTCAGCGAGTTGCCCCGGAAGATGTCCGCGAAGCGGGCGGAGATCACGGCCTTGAAGCCGTAGTTCTGCAGCGCCCAGACCGCGTGCTCACGGGAGGAGCCGGTGCCGAAGTCGGGGCCGGCCACCAGGACGGTGGCGCCCTGCCGCTCGGGGCGGTTGAGGACGAACTCGGGGTCCTTGCGCCAGGCCTCGAAGAGCCCGTCCTCGAACCCGTCCCGGGTCACCTTCTTGAGCCAGTGGGCGGGGATGATCTGGTCGGTGTCGACGTTGCTGCGGCGCAGCGGGACGGCCCGGCCGGTGTGGGTGGTGAAGGCTTCCATCGTTCTCAGACTCCAGCGGGCGTACGGTCGTCGGTCAGGTCGGCCGGGGAGGCCAGGTGGCCCAGGACGGCGGTCGCCGCCGCGACCTGCGGCGACACCAGGTGGGTACGACCGCCCTTGCCCTGCCGGCCCTCGAAGTTGCGGTTGGAGGTGGAGGCGGAGCGCTCACCCGGGGCAAGTTGGTCCGGGTTCATGCCCAGGCACATCGAGCAGCCCGCGTACCGCCACTCGGCGCCGGCCTCCTTGAAGACCACGTCGAGGCCCTCGGAAGCGGCCTGGAGGCCGACCCGCGCGGAGCCCGGCACGACCAGCATCCGTACGCCGTCGGCGACTTTGCGGTCCTTCAGGATCGCGGCGGCGGCACGCAGGTCCTCGATCCGGCCGTTGGTGCACGAGCCTACGAAGACGGTGTCCACCTTGATGGACCGCAGCGGCGCTCCGGCCTCCAACCCCATGTATTCCAGGGCCTTTTCGGCGGCCAGGCGCTCCGATGCGTCTTCGTACGAAGCCGGGTCGGGGACGGACGCCGAAAGCGGCGCGCCCTGGCCGGGGTTGGTGCCCCAGGTGACGAACGGGGACAGCTCGGTGGCGTCGATGACGACCTCGGCGTCGAATACCGCGTCGTCGTCCGTGCGCAGCGTCTTCCAGTACGCGACAGCCTCGTCCCAGTCGGCGCCCTCGGGGGCGTGCGGGCGGTCCTTGAGGTACGCGAAGGTGGTCTCGTCGGGGGCGATCATGCCCGCGCGGGCACCGGCCTCGATCGACATGTTGCAGATGGTCATCCGGGCCTCCATCGAGAGCTTCTCGATGGCGGAGCCGCGGTACTCCAGGATGTAGCCCTGGCCGCCGCCCGTACCGATCCTGGCGATGATCGCGAGGATCAGGTCCTTGGCGGTGACGCCGTCCGGCAGTTCGCCTTCGACGGTGATCGCCATGGTCTTCGGGCGGGCCATCGGCAGCGTCTGGGTGGCCAGCACGTGCTCCACCTGGGAGGTGCCGATGCCGAACGCCAGCGCGCCGAAGGCGCCGTGCGTGGAGGTGTGCGAGTCGCCGCAGACCACGGTGGTGCCGGGCTGGGTCAGGCCCAGCTGCGGGCCGACCACGTGCACGACGCCCTGCTCGACGTCGCCCAGCGGGTGCAGCCGCACCCCGAACTCGGCGCAGTTCTTGCGCAGCGTCTCCAGCTGGGCGCGGGAGACCGGGTCGGCGATCGGCTTGTCGATGTCGAGGGTCGGGGTGTTGTGGTCCTCGGTGGCGATGGTGAGGTCGAGGCGGCGCACCGGGCGGCCGTTCTGGCGCAGCCCGTCGAAGGCCTGCGGGCTGGTCACCTCGTGCAGCAGGTGCAGATCGATGTAGAGGAGGTCGGGCTCGCCCTCGGCGCGCCGGACGACGTGGTCGTCCCAGACCTTTTCCGCGAGTGTCCTACCCATCGCTTTCCCTCCGGCCGGCATGCGTGCGCCGGCCCAACTAGAGATCTTGAGGACGGCGCCCGCACCCCTGATTCCGGGCGTCCGCCGCCGGGCCCATCGATGGACGGGCCGCCGTGTGAATCCAGGGTGACGCGTTCCGCAGAAAATTGAACTTGCGTTTCACAGAGTGAGACGTGAGTATCGTTGCATGGACAACAGTAGCGGCGTCGGCGTTCTGGACAAGGCGGCCCTCGTCCTGAGCGCTCTGGAGTCCGGTCCGGCCACCCTCGCGGGTCTGGTCGGGGCCACCGGACTGGCACGACCCACGGCCCACCGCCTGGCCGTGGCCCTGGAACACCACCGCATGGTGGCACGCGACATGCAGGGCCGGTTCATCCTCGGCCCGCGCCTCGCGGAGCTCGCGGCGGCGGCTGGCGAGGACCGCCTGCTCGCCACGGCGGGCCCCGTGCTCACCCACCTCCGCGATGTCACCGGCGAGAGCGCGCAGCTCTACCGGCGCCAGGGCGACATGCGGATCTGCGTGGCCGCGGCGGAACGCCTGTCCGGCCTGCGGGACACCGTCCCGGTCGGCTCCACGCTCACGATGAAGGCCGGTTCCTCGGCGCAGATCCTGCTCGCCTGGGAGGAGCCCGAGCGCCTGCACCGCGGGCTCCAGGGCGCCCGCTTCACGGCGACGGCCCTGTCGGGCGTACGGCGCCGCGGCTGGGCCCAGTCCATCGGCGAGCGCGAGCCGGGCGTCGCGTCCGTCTCGGCGCCCGTGCGCGGCCCCTCCAACCGCGTCGTCGCCGCCGTCTCCGTCTCGGGCCCCATCGAGCGCCTGACCCGCCACCCGGGCCGCATGCACGCGCAGGCCGTCATCGACGCCGCGACCCGCCTCTCGGAGGCCCTGCGCCGCACGGGCTGACGGCGGTGGCAACGGCTCCCGCCGATCGAAGGTCGCCTCAACGCCGCGGCACCTTCCGCCGACGGGAGCCGGAGAAACCCAGGGGCGCGGGGCCGGCCGACGGGCCGGTCCGCCGCGTGACGCGACAAGCCCCATGCGACCCGGGCCCGCGCCCCGACGATCGTCACCCCAGCGCTCAGGCGCTCTTCTCCTGCGACCGGTAGGCGAACCGGTCCCTGGCATAACGCCCGCGCGCAGCGAGCGGAACCTGCCCGTGCGCCGCCGCCAGCCCGAACGCCGGCATGTCCGCGTAGATCGCCTCGTACGACCCCTCGGGCACGACGTACGCCTCGTGCCAGATGCCGACCTGCCCCCGCAGCTTCCCCGCCCGCTCCTTGCGGTTCAGCTGCGCCCAGACCTTGTGGTGGAAGGCGTCCGGCGCCGTGGCGTAGGCGTACAGCTTCTCCTTGGACTCCCAGTACTGCACGACGTAGTACGTTCGCGGCGACGCCGTGAGCAGCACCCTCTCCCGCAGTCCCCGCCCGGGATCCTTCGCCAGCTCCCGCAGCATGCGGAGCATCGCGAGCATCACCGGTATCCACAGATGCACCGCCCAGAAGCGGTTGATCCGCATGCCGATCAGCAGGACGACGACGTCGCCCTTCGCGTCGGCGGTCGTACGGGCCACCATGGCTTCCCCCTTCTTCACGTGTTTGGATAGTGCTCTTATCCAAGGAGGTACGCAAGACATGCGGCTGGCCGAACTGAGCAGACGCAGCGGTGTCTCCACCGCGACGATCAAGTACTACCTGCGCGAGGGCCTGTTGCGGCCGGGCCGGCAGATCAACGCGACCACGGCGGAGTACGACGAGGAACATCTGCGCCGGCTGCGGCTGGTGCGGGCGATGGTCCAGGTCGGCCAGCTCCCCGTGGCGAAGGTGCGCGAGGTGCTCGGGCACGTGGACGACGACTCGCTGGGCCGCACGATCCGGCTGGGCGCGGCGCTGTGGGCGCTGCCGCAGGTGCCGGAGCCGGACGAGGAGGACGCGTACGTGCGGGCCGCGCACGAGGAGGTCGCGGCGCTGCTCGACCGGCTGGGCTGGGAGAACGCGCGGCAGCTCGCGACCCTCTCGCCCGCGTACCGCTCGCTGGTGGTGGCGGTGGCCGCGTTCCGCCGGCTCGGCTACGGCTGGGGAGCCGAACAGCTCGCGCCGTACGCGGAGTTGATGTACCGGACGGCCGTGCTCGACCTGGACAACATGGAGACGCATCCGCCGGGGGCGGAGCGGATCGAGTTCGCGGTCCTCGGGGCGATCCTCAACGAGCCGGTGCTGCGCGCGCTGCACCGGCTGGCCCAGGAGGAGGAGACGGCGCGGCGGTACGGCTTCGAGTGACCGCCGCCGGACAACGGCGAAGGCCCTCCGCCGAAGCGAAGGGCCTTCGTTCTGTACCCCCGACCGGATTCGAACCGGCGCTACCGCCTTGAGAGGGCGGCGTGCTAGGCCGCTACACAACGGGGGCCTGGACACTGCGTTTCCGCAGGTCCGAGCTGGTCTACCTGGACTCGAACCAAGACTAACTGAACCAGAATCAGTCGTGCTGCCAATTACACCATAGACCAATGATGGTTTAGACCAGTCAGTACCCCCGACCGGATTCGAACCGGCGCTACCGCCTTGAGAGGGCGGCGTGCTAGGCCGCTACACAACGGGGGCCCTAGCGATCCCGACAAGATCAGGATCAGTACCCCCGACCGGATTCGAACCGGCGCTACTGCCTTGAGAGGGCAGCGTGCTAGGCCGCTACACAACGGGGGCTTTGCAGATAAGCTCTGCGAGCTGGCCTACCTGGACTCGAACCAAGACTAACTGAACCAGAATCAGTCGTGCTGCCAATTACACCATAGGCCACTGGAACTCAATCCCCTGCGGGGTTCTTGTTCTAGTTCGCTCCTCCGGGTCCCGGCCTTTCGGCCCGTTCCCCTCGGCGCAGGAAGAACATTACCCGAAGGTGGACGGGGCTCCAAAACGAGTATCCGAGCGGAGCAGCGCGGGGAGTTCGGACAGGCTGGCGATGCGGTGCACGACGACGTCCCCGGCGGCCCCCGCGGGCGCCGTCCCGCGGTCGATCCACACGGACAGCAGCCCGGCCTCGGCGGCGCCCCGCCCGTCGATCTCCGGGTGGTCGCCGACGTACGCCACCTCGTGCGGGGCCAGATCGAGCGCCTCGCAGGCGGCCAGGAAGGCGCCGGGCCGGGGCTTGGAGACGCCCAGCTCGGCGGCGCACAGCACGGCCTCGAAGCGGTCCAGGAGACCGAGGACGCGCAGCTTGCGCTCCTGGACGGTGATGCTGGAGTTCGACAGCACCGCGTGCCGGTGCGTGCCCGCGAGCGCCTCCAGCGCGGGCAGCACGTCCGGGAACAGCTCCCAGGCGGCCTCGTAGTGCCCCACGTACCGCTCGAACCAGGCCTCCGCCGCGGCGTCGTCCATCTCGGCGTCGAGGAACGCGCGTACGCGGTCGCACCGCTGCTGCCGGAAGTCGCACTCCCCCGCCGCGTACCGCGCCCACTGCCGGTCGGTGATCTCCCGCCACCGGCCCAGCGCGTCCTCCACCGCGCCGTAGCGCCCGAGCAGACCCTCGGCGGCGAGATGCGCCCGCATCCCGCTCCGGTCGGCGCTGGTGTAGTCGAAGAGCGTGTCGTCCACGTCCCAGACCACGGCTTCGATGCTCACGTCTTTGACCGTAACGCCGGGGGGCGGGGCGCGTCCGTGGAACGGCGGGGGCGCCCCGGCCCGGAGCGGTGAGTGTCGTCACACCGGTGGACACACCGAGGGGCGGCACCCGGTCTCCCGGGTGCCGCCCCTGTCGTGCGGTGATGCTCAGGCGGCGAGCTTCGCCAGGGCCGCGTCGACGCGGGCCAGGGTCGTCTCCTTGCCCAGGACCTGGAGGGACTCGAAGAGCGGCAGGCCGACGGTGCGGCCGGTGACGGCGACGCGGACCGGGGCCTGGGCCTTGCCGAGCTTGAGGCCGTGGGCCTCGCCGGCGGCCAGGACGGCCTCCTTGAGGGACTCCGCCGACGTCCAGTCCGCGGACTCCAGCTTCTCGCGGGCCGTGCGGAGGAGGGCGTCGCTGCCCTCCTTCATCGCCTTGGCCCAGGACGCCTCGTCGAAGACCGGCTCCGGCAGGAACAGGAAGTCGACGTTCTCGGTGATCTCCGAGAGCACCTTCAGGCGGGTCTGGGCGTGCGGGGCGATGGCCTCCCACTTGGCCTCGTCGAACGCCTCCGGCGCCCAGGGGGCGAACGGGGCCTTCAGCCAGGTGCGGCAGCGCTCGGTGAACTCCTTCACATCCAGCATGCGGATGTGGTCGGCGTTGATCGCCTCGCACTTCTTCAGGTCGAAGCGCGCCGGGTTGGGGTTCACGTCGGAGATCTCGAAGGCCGCGACCATCTCCTCGATCGTGAAGATGTCCTTGTCCGCCGAGAGCGACCAGCCGAGCAGGGACAGGTAGTTGAGCAGGCCCTCGGGCAGGAAGCCGCGCTCGCGGTAGAGGTTCAGCGAGGACTGCGGGTCGCGCTTGGACAGCTTCTTGTTGCCCTCGCCCATCACGTACGGCAGGTGCCCGAAGGCCGGGGTCCGCTTGGCGATGCCCAGCTCCGTCAGCGCCTTGTACAGCGCGATCTGGCGCGGGGTGGAGGAGAGCAGGTCCTCGCCGCGCAGCACGTGCGTGATCTCCATCAGCGCGTCGTCGACGGGGTTGACCAGCGTGTACAGCGGGGCGCCGTTGGCGCGGACGATGCCGTAGTCCGGCACGTTCTCCGGGGTGAAGGTCAGCTCGCCGCGCACCAGGTCGTCGAAGGTGATCGTCTCGTCGGGCATCCGGAACCGGACGATCGGCGCCCGGCCCTCGGCCTGGTACTGCTCGACCTGCTCGGCGGACAGGTCGCGGCAGTGGCCGTCGTAGCCGGAGGGCTTGCCGGCGGCGCGGGCGGCCTCGCGGCGCGTGTCCAGCTCCTCCTGGGAGCAGTAGCAGCGGTAGGCGTACCCGCCGTCGAGGAGCTTCTGCGCGACGTCGGCGTAGATGTCCATGCGCTGCGACTGGCGGTACGGCGTGTGCGGGCCGCCGACCTCGGGGCCCTCGTCCCAGTCGAAGCCGAGCCAGCGCATCGCGTCGAGCAGCTGGTTGTACGACTCCTCGGAGTCGCGGGCCGCGTCGGTGTCCTCGATACGGAAGACCAGGGTGCCCTGGTGGTGCCGGGCGAACGCCCAGTTGAACAGGGCGGTGCGGACCAGGCCCACGTGGGGGTTACCGGTGGGCGAGGGGCAGAAACGGACGCGGACGGGTGAGACGGATGAGGCGGGTGCGCTAGCCACGCTTGACAACCTTGTTGGTGAGAGTGCCGATGCCTTCGATGGTGACGGCGACGTCGTCGCCGACGTTCAGGGGGCCGACCCCTGCCGGGGTGCCGGTGAGGATGACGTCGCCGGGCAGCAGCGTCATGGCCTCGGTGATGTTGACGATCAGGTCCTCGATGGGGTGAATCATCTGGCTGGTGCTGCCCAGCTGGCGCTGTTCGCCGTTGACCGTGAGCTGCACCGTGAGGTCGCCCGCCCGCGCGAGGTCCAGATCGGTCTCCACCCAGGGCCCGAGCGGGCAGGAGCTGTCGAAGCCCTTGGCCCTGGCCCACTGCTTCTCGCGGCGCTGGACGTCGCGGGCGGTGACGTCGTTGGCGCAGGTGTAGCCGAAGATCACGTCCTTGACGCGCTCGCGGGGCACCTCGCGGCACATGCGGCCGATGACGACGGCCAGCTCGGCCTCGTGGTGCAGTTCCCGGGAGAACGAGGGGTACTGGATCTCGTCCCCGGGTCCGATGACCGAGGTGGACGGCTTGAAGAAGGCGAACGGCGCCTCGGGCACCTCGTTGCCCAGCTCACGGGCGTGCTCGGCGTAGTTGCGGCCGAACGCCACGACCTTGTTGGGGAGGACCGGCGGGAGCAGCCTGACCTTGCTCAGCGGCACCTTCGTCCCGGACAGCTCGTGGTCGGCGAAGGGGATGCCCTTGATGATGTCGAGGACGAGTTCGTCCTGCTTGTCGCCCTCGACCGCGCCGAAGGCTACGTTCCCGTCGATGGAGAACCTGGCGATGCGCACGGGTGCTTGCGCCCCTCACTGAGAACCGGCGTACTGACGCCCAAGGTTAACCGGTCGGGCGGCTGGGCGTTCGGCCGGGAGCGCGGGGCGAAGGGTTTTCCGGGGGCCGTAAAGCGCTTAAGGGGAATTCCCGTTTCCGGTGTATTCGGGGGCGCCGACGCAGCGGAACCCGGCGACTGTCACGCCCCTGACCTGCGGTGATGACATCTGTCCGGGTTCGGCGCCGGGAGCCGGGAACACGACGGTGCCCGCCGTCGCCGTACCCGATAAACACGGCGGCGCGAATGCGGTGGAAAACATGCGCGGCCCGCCGTCCGGGTCACCGAAAAGACGAGCGCGGCCCGGAAGATCATCACCGTCGGGTGATCTTCCGGGCCGCGCCCCGGGGTCCTGCGGTCGCCTCGGCGGTCACTCGCCGGCGGTGGCCGCCGCGGCCTCGGGGAGGTCCATCAGGATGGTGCGCCGGGGGTTGGCCGTCTGGGCGGGGAGTTCGACGGACTGCTCCGGCAGCGCGGGCGTCTGCAGCTCGCCCGCGTCCTCAAGGTGCGCCAGGGTCGTGCGTCGCGGGTTGGCTATCTTGCGGAACATCATCGTCGTCTTCACGGTTGTACGCGTCCTAGTCCTGTGTCGGCGGGTGACAGTGCGGGGTGACAGATACGTCCCTCATGTAAAGCGTCAGGCTAAACATCCGATTCCCTGACCAACTCGCCAACCAGCCCTGAAGGTTGTGTGATTTTGCTCACCAGCACAAGGGCAAACCGGTCAATTCCGGCCGACAATCCGCCCTAGCGAAACGGACATTGACGCTCGGAAGCCCCCATTCCGCTGCCGATCATGGCGACTGGGACACGTGCCACCGCGCGGCGACTCGCAGGGATACGCCCGTTATGGATGAGATCGACTTCCACGACTGGTGACCTGACATGCACACCCCGTCACCGATGTCACAGCTCGGCACACGGCCCTTGTTGGAGATCCGCCACTGTGCTGGAATTCCACGGACCGCCGCGGGATCGAGCCGGCGCGCAGGGGGCGCAACGCAGCGCCGAGTGGCGGCGAGACAAGGGGGAAACCAGCGCCGGTCACTCAAGACCACCGGGGGGCGTTTTCAGGGCGCCTTCCACGACGCCGACACCGTGTTCCTCCGTTCGCGCGGAGGGGCGCCTGGTCCAGAGGTTGCGACGCTAGTGCAGGGACGTTTCAAGAGGGATGGCAGCGCTTCGGCGGAGCCGGAGCACGACGGGACTGGCCCCATGACGGGCAGCGCCTCTCCCCAGCACGCCCAGAACCCGGGTCCGACCCCGCCCGGTGAAGGCTCCGAGCGCGCACGCCCCGGCGCGTCGGCCCCCTCCTCCGCCAAGGGCTCCCCCAAGTCCGCCGGCTCCGCGCCGGCCGCCAGGTCCGCCGCGACCCCCACCGGTACCGGCTCGCGCATGGCCCTGCGCAACTGGCGCATCTCGACCCGTCTGGTCTCGCTGCTCGCGCTCCCCGTGGTCGCGGCGACCTCGCTGGGCGCCCTGCGCATCAACGACAACCTGAACGACATCCAGCAGCTCGACAACATGAAGCTGCTGACGGACATGACCAAGCAGGCCACCGAGCTGGCCGCCGCGCTCCAGGAGGAGCGCGACCAGTCCGCCGGCCCCCTGTCCCACGGGCTCAGCGCGAACGACTACACGGTCAAGGGCTACCAGCAGAAGACCGACCGGGCCCGCGCCAACTTCCTCGACGCCTCCGAGCAGATCGACGAGGCGAGCAAGGACGGCCAGCTCCAGGGTGTGCGCGACGCGCTCGTCGGCCTCGCCAACCAGCTGGACGACCTGGCCAAGATCCGCCGGTCCGCCTATGAGTCCAAGGACAACTCGACCCAGACCATCGAGTCGTACCACCGGCTGATCACCCAGCTGATCGACCTGTCCCAGGACATGGCCGAGGCGTCCAGCAACCCGGAGATGATCTCGCGCACCCGCGCCCTGGCGGCCTTCTCCACCGCCAAGGAGTACGCGTCCGTGCAGCGCGCGACCATCGCCGCGGCGCTGCCCTCGACCACCTCCAGCAAGGCCACCATCTCCGAGAACGACCGCCTGTACGGCGAATCGGCGTACGAGAGCGAGAACTCCGAGCTGGCGATCTTCCGCAAGATCTACGCGAGCCAGAACGCGGAGGAGCTGCTCAAGCCGATCGACGGCGGCAACAACCCGACGATCGAGTCCGCGGACACCTACGCCAAGCGCGCCTTCGCGCAGCGCGGCGGCCTGTCCGACCTGCCCGCCCGCTCGTACCGCGACTGGGTGGACGACAGCTCGACCAAGATCGAGCAGATGAAGAAGATCGAGCACACGCTGCTCGAGGACATGGAGCAGAAGGCGCGCGAGCTGAAGAGCGCCACCCAGCGCGACGCCATCATCTCCGGTGTGCTGATCCTGCTGGTGCTCGGCGTCTCGCTGGTCGGCGCGTTCGTCGTGGCCCGCTCCATGATCCGCTCGCTGCGCCGGCTCCAGGAGACCGCGACCAAGGTCGCCCAGGAACGCCTGCCCGAGCTGGTCAAGCACCTGTCTGAGTCCGACCCGCAGGACGTGGACACGTCCGTGGAGTCGGTCGGTGTGCACTCCCGGGACGAGATCGGCCAAGTGGCCACGGCCTTCGACGACGTGCACCGCGAGGCGGTCCGCCTCGCCGCCGAGCAGGCCCTGCTGCGGGGCAACGTCAACGCGATGTTCACCAACCTCTCGCGCCGTTCCCAGGGTCTGATCCAGCGCCAGCTGTCGCTCATCTCCGAACTGGAGTCCCGCGAGGCCGACCCGGACCAGCTGTCCTCGCTGTTCAAGCTGGACCACCTCGCCACCCGTATGCGCCGTAACGGCGAGAACCTCCTCGTCCTCGCCGGTGAGGAGCCGGGCCGCCGCTGGACGCGTCCCGTGCCGCTGGTCGACGTGCTCCGCGCCGCCGCGTCCGAGGTGGAGCAGTACGAGCGCATCGAGCTGGCCTCCGTGCCGACGACGGAGGTCGCGGGCCGGGTCGTCAACGACCTCGTGCACCTGCTCGCCGAGCTGCTGGAGAACGCCACCTCGTTCTCCTCCCCGCAGACCAAGGTCAAGGTCACCGGTCACGCGCTGCCCGACGGCCGCGTGCTGATCGAGATCCACGACACCGGTATCGGCCTGTCCCCCGAGGACCTCGCGGCGATCAACGAGCGGCTGGCCTCGCCGCCCACCGTGGACGTCTCCGTCTCCCGCCGCATGGGTCTGTTCGTGGTCGGCCGGCTGTCCCAGCGGCACGGCATCCGCATCCAGCTGCGCCCGTCCGACTCCGGTGGTACGACCGCGCTGGTCATGCTGCCGGTGGACGTCGCGCAGGGCGGCAAGAAGGCTCCCGGCAAGTCCGGCGGTCCCGGCGCGGGCGGCGGTCCGGCCGCGGCGCAGGCTGCTGCCGGAGCGGCCGCGGCCCGCCGCGGTGGCGGCGGTGCCGGTGGTCCCGGCGGTGGTCTGCTCGGTTCCGGCGGTGGCTCGCGCGGGCAGGTCGGGGCCGGCCAGGGTCCCCGGGCGGCGCTGCCCGGCACGGGTCAGGGCGGCGGCCGTCCCGGCGCGCCCGGTGGCGCGCGTGGTCCGCAGCGGGGTGCCCCGGGCGGCTTCGGCGCGCAGGCGCCGAACGCGCCGCAGGGCCTCCAGGCCGCGAACCCGGACGGACCCCAGCAGGATCTCTTCGGCGGTGGCCGTGGCGGGCAGCGCGGCGCCGGTGGTTCCGCCGACCAGGGCCGCCAGCCCCAGCTGCCGCCGCGCGGCGGCCCGCGGGCCGAACTGCCCGGCGGCGACGCCCGGCGCCAGGACTGGAACGACGGGCGGGCCTCGCTGGACACCCCGCGCGGCCATGACGAGCGCGACCCGTCGCAGACGGCGCCGATGCCGCCGTTCGACGACCGGCAGGGCCCGGGTTCGACCGCGGAGATGCCGCGGATCGATCCGCACGGTCCCGCCCCCAGCGAGTTCTCGCGCCCCGAGCTGCCCGGTTCGCAGGGCGCGGGCCAGTACGGCCGCCCTGAACTCCCGCAGCAGACGGGCCAGTTCACCCGTCCCGACACCACGGGGCAGTACCAGCGGCCGGACGCCCAGCAGACGGGCCAGTTCGCCCGCCCCGAATCCCCGCAGGACACCGGCCAGTTCGCGCGGCCCGACCTGACGCAGCAGACGGGCCAGTTCCAGCGCCCGGACGCGGGCCGGCACACCGGTCAGTTCCAGCGGCCCGACGCCGCGCAGCACACCGGGCAGTTCCCGCAGGCCGAACTCCCGCAGCAGACCGGCCAGTTCCAGCGGCCGGACGCGGACCGGCGGCCGGACCCGGCGCAGCCCCCGGGGCGGTACGACGCTCCGGCGGGGCAGCAGGACAACGGGGCGTTCGTGCGCTCCGACATCTTCGGCACCCCTCCGCGCCATGGCGAGCCCGCCCAGGACCCCGGCCGGTACGCGGCCCCGCAGGGCTACGACAACGGCGGCACCGGACAGCACGCGCTGCCCGGTCGTCCCGACCCGGCGCACACCGGCCAGTTCGAGCGCCCGCAGCCGCCCGCCCGTGGCGACTTCGGCGCCCCGCGCCCGCCGGCCCCGCAGCAGGCCCCGGCCCACCAGGAGCGCCCGGTGCGCGAGCCGGAGGCGCTGCCGCCGGCCGTCGGCCCCGGTGACGGTCGTACCCCGCTGTTCGACACGCTGGAGACCAACTGGTTCCACGGCGCCGGACAGCAGCAGAACGCGCCCGCGGAGCAGCAGCCGCAGCCCCCGCAGCGCGACGCGGCGGCCGCCACCGGCTCGTGGCGCGCGTCGCCGAACGACGAACTCGTGCGACAGGCCGAGCGGGTGCGCCAGCCCGCGGCGGGTGGCATCACCACCTCCGGCCTGCCGCGCCGGGTGCCCCGGGCGAACCTCGTGCCGGGCACGGCTCAGCAACAGCAGCACCAGGCTGGTCCGCAGGTCTCCCGTGCGCCTGACGACGTACGCGGCCGGCTGACCAATCTCCGTCGGGGTATCGCACAGGGCCGGCAGGCCGGCAGCGGCCAGACCGGCAGCTACCCGAGCCCCACTCACCAGCAGGAGCGTTAGTTGAGTCCGATGAGCCAGGCGGCACAGAACCTGAACTGGTTGATCACCAACTTCGTGGACAACACCCCCGGGGTGTCCCACACGGTGGTGGTCTCCGCCGACGGCCTGCTGCTGGCGATGTCCGAGGGCTTCCCGCGGGACCGCGCCGACCAGCTGGCGGCCGTCGCCTCCGGTCTGACCTCGCTGACCGCCGGGGCCTCCCGGATCTTCGAGGGCGGCGCCGTGGCCCAGACGGTCGTGGAGATGGAGCGGGGGTTCCTCTTCCTGATGTCCGTCTCGGACGGGTCTTCCCTCGCGGTTCTGGCCCACCCTGAGTGCGACATCGGCCTGGTCGGCTACGAGATGGCACTGCTCGTCGACCGCGCGGGGGCGGTACTCACCCCGGACCTGCGCGCCGAACTACAGGGCAGTCTGCTTCACTGACCGGCCCCGGCACCACCCACCTCACCAAAACACCGTCCGGCCGCCACAATCCCCCCACCGGCCCCGTCAGACGGCTTGACTGACCGACTTGCTGTCCCGCCCGGAGGATCCATGACCCCGCCCACCGCCCATCACGATCCGTACGCGGAACCGTACGGGGACGAGGGCGACCAGCCGCTGGTGCGGCCGTACGCCATGACCGGCGGCCGGACCCGGCCGCGCTACCAGCTCGCCATCGAGGCGCTGATCAGCACCACGGCCGACCCCGCGGCGCTCATGGGGCTGCTCCCCGAGCACCAGCGCATCTGCCACCTGTGCCGTGAGGTCAAGTCGGTGGCGGAGGTGTCCGCCCTGCTGAACATGCCGCTGGGCGTGGCCCGGATCCTGGTCGCCGACCTGGCCGAAGCGGGCCTGGTCGCGATTCACCAGCCGGGTGGGGACGAGAACAACGGCGGCGCTCCGGACGTGACGCTGCTCGAAAGGGTGCTCAGTGGACTTCGCAAGCTCTGACGCGGGACGGGCCACCACCTCGGCGAAGATCGTGGTGGCGGGCGGCTTCGGCGTGGGCAAGACCACGTTCGTCGGCGCCGTCTCGGAGATCAACCCGCTGCGCACAGAGGCCGTCATGACCTCGGCGTCGGCCGGCATCGACGACCTCACTCACACCGGGGACAAGACCACCACCACGGTGGCCATGGACTTCGGCCGTATCACCCTGGACCAGGACCT